>SUTX01000001.1 GCA_015152465.1 Cyanobacteria bacterium SIG31 | reverse complement strand
TTATTTTAAAGCCCGTTGTCATTCGCTCAATCGCTAGATTGAGTGCGTCGGTGCTCTTGGTGAGTGAGCGTTGGGTGATAAGGCTTGAGAGGTTGGTGTTTATTGATATCATAAAGCACCTCCTCTAGTCCCTCGCCCCTTATGGGAGAGGGATAAAGTTTGTACAGCTTTTTCGCTTGCAACTTGCAATTCATTCATAGCATACCCCCAAAAAAGGTACGCCAAAACTGCGTTCTACTCCCCATGGTCAGCCCAAAACGCGACCAAAAGTGGGTTATAGCTATTTTATCTCTATTTAATTTTGTTCTTCTTACTTCTTTCTGTACGATATCCATATACCCTATGCTTTATTATACTTGTTTTAACAACCTATTTCCATATTTTTAATATTTGTTAATACCAAACTACATAAATTGTTACATATATTAATATAAAAGTTTTTAAGGCTTATGAATAACCCTTTTCCTATTGAACAATTAATTAGGGGAAATTAACCATCTTAAAAAGGGTTTTGTATTGTTACAAAACCCTTTTTAATAGTAATTATAATAGTTATTCTCTAAAACTTAGCTCAGGAAGCGCTTTTTTAAGTGTTGAGCGAACTTGTGCCATTTGAGCTTCAATTGTCTCATCTGTTAAAGTCGCATTAGCATCTTGCATTTTGATTCTGAAAGCCACTGATTTAAACCCTTCTGAAACGTGTTCACCCTCATAAACGTCAAACACTTCACAGCCTGTGAATATTTTATTATCAATACCTTTTTTAACAACATTTTCTAATTCTGACCAAGAAGTCGTTTTAGGTATAATCACAGCCAAATCTCGTTGCACTTCAGGGAATTGAGGTAGTTTCTTATATTTGACAACGCTTTCATTTACACCAGCAACCAACATATCCAAATCAAGTTTGAACAAGAATGCTGATTGATTAAATTTCAATTTAGCTCTTAATTCTGGATGAATTTCTCCATAATAACCAATAATTTCAGGTTTTTTACCAAGCATTGTTAAAACTGCCGTTTTATAAGGATGTAAAGCGGTATGAGATTGAGCTAGAGGAGAATCCGCAAGAAGAGCAAATTTAATTCTTCTTGTTAGGCCGAATTCTTCTAATACTTTATCTACAATACCTTTAACTGTATAAAAATCAATTTCTCCGGTGCATTGCCATAAAGATTTTTGTACATTACCAGTAATTACACCAGCCAACGTTTGAGTTTCTTTTACACCAGAAGATTTTTCATCAGCTTCAGCTACTTTTAAGTAAGTTCTACCAATTTCGTAGCCCCAAAAATCTTTTTGACCATTATCGTAATTATACTTCATACAATTCAAAAGACTTGCAGCCATTGTTTGGCGTAACATTGCAAAATCTTCAGATGCAGGATTTTCTACAAATACCGCATTTTCTTTATCATAAGTCATATTAAATTGCTTTAGCAAAGGCTCGCCGATTAATGAAGATGTTTGCATTTCGTTCAAGCCACAAGCTAACATTAGTTCATGGATTCTTTTAATAACCCTTTCAGTTAAAGAAATATTTGCAGGTTCTCCTTTGCTAGGCAAAGTCGGAGTAATTTTATCATATCCATTAATTCTTGAGATTTCTTCAATTAAATCACATTCTCTTGTAACATCATCCGCTCTAAAAGATGGAACTCTGACTTTACAAGCCATATCGTTTTTACCTAATATTTCAAAGCCTAAATTTTCAAGAATCGACAAACATTTTTCTGCTTCAATTTCACAGCCTAAAAGTCTTTTTATTTGAGCGTAACGTAATGTTATATCAATTGGTTCTAATTCATTTACACCTGTCTCAACAAGTCCTTCAAACTTAGCATCTGCATATTTTTCGAGAAGTTCTACAGCTCTTAAAAGACCAGGTTTAACAGCCTCAATATCAACTCCACGTTCAAATCTTGCTGAAGCATCAGAACGATAACCAACACTTCTACCGCTTCTTCTTGTTGTAGCAGGGAAGAAATAAGCACCCTCTAGTGCAATGTTTTTAGTATTATCATCTATTTCAGAATTATTACCACCAAAAACACCACCTAAACATACAGGAGCTTCTTTTGTAGCAATAAGAACTGAATCTGTTGTTAGTTCTCTTTCGACTTCATCTAATGTTGTAATTTTTTCACCGTTTTCAGCTCTTCTAACGCATAAATAACCGTTTAATTTGTCATAATCAAAAGCGTGTAATGGTGTACCATATTCTAATAGAACATAATTTGTAATATCAACTACGTTATTAATAGCTCTTATTCCTGATGCCATTAATCTTTTCTGCATCCAATCTGGAGACGGCTTGATTGTAATATCTTTTAAAACACCAATTGAATAGTATTTACAAACTGTTTCATCTTTTATTTCAACTTCAAAATCAGCTTTTTCGCAAACTCTTGAAGCATATTCAAATTTCATTGGTCTATCGAATAGAGCAGATAGTTCTCTTGCAATACCGATTACAGACATTTGATCCCCACGATTAGCAGTAGGTGCTGTATGAAGAATAAAATCTTTTTCAAAGCCTAAAACATTTTCAACATCTAAGCCTAGACCTACATTTGGGAATAATCTATTTAGAATAAGAATACCGTCTTCTTCTTGATAATTTCTATCATTAACACCTAACTCATCATCAGAACAAAGCATACCTTGAGACTCAACGCCACGAATAACCGCAGGTGTGAGTTCAAATTGTTCTCCAGATTTTCTATCAAGAACTTTGCTTCCAACAGAAGCATATGGAATAACTTGTCCTACTTCAATATTTTGAGCACCACAAACAACTGTTTTTAATGCAGTACCAGTATTTACTGTCACTAAGTGCAATCTATCAGAGTTTGGGTGATTATCTATTTTTTCAATTCTTGCTGTTATTATATTTGTAAATTTGGGTCTTACTTCTTCAACTTCTTCAACTTCAAGACCGCTCATAGTAAGTTCATGAGCTATTTGAGCAACTTCAATTCCGCTCAAATCAACTAAATCATTTAACCATTTCAATGAAACTTGCATAATTAATTCCTCTCTATTTGTAATAATTATACAATAAAAAAGAAAAAGGCTATGTTTTATTAAAATTCAGCCTTTTTAATTAAAAATTATTATTTATCAAACTCTTTTGCATACTCGACAAGAGCTTTATAAACATCTTTGTGTATTTTTCCCTCAAGAACTTCTTTATAAAGTATAAGCAAAGATTCTATGCGTGATAATTTTCTGCGATAAACACGAGCTTCTCTTAGTGCACTATACTTATCAGCAGTAGATATTATTTGCACACCTATATCAGACGGATTGTGATCACAATTTAACGCTGGGTATCCAGAATGTTTTAAATTTTGATGATGATATTTAACTAAATCCAACGTCTCAGTATTTATTCTTTGTGTTTTCAATAACTCATAGCCCAGTGTTGAATGAATATTCATTATTTCTCGTTCTTTACGATTCAATCTAGCAGGTTTGTTCAAAATCTTTGACGGAATAAGCACTTTACCGAGATCATGCAACATAGATGCTTCTTTTATAGTATCTGCTTTAATTTCTTTTCGCATATTCTCAGACAACATTGAATAAATACCCATTGCTACATGACAAGTCTCATTCATATGCCCATCAGAAAGTTCTTTTAATGTTTTCGTATCAATCGTTGGTTTAATTTTATAATCGTTCAAAATTTTTTTAATAGACGGATTTAAATCAATCATTTTTTGAACAAGAGCTTTTTGCAGCTTCTCTTCATTCCCGTTCCTTAAACAAACTTTTCCCTCATTATTTTTGCAAACAAAATAAGAACTGTTATTTATTTGCACAGCACCCAAAAGTTTAGCTCTATTTCGTTTCTTTCTACGGGGTTTTAGTAAAATCATTTTTCTCGATAATAAACTTTCTTCTTAACATAAGTTTACAATATTTATTTGAATTATGCAAGTATTTAGCCAACTAAGCAATAAAAAAGCATGTCAAAACCTTTTATTCTTGCGACAGGAGGAGATGAACTATGTCAGAAAAACGTTTTTTAAATTTTATTTTTATTGAAGGATTATTACTTATGGTACTAGGACTTTGCGTACTAATTTTACCTAAATTAACATCAGTAACATTCGGCGTAATGTTGAGCGCAGTTTTTATCACTTATGGACTTTACAAGATAATCACATCTTTTTTCAATAGAGCATATGTCTCAAATATAATATGGTGTATTTTTTTAGGGGCTTATGTTTTGACAATTGGGATATTATTACTTTTTGTTCCAAAAATAAATTTGCTATGGCTGATAGCATTAACTGGTGTCTTTTTCTTATTAGAAAGCATCTCTGCAACAGCCTTTATGTCAAAAATACGCTCTATGTTTAATTTTGTAGGTTGCAAAGGAATAGCAGCTTTTATCTTATTTTTAGTCGGATTAACAATTATTGTAGGGCTTCCTGTCATATCTTTTTGGGTAGTAGCAATTTTATCAGGAATAGCACTACTAATAAAAGGAATGTCAAAAATTACTCTCTCGCTCGCAAATAGAAATAATTACAACGTTTAAAACATACAAGGCGAGATTAATACTAAACCTCGCCTTTATTGTTTTCAAATATTGTTTGAATTAGAATACACTCATGAAAAATTCAATTATCATATTTGCAGTGTGTATCTTGTCATCTCTTAGTATTAATGCTTATGAGTATAGCTCTCATTATGATCGACCAACAAGTAATCAACAACTACAAATCGACTTTTCCGAATATATGGAAAATATTAGAAACAAACTTCAAAAAAATTGGTCATACCCAGATTTTTTAGAAGAAGGACATATAAAAGTTTTATTTAAGCTAGATAGAGAAGGTTATGTAATTTCTGGTGATATACTAGAAAGTTCAGGAAATCCTGTTTATGATGAATCAGCTGTTGATGCTATTCATAAATCAGAACCTTTTGGGAAATTTCCAGAAAATTCAACAAGACAAACCCTCACAATAAATTATTCTTTTGATTCTAGCTTAGTTAAAACCGACAAATTAAAAGAATACTATGATAAAGCGAAACGTTACGCACACTCAGATAAAAAAGAAGCCTTAAGATATATAAATATAGCAGTTGCAGAAGCACAAGGCAATCCGGAGTGCTATTTTTTATACAAACATAGAGCTAAAATTAAAGAGGATTTGGGTGACCACATAGGAGCTAAAGAAGACCTTGAAGAGTACATAAACCTAAAAACAAAAATTGATATAAAACGGATTCATGCTTTAAAACATAGAGCCGAAGTAGAGGATTCCGCTTTTGCCTATTACCATTTAGCATACGCTTACGAGCTGCTAAAAGATTACAAAAACGCTATTAATGCAATCGATAAAGCTATTGAAAAAACAGAATTAAATCAAAATTACAAACAGTATCGTAATGAACTTTTATTAAAAAATAATAGGCAAAAAGAAAGGATGCTATAAGCATCCTGAAAATCCAACTATCACAAATCAATATATTATTTAAATTTTATTCCGTTCATATCCTTGAAGCATTCCCTTATCTATGTGCGTAGCACTATAGAGGTTTGTTCCAAAGTGATTCAGCAAATTTGCTTTGAACGGCACCGTTTTCTACTGATAAAGAAACATTGCTAGGTGTAAAAATGAAAACCATATCGCTAATTTTTTGAGCTGTTCCATTTAATGCGTGAGCTGCACCACAAACAAAGTCAATTGTTCTTTGAGATTGTTCTTTATCTAACAAATCTAAGTGTAAAATTACTGTCTTTTTATCAATAAGTTTCTTAACAATTTGAGCAGATTCACTGAAAGAACGTGGTTCAATCACAGTAACTTCACCTGATTTATATGTGTTAGGGTGACTAACAATTTTTGCTTCTCTTTCAAAAGATCTTTCAGGTTTTACTCTTGTACCATACATAGCATCTAAAGCTACATTACCGTCAATCTCTGTTGCATAATCATCCATACCACCGTCGAAATCAAATGCTCCCTCATCACTACCATCATTAAAACTCTTAGTGAAAAAACTTACAAACCCTTTTAATCCTTCTGATAAAGCCATTATCTCCTCCAATTTTATAATATTAATTAAATAACTTTCTACCTATCCTAACTATTGTTGCACCCTCTTGAACAGCAATCTCATAATCATCACTCATTCCCATTGAAAGTTCCGGCAATCTTATACAGAACTCTCTTTCAAGCTCATCTCTATACATTCTTAAATCAGAGAACAAGCTACTCAATTCTTCTTGTTTAGCCCCAAATGGTGCCATATTCATTAAACCAACAATCTCTAGCCCATTTAGTTCCAAAATCTCTAACAAATCATTCTTGAGTTGAGATTTTGTGTAACCGTATTTTTGCTCTTCTCCAGAATTGTTAACCTGTAATAAAACTTTCTCTCTCTTATTTAAAGCACAGGCAAATTCTGAAACCATCTTGGCCAACTTTAATGAATCAATAGAATGAATATAGTCGAAATATCTTACAACCTTTTCTGCTTTATTCGTTTGCAAGTGACCAATAAAATGAAATCTAGAATTCTGACGAATTTCTTCATCCAAAGAATCAATCTTTGCAATTGCATCTAAAGCTCTTGATTCGCCAAAGTCTCTCAGTCCAGCTTTATAGCCATTAACTATACCATCCAGCCCAAAATACTTTGTTACAGCAACTATTTTTACGTTATAAGGTGCGATTTTGTTTTTGATTTCAAGAAGATTTCTCTCAATCATCTTCGCTTCAGTCGCAACACCACTACCCCATTGATTTGACGGAATTAGATTTCCCGTTTTGTGATTGTCAGCCTGCTCGCTAATGTGAGACATTTCCCCTCGACCTCATTTGTATTATATAACACATCTCATGAGCTGTACAAGTCTTGAATTGTAACACTTTTTTGTTTTTTTTCGAACATGCTGAAACCCATGATTTACATGGATTTCAACCATGTCGAAAATATTAAGTTTTGTAAAGTTCATGAGTTTTGTAAAGAACTTGACATGATTTTTCATGTTTTGTTCATGCTGTTGGCATGCCCGAGCATGCCATTTACATTTTTGAGAATTAGACCTTAGAGTAATTTTATGGTTTTCGTATAAATCTCGGATTATAGACCCCAAAACACTCCAACATCTATACTTACATTACTATTGTCCTAAATATGCAAGAGTTTCCATTACTGTACTTGCAGTTCCAAAGACTCTGGAATTCATTTGAATCATTCTTTGAGCTGTAATCATATTTGAAAGTTCAGTTGCAATATCTACGTTTGAACCCTCATAACCACCTGATTCAAGAGAACCAAAAGCCATTTCACCAGCCATACCATAGAAGATTTCACCGGCATCTGGGCCCCATTTCCATAGGTTATTATTTATTGAAACCAAACCTTCTTCGTTAATAAATGATGCAAGTTCAATAATCATGTTTGAATCAGTGTTAATTGAACCTTTTGTTGTAACATCAGTACCAGTAATGATAGTACCATCTGGTGTTGTAAATCTCCACTCAGCTTGTCCAAGTTCATTAATTTGAGTTGTCAAATTTGAACCATCAGAATATGATGCTGATAAAATACCATTTTCGTCAATAATTGTTACTGAAGAAACTGCAATACCATTCGGATCATTATAATCTAGCAAGTCTTGAATAATAGCACTGCTATTTAAAGATTTTGAAGTCAATTGTGTTGGAGTAATTTTAGTCTCCGCAAAAATATTTGTATCAACTGGTTCAAATTCAAGATCTTTTCTAGCTGTAATAAATTGCAATTCACCTTGGTTAGTTACAGCAAACTCTAAATCAAGAGGTTTATCTGCACTCAAATTATAGTTATCAACGATTTGGTTCCATTTATCTATATTACTTTGCATAGTAGATTGCGCATCAACAGTAAATGCTATTGGAACTTGTCTTATATCTAATACAGACGATGTTAAATTAGTACCTGTTAGACCTGTTTGAGCCAAGAAATTTGTTTCATCATCATCTGACATAGTTAAATCACTTGAACAAGATATTTCAAGCTTACCATCTGTAGTAAGAGCAAAAGTTAAATCACAAGAAGTACCATTAGCTGTATTGTAATCCTTCACTACAGTATTCCACTCTGTTATACAGTCGTTCATTAAAGCTTGATTATCCACTTCAAATTCAAATGCATCGGCAATACCATCGACATTAATTGTAAATTTACCATCTGTTATAGTAACTTCACTTAATTCAGATAATCTTGTTTTACCAACAATAGTACCATTTGATTCTGTTGGAACAATGACATTAAATACACCACTACTAATAGAAACCTCGTTCAAATCAGATATCTTTTTACCAAGTACAGATTCTGCATTTGAAGGTGTTACTGTTGTTTTTAAGTTAGTAGGAATTCTAACAGTTGCACTAGAAGGTGTTCCTGAATATGGGCTTGACGCACCTACAACCTTCATACCTGACTGAGTAACTAAATTACCATCAGAATCAGTAGTAAATACACCGTCACGAGTAAAATATTGAGTTCCATCACTATCTTGAACTACGAAGTAACCGTTTCCTGATATCATAACGTCAGTATCACGACCAGTATTTACAAAAGTACCCACTTCAAAATTTCTAGAAATTCCACCAATTTTCACACCCAAGCCAATTTGCATAGGATTTGTACCACCACCCTCTTTTGTAGCAGCACTACCGTGAGATAATGTGTTTGAAAACAATGTTTCAAAAGTCATATTTGCAGACTTATAAGCAACCGTATTTATGTTTGCTACGTTGTTTGCAATTACGTTAATTTGTTGTTGTCCGGCATTAATACCGGTACTAGCTGTTTGTAAAGCTTGTGACATTTTTCCTCCTGCCCATATTTATAATTTAGTCTGGTTATTTTTTATGATTGTTCTAAAGATTTGTCTCTTACTGAAACAATATTTGCAATTGAATAGTATTCGCCATTAATTTTAACTTTACCTGAACCGTCTTCAAAACTTGCTTCAGAAACAGTTCCTGTAATTTTATTTTTCTCATTTTCAGGATCTTGAATTGTAACTTCCTTTCCGATAAGCGAAAGAGTCTGCGTAATTTCAGAATTAGCAGCTGAATCATTATAAAATGCAGATAAATAGTCCATACAATTTTGTAATCCACTATTCATTTGAGCCATTTGCTCTAATGAAGAATATTGTGCCAACTGTGCTAACCACTCTGTGTTATCAGTTGGTTGAGTTGGGTCTTGATTTTGAAGTTGCTGTAACATCAAAGTCAAGAACATATTACTATCATTATCGTCTGTTGTTTTTGTAACACCGAGATTGTTAAATGCAGTTTGATTCTGCATACTTGTTATTTCATTACTCACTGATGTTGCCATAACCTTCTCCCGTCCTTTTTTTATACATTACCATTTTCTTCTTCTAAAGTTTGAGCCATCATTTGCTCAAATAATCCTTTTTCCTTTTCTTCTTTATTTGAACGCCCCTGTTCTCTGCGTCCACTTTCAGAACCATCCTGTTCTGTCCAATCTGCCTCATATTCAGACTTCAATAAATCACTTACTTTAACAGAAACATTATCTACACCGACCCCGTGAGATAACAATGAATCTTTTAAGCCATCCAAACCTTTCATTAGCATATCTCTTACTTCTTGATTTGCTACTGTAAATTGTGCAGATAACCCCTCACCAGTTTTTATCAATTGAATAGTAACCTTACCCAACGATTCTGGATTAAGAACAATGTTCACTTTTGAATTATTTTGCAAAGACTCCATTTGCTTTGTAATTTGATCTAAAATTTTACTTGGATTAACCTCTACCGCCTTTGGTTGAGCTTGTTGAATATTTTGGGTACTAATAGCTTTATCAATCTTTAAATCAAATGCTTCAAGCTCTTGACTCAACATAGCTTTAACACCTTGTTCTTCAGGAGTTTGTGAATCCATTAAAAATGATTCATCAGAAGTATTTGCTTCAGCACTAATCGTTTCAACATTTAAATCCCTTAAAAGATCTTCATCTAATAAAGGTTCAATATCTAGGTTTGAATCCGCATCAGGTTTTGAAACATCTTCCGCAGACAGATTATTAAACATTTCCATTGTTTCTGAATCTGTAGCATAATTATCAAACTTATTTGAAATATTTTCTTCAAATTTTTCAGCTGTATTTTGAGTTGTTTTAATAATTTGATTATTATCAACACCGTTAACAAACGACAAAATTTGTTCATATAAAGCTACTTTATCCTGTGTTTTATCGTCTTTATTTACAGCTTCGTTATCAACTAATTCTTCCATCAAAACTTCTTCATCAGTTAAAGTTTCAGTTGTAAGCTCTTCTACAACATCTGTTTTTTCGATTATATCTTCTGTCTCATCTATTGTTTCATCAATTGCTTCTTTAAGTTGGCTAATTATTTCGTTTATATCTCTTGCTAGAGTTAAATCCAAAGATGTTTCTATATTTGCTTCCCCTGTAGCTTTTTGTAAGATTTTTGTAAAATCTGACCAATTTTCAGGAGCTTTATAATCGTTCCTTTTTGCTTTGACATCAGCCAATGTCATAGTTGGTTTATTTTCTTTAGCAACTTGTTTGTCAAAAACTCTTGAAAATTCTGTTTGATTTAAACCCGTTTTATCTACAGACTTAATTTCATCAACAGCATTAATTTTGTTAACTGATTGGTTAGCATTCGTTAGCATTTCAGAAACATTATTTAAAGTATTTGAAATTACTTGTGTCATTTTAGATTAAACCTTGCCGATGTTATGTCGTCCACTTCTTTTATCTCAGCATCCAAGAACTCTTTATAGTATTCTTGTTCTTGCTTTTCTTTTAGTTTCTTTAAAACCTCTACTTTCTTGTGTGCTTCTCTGACTTCAACTTGTTTACGTTCCATTAAAGCTTTTGTATTAGCAATAATCCTTTGCTTATTTTTTTCATCTACTATAAGCTTCAATCCATAATCTCTATGCATCTCAATTTGTTGAATATCAAGACTATTTAGATTGTAAAGGTTCTCCATTTGCTCATTGTTACGGACTTGAGTGTTTCGGATTTCTTGCAATTCATTTTCTTGTTTACGCAAAACAGCAAGAATTTTAGCCATTTCCATCTGTCTTTGTTCAAGCTCGTTCTGGCGCATATCAAGCACGACCTGCAATCTGAACTTGAATTTTTTCAATTTTCCTTACCTCTTCTCCGCCAAGTATACAAATGAGTACACTTAGTACCTCTAACACTTTACAGCATGTAGGCATGACAACCATCATATATATAGATGATTTAAAGAAAAAAACGCAAAAATTTTTTTTAGGAGTTTTATAAATAATATGCTTAATATTTTGTAAAAAATACTGTTATAAAACAGAATTTTAGTGTAAAATATCTACTGCAACGATTCACTCAATATATGAAAGGACTTTTTCCATGGTGCTTGAAATGACTTATCCACAGCTTGAAAGAGCTATTAACCCAACTCACGACATTAAGTTATTTGCAGGACGCTCAAATCCAGCTTTAGCACAGGAGATTGCAGATTATTTGGGAACAACTGTTGGTCCAATGGTAATTAAAAATTTTGCTGACGGCGAAATATATGTTCAAGTAAAAGAAAGTATTCGTGGTGATGATGTTTTCATCATCCAACCTCTTTGCAATCCTGTAAATGAAAACCTTATGGAATTATTGATTATGATTGACGCTTTCAAAAGAGCGAGTGCAAAATCAATTACTGCAGTTATTCCATACTACGGTTATGCAAGACAAGACAGAAAGACCTCTGGACGTGAAGCAATAACAGCTAAACTCGTTGCAGATCTACTTACTACTGCGGGAACAACAAGAGTTCTTGCTATGGATTTACACACAGGACAAATTCAAGGTTTCTTCAACATACTTGTTGATCATATCTTCGCAAATCCGATTTTAGTAGATTACTTTAAAGGTTTAAATATAGACCCAGATGAGATGGTTTGTGTGAGCCCTGATATGGGTGGTGCAAACAGAACAAGACATTTTGCAAAAAAACTTGATTGCCCTATTGCAATCATTGATAAGCGTCGTGACAAACATAACGAAGCAATTGCGGCTCATATTATTGGTGACGTTGAAGGTAAAGTCTGCTTAATGTTTGATGATATGATTGACACAGCTGGAACAATTTGTGAAGCTTCAAAATTACTTAAGAGCAAAGGAGCTAAAGCTGTGTACGTTGGAGCGACTCACGCAGTATTCTCAGGTCCAGCAATTGAAAGACTAAAAAATGCTCCTATCGAAGAATGTGTTGTAACTAACACAATCCCTTGGAAAAAAGAAGATTTACCAGCAAATGTAAAACAGCTTTCGGTAGCACCACTATTGGGGCAAGCTATTTCAAGAATTCACGATGATGAATCAGTAAGCTCCCTTTTCGGATTTGAAAAAGAAATGAAAGTATAAAATAAAAAGCCCTCTTCACGAGGGCTTTTTTATGTGTGACTGACAGAGATAAATCAAAGCTCTATCGAGAGTGGGCTTTACTGATATACATAACAAGCAGTAAGTCTTACCCCACTGAGAGAGTGAGCTCTTTCTTCCTACGAAGCGGGAACGGTGAATCTAGTTTCACCCACTCTACCGGTCACGAATTTCTAATTTTTTAGTTTTTGTTTCTTCTACTTTTTGTTTTGGTAAAGTTATACACAAAACTCCGTTTTTATAATCTGCAACAGCTTCTTCAGAACGAATAGGATAATCAAAGGAAATTGTTCGTTTATATCTACCATATCTAAACTCGCAAGTATGATATTTCAAATTTTTTTCCTTTTGGTCTTTTTCTTCTTTTTCTTCTTCTATTTCTGCTGTAATTGTCATAAAATCATTGTCTAATTCAACATCGATATCTTCTTTTTTTACCCCTGGTAGTTGAACTTTTACTTTATAATCAGTTTCGGATTGTGTAATTTCTACTGCAGGACGCCAAGTTGAAGTTTTCTTTACTGATAATTGATGAGAGAAAGCTGGATTTATTATTGTATCTCTTAAAAAATTATTAAGTTCATTGTGAATACTATCAAAATATAATTCAGGCTCTCTTAATATCAAGTCTTTTTTCATCATAATACTCCTTTCAAATACAATCACACTATAAAATTTTTTTTAAAGTTTTTCATCAGACAAAAGAGGCGATTTTTCCTTTTGAAAAATCGCCTCTTTTACTTAAATAATATTATTTACTCTATAGTACCAGCAGTTTTACCATATCTCTTAATTGTAGAGTACAAAAGATTTTCGTGATGTTTGTCTCTATAGATTTGACAAAGAAGTTTGTATGCGTGTTTGTTATAAGGATTTTCCTTAAGTATTTCTTCCAATTGTTTTACTGCAGAATCGGAACGTTTTGTATAATAGTTTATTAACGCAGGCAAAGTAATAGTTAAATCATTTTCATCAGTTGCCCAAGCTATTTCAGCACAACTTTTTGCATTATCATATTCTTCTGCATCCAAGAACATTACAGCAACTTCATAATAAACTTCTGACTTACTTCTCTTGTCAGTTTTCATCTGCGCAACTGTTTGATATTCTTGAGCTGCCTTCATATACTCAGCTCGTTTTCTGTATTGCTCAGCTAGTGCCAAATGTGTTGCGACATCTCCACCGACAACTTCTTCCAAATTTGTATCATCGTTAACTGGGACATTAAGTGTTGACAAAACCTCAGAAGTTGTGAATAAATCTGCCTTTTCCTCTACTGTCAAAGGTTTATTAGTAACATCTGGTACTACTGAATATAAAAGAGCCAAAGTTTTTAAATCCCTTGGAGTAATTTCTGTATTAAATTTCGTACCAATAGGATACATTACATCATAAATACTAGGACTTTTACCAGTTAACCCTAAAGAACGTCCGATTTCTTGTAATGCAGATGAAAATAGTTGTTTTGAATCGTGGCTATAACCTTTGTTATCAACCCTATTAAAAACAATAATAGATTCTGTAATTACATTTCCATTTACAGAAAAAGCTTGAATACCGATTGAATCTCTATTATCAGTGTTTTTAAAATAACATTTCATTTCAGCATTGTCAGGTGTTTCTACAAATTCAAACCTTACAAGACCTTCACTTGCTCTTTGCCAAGCTTGGTATGCACTCATCACAACTTCTCTATAATATGTTGGGACCTCTTTTGAATCTTCTATATAAACTTTGAGAGGGAAAGATGTTTTATTCCATCTTACAATCTTTCCATTTTTACATATATTCCTGAAATAGCTATCAATTACCGCTGCCTTGATAGTTTTTTCACTCATAGATTTGTCATAACCTAACGTAATAGCGGATATTTTTTTATAACCAAATTCTTGTTCTACAGCAACAGTATCTATATTCATAATAGCAAAAGCCCCTGCTGCAATAAGGATTGTACTAATAAACATTTTTTTCATACTTTAAAAAAACCTCTTTTTGTATCACTTGATATAATACACTTAAAACACGTAAAATATTTTTTTGCGTTTTTATTATACATTATTTAGAATAAATTTACAATTAAAGCTAATACTTGAAAGTTTACACTTATTTATGGTAAACTCAATAATATTAAGGAGGGTATATGCACGAATACGTTTTTAAAATGAAAAAAGGCGATATTGAAATCGAATTAAAATCTGATGATTTAGAATTTGTAGAAGAACAGCTTAATAAATGGAGAGAAGAACTTCTTCAACAGGATTAGTGAAAAATGCCTACATACTCTTTTAAAATCAAAAAAGGAAAATATCAGCTAGATTTATCGACATCGGACAAGGATTTCTTGGTCGATCAATTTGAGTTGTGGGTTAAAAAAGCTACAGAATATAACCACAAACGCAAGGCGAAAGAATGCAAGGAACTTGTTAACACACAAATAAAGGCAGAAGAAGAAATCACTAAGAAGCAAATTGAGAGCCAAATTGCAAAACATCCTACGCCAGAAAGTTCTACATTGGAAAATTTAACTAGTGAATCTAAAAAAGAGAAAAAAGTAGACGAGAAAAACTCTAATGATAAAAATTTGGATATTTTTTATGCGCCTCCAGCACAAGAAACAATATCTTCTGTCGTAAATAAAGCTTCTGGTGGAGTTTTTGATAGTATACTAGAAAATTCATTGAACAATCCAAAAACAGAATTAACATTCAAACCTAGTCCATCAATCCAAAAAGATAATGCGTTTGTAAATTATGTTAATACTAGAAAAATTGAACGTAAAATAGACTATCTATTATTGACTGCATACTATTTTACGCAATACGAGCAAAAACCGAGATTTACTCTTAAACAGCTCAACGCTAAACTAATGCAAAATATTGCGGTTATTATTGATCACAGCGTTCTACAAGAAGCTATCAACCGTGATTATATAGAATGCCTACCTGATTTAACTGGTCTTGTCGGTGCTAGCGAATACCGATTAACCGCATATGGTGAAAAGGTTTTATTAGATGAGTAAAATAGCAGTTGCCTTATCTGGTGGGGTGGATAGTGCCGTTGTAGCAGCTTTGCTTTTAGAGCAAGGACATGAGGTCGTTGGAATTACGGGAAAAATGACTTGTACTGCGGACTCAGAACAAGTTGTAATAAACGCTAAAAAAGTTGCCAACAAACTTAATATTGAACATTTTGCAGTGGATGTTACTTCTGAATTTAATGAAAAAGTAATTAAATACTTTGAAGATTCATACAAAAATGGTTTAACACCAAATCCTTGCATTATGTGTAACAAATATATTAAATGGGGAACACTTTTTGATTTCGCAATAAAAAAACTTAATTGCAATTACATTGCGACAGGGCATTACGCCAAAATCAAAGAAATTGAAGGGTTCTACAAGCTATACCCTGCTTCCGATGAACACAAAGATCAGCTATACTTTTTGTTTTCACTCAACCAAGAGCAATTATCAAAAACTCTCTTTCCTTTGAGTGAATATAAAAAATCTGAAGTTAAAATTTTAGCAGAAAAATATGATTTACCACCAAAATCAGCAAAGGAAAGCCAAGATATTTGCTTTATAAAAGCTCCATTAACTACAAAAAAGTATCTAAATAATATTTTGCCTGCAGAAAAAGGAAACTTTGTAGAAAAAGTAACTAACAAAGTTTTAGGGACTCATAATGGTTTCTGGCAATACACAATAGGACAACGCAAAGGTATAGGACTCGCTGCACCAGAAGCACTATATGTTTTAGGTACATCCCCAGAATCAAATACTGTGTATGTAGGCTATAAAGAACAATTAGATATAAAAGAATTTGACATCAATAAAATTCAGTGGTGCTATCCTAACAAAAATATTGATTTTGAAGCTCTTGTAAAAATAAGGTATAACATGCCTGCCGTAAAAGCAAAAATTACAAAATGTGAAAATTCTTGGAATATAAGATTTTCAGAACCAGTATCTGGTCTTACACCAGGACAAGCATGTGTCATTTATGACATTACAGACGGGCATTTGCTAGGCGGTGATTTTATTTAAATCGTTACAAAACTACACAATCTTATCAAAAAAAAGCAAGTTTTAAGCTTTCCTATACTTAATATTAATATATTAGTGTGAAAGGTGTTACTATGACTCAGCCAATTAATTATCCAAACCAACAGAATCCCGGATATTCAGGAATAACAATCAATATTACTAATCCTGTATTAAACCCACCAAGCCACAATCAACATTGTTGCAATCAGGTTGGATACAATACAAATCCCCAACAACAAATAGCTTTAGACAGGAATATTTATCCTCAGACTATTCCTTCAAATACTTATGCAATTCCCGAATATTCATATTATGAAAATAATAAAGCTGAATCAGAAAAACAAGGAATAACTGACAAAATTAACAATAACCAGGAAGAACAAGACAAGGTTCAAAATGAAGCCTTGAAAGTAGCTACTTCTGAAAAAACAGCTATTGAAAATCAAAAAGGCGCAGATGTAGCTCAAAATACTAATATTCCAAATAATTATCCGCCACAATATTACATAAACAATCATAACTACATTCAAAACGAAAAAGAGAGACAAACTGGTGCAAATAGTGTTTCTCATGAACAAGTTGTTCCTACTGTAGCTCCTACAGGAGAACAAACAAAAGAAAAAGTAGAAGAAGATTTATCTTCTTCCAAAGAAATTATAAACAATCTCGACACAAGAGCTGCAGAAGAAAAACAAAAAGAAAATAATAGCAAAAAAGTTAGAGTCGTAGCTTTGACAAACGAATACATTATGTCATTAGAAAATTATTTGAACAACCCAAACAAAGAAATTCGACTAATGGCATCGAAAGAAATTCTAACAAGACTTGATGAAGATAAAGAACGCTACGATGATGCAGCTTTAAATGCGTTGCTAAATAAGATGCTTCAAGACCCAGAAAAACTTGTACGAATTGCAGCTTTAAGTGCATTAGCATCTCAATTAGCAAGTGGTAACGAATATACTGTAGAACTTTTGAAAAACATTCAAAATAATCCAAATGCAGACAAGGAAGATGTAGTACAAGCGGCAAATATATTGTTAAAAATGTCTGCATCTACTGAGCTAAAATATGTTCCAGTCAAAGAAAAAAGCTCTAAAAGTGCTTCTGACAAAGACCTAGAAGCTGCTCAAAAGAAAATGGAACAGCTTCAAGCTCAACTACAAAAATACAAAGAAAAAGAAGTTGCACAAATTCTTCAATCACAACAGGTTTAAAATAAAAGGTTGTATCAATGAGAATGATTACCAAAATAGCTTGTAGAACTATCGGAGTACTAGGACTTAGTGCGTCCTTATATAATGCTTCACGCCTTTGCGGACAGTTTTCAAAAAATGGTGCTCAGTACGAACAAGCAAAATATCTGGAAAGAAGATATTTTGATGCAAGGACAATTGATACTATAAATTACAATGACAGCGTTATACAAGAAAAAACTTTTGATTTAATATCACGAAGCCCAATACCTACCTTTTGGGGTAAAATTAAAGGTGGTTTTCAAGGATTTATGTATGGTTTAGGCGATTCTTTACCAACAATAGCATGTAGCTCGCTAGCTTTGTGTTGCAAGAATAGCTTAGCAAAGCTTGGAGCTATTGGATTAGGCTTAATAGGATGTTTTAAAATTGCCAGACACGGTTTTGGACTTGGAAAAGTTCACCCTATGGATTAGCTGTAGAATCTGAACGGAATGGAACTAGCCTGACTGCAGGTTTTATTTGTTTAGCAATTTCTGCAACTTTAAGTGCATCTTGCTTTACTGCGCCAGTTTCCATTACGGCAACAGCCGGCTTTTTAAGACCAAATTTTTCAATCAACTGAGGTGCCATAAAAAACAAAGTCAAAAACGAACCAAACAGGCCAAGCATACTTGCTTGCCCCCAAGACTTAGTATAAACTCTAGAAATAGCAGCAGTAAGACCCCCAGCAGCAATTGACAAACCTCCAGCGCTAATCATCGCAGCACCTGCATCTGAAAATCCTTTTGCTCTCATTCCGTATGAACTGTCTGACCCTCTGAAACCTGCCCGAGGGGTTAGGGCATTGATAGGTTGAATCATACGCACACACTTTCTTTTCTTTTTATACAGCTACATGATAGCGTAAAAATTGCAGCCTGTAAACCCCCTAGAAATAATACTTTTGGGCTATTTTTAAAGTGTATTTTTTGCACTTTTTCAAAAATATTTTTTGACTTTTTTTAAAACTAAATTAATCATACAAATAGATGTATCTATATGGACAAAAACCTGTAATAATTAAGTTACTATGCCTTTCGTATACAGATTGCAAAAAATTCTGGATTTCAGAATAAGAAAGAAAGAAGAACAACTCCTAGTAGTACAAAAAGCTCAACAGGAAGTATTCTTAGCAGAACAAAGAATTCGAGAAAATGAAGCAGAAATCCAACAGACAATAGAAAACAGGCGAACAGCCGACTACAAAATGATGGAATATTATGACAAATACTTACATCACCTGTGGGACAAAGCAGATGCATTAGAAGCAGAAAGAGCCAGACTACAAGCAATTCTAGACGAAGAAAAAGCTAAACTTGTAAAATTAGAACAAGCGGTTAAAGTTCTCGAAAAACACAAGGAAAAACAAAAAGAAGCATACCTAGAAGAAGAAAAAGCAAAAGAATTAAAACAATTCTCTGAAATAGGCGTCCAAAGATTCTTTATTCATTCCCAAGAAAAGAAAGAAGAAGACGCAGAACTCAGAAAAATTATAGAAGAAACTGAAATGGAATATATGGAATAAAGCTATGGAAATTAAAACAACAAACGTTAATTTTTCATCAAACAGTCAAGACACAAAATCTAGCACAAGCAACCAAGAATCCGGAACAAAATTTTCCGAAGAATTAAAAGAGCTTAAGGCTTCAAAAGAAACTGACACAAAAGAAGCAGCATTAAAAGAAAACGACTCAAAAGAAATTGAGTCAAAAGAAAAAGATATTGAAACAGAGGAAAATAAAAAAAATAAAACCTTTGAAATAGTAAAAAAAGAAGACCACGAGCAAAATAAAAACATAAACAACGCTCTTAAAGACTTAAATACTATTGTTGAAAAACTCAATCAATCAGATGAGAATAAAGCAGAGTCAATAAAGGATAACAAACTTTTTACCGATAGTACTAACATGATAAACAATGATTACAACATTCAAGATAAAGATATTCTCCCTCAAATGAACCCTAGTATGAATTTTAGTGGAGATGGGCAACCTTTTTCTTCTTTCTTGAAAGATGAACAAGGAAATAAACAACTTCTTTCTTCATCAACAAAAGATTTAGCTGAAGAAGCAGCCATAATGTCTACTATGGCGGAAAACATCGCAATTGCTAATAGAAATACTATATTAAAAGAAGAACGCATGGCTTCAATAGAAATAAAAAACGAACAAGTTGTTAAATTCGACAGCATTATTATGAGCCAAGCAGACGTCGAAGTTTTTGTTAACCTTGTTCAAAAAGAAGATGTTATCCTTAATCAAATACCTTCTCAAGCAGACGCAGAAGTTTTTGTTAATCTTGTTCAAAAAGAAGATGTTAACCTTAATCAACTAACTTCTCAAAACCTCTCAAAATCTATTCAAATATCTAAAACTCTAGCAGATATGTTAGTAAAATCAAAAGAAAATAATCAGCCATTAAGGATAGATTTTGACAATAATATTTCTGTCATTATAAGAATATCAAGAGATGGAAAAATTTCAGCAGATTTTCTTCCTTCTTCACAAGTAGCAGAAGCTTACCTTAAAGAAAATCTTCCTCTGCTACGCCAGAGATTTGATGATAACAATATAGAATATGATTCATTAAATCAAAGAGAGCGTAGAGAACAACAAAAGGATAAGCAACAGAGAGAAAGGTCACAACGATGAACGATATCTATACAACCGCTATAAATACTCAAAAAGCAACAGCTCAATGGATGGATGTTCTTGCAGACAACTTAACAAATGTATATTCACCCGGCTTCAGAGAAAACAAGGTGAACTTTAAAACTTTTTTAGGTGGCGTTGTGCTAGATCACAATGTAAAAAACTTCGGTCAAGGGAAATCAACTCCTGGAACATCCAATGAAAACTTATTCTTTGAAGGCACAGGCTTCTTTGTTTTGAGAAATCCTGAAGGTGGCGTTTCTTATACTCGTTTAGGTGAATTTACTTTTGATTCAGAAGGTGTGTATAAAGCCAAAAATGGAGCCACTGTTCAAGGTTATATATTGAATGATAAGGGCGAAATAATGGCTGGGACAAAATCAATAAGCGCAGATTTATTTGAAGAAACAGCCTTAAAAGGTGGGGCAATGAGTATTCCTACCACCAATATAAAACTTTGGATTGATCCAAATAACGGTAAATTTTTAGGTAAATATGATGAATATGAAATAAAAAAAGACGGCACCATATATGGTAAAGCTGATGGTGGAAACCGTTCCGTACCACTTTATAAAATTGCAACGGCAAATTTCCACAACCCTAGTGGTCTTTATGAAGTAAAAGATGGTCTTTTTGTCGAAACAGCAGATTCTGGAAAACCAGTGGTTGGCAGAGGCGAAATTCGTTCAGGTTTATTAGAACAGTCTAATATTTCATTTAAAGACAATATGGCAGCATATCAACAAGCTAAGGCTCAAATGGAGCTTGTCAATAAATTGATTCAAACAAACAAAGACTTGTTACAATCAGCTATGGAAATGGCTACAGGTAACTAATCTTTTAAAAATATTAGTTAAACTCCGTTTTATAAAGGAATTAGAGATTATCTTTGATTCCTTTTTATTTTACTTTTTATGTATTTTGTTAAATTAAAAATCAATTTTTATTAATGTACTTTCTTTTGTTTCTTTTTTTGCGAGAAAAGAAAACAAAAGAAAGTACCAAAGAAAATAAAGAAAAAACGCTTTAATTGTTGGCTTTGGCGGTATTAACCGCCTACGCACGCTATCAAAGATAGCGTGGATAAAATTGACAGAAGCTTTTTAAAAGCTTCCGTCGAGTCGATTAATATCGACGAGACTAATTACAAAAAGCGTGCTTCTTTTTTCTTTTGGTACTTTTCTTTTTTCTTGCCTTCAAGACTAAGAAAAAAGAAAAGTACCAGTAATAAGATAAAAAAATTAATTTAACAAAATACATATTTTGTTAAATTAAAATATCATCCTAACAGTTGATGTTTTTAATTCTTAGTTAAAGATTTGAAAAATTTTGACGATAAAAAAAATGTTGACTTTAAAAAAAAAAACATTAAAAACCCTTTAGAAAGGTTTAACTAATATATGTCGAACAATTTTGTAAATTTATTATCACGAGTGCTAGTGCCTACCCCGGCATTCCAAGCTACCGAAATTAAAAGGGCGAACACAAGAAGTTCCTCTTCAAACCCATTTGCATCAAGCAATCCTTTCGTGCATTCACAACACGAAAACCCTTTTGCCACATATGGCCAAAACCGTCCGGTTATTGGCGGTTATTTTGCTGGATATTATAACAACCAGCCTAATATAGTCGGAAGAAGACTGTTTATAGAAGCATAGACTCAAAAATATACAAACAACCCAGATTGCGGTAAGTTTCTAATGAAACTATACCGCATTTTTATTAATGATATAATATTACTAGGTGTAAAACATGAGTAAAAAATTTATATCGTCACTAATCTTATCGACTGTATTATTTTCAAATAGCATAACCTTAGCTCAGGCAAACATAACAACGCCTACAATTCAATCTGTAACAAAAACAATTTTTCAAACTAATTTAGAATCTGAAATATATAACGCAATTGCCAATATATACGGAGAAAACTATGCAGATGAAATACAAAAACGAGTAATGGAAATTGCCCAAAAAGCAATCGAAAATCGTCCTGAAGAGCTTAAAAAAGAAGATTTATCCAGATCTGATGATTGGTACAAAGATGAAATCATTTACATGTTTTACGTTGATCAGTTTGGAGTCGTAACCCCAGAAAAGCCAAATCAATTTAAAGATACCGCAGAGATGTTTGATTACTTAAAAAATCTAGGCGTAACAACATTGTATCTACTTCCTTTTGCGGATTCTCCAATGTCTGATGCAGGTTTTGATGTTAAAAACCCTCAAAATATACGCAAAGATTTAGGTGGTACACCGCAATTCAAAGAATTTATTAAAGAGGCCAAAGAAAATGGCTTTAAAATCAAGTCTGACTTAGTTCTTAACCATTTTTCAGACCAACACGAATGGTTCCAAGAACTCCTAAAAGGTGATTTAACTAAGCTAAATTATTTCATCTTTAGAAACAAAATGCCAAAATATAGGAAATATGTTGATCCTCAAGCCGGCACAATTGTAGAGTATCAGGAAGCTGACGGGCGATTTTCCAAACGCAGACTAATATTCCCAGAAATTACTGAAAACCACTGGCGAGAAGTTAACATAAACGGAGTAGAATACTACTTTTATCATACATTTTACCCTTTTCAACTTGACATAAATTGGTATAACCCAGAAGTTTTATATTATTGTTTAGAAACTATCAACTATTGGACAAATTTAGGTATAGATATTTTTCGTTTAGATGCAATCCCATATCTTGCAAAAGAAAAAGGAACCTCAGCTGAAAACCTACCACGAACCCACTCCATAATTCGTCTTTTAAGCAACTATATACAAATGACAGCACCAAGAACTGTAATCCAAGCAGAGGCTTGTCAGTGGCCAGAAGACATTTTGCCTTATTTTGGCAAAGAAAGAAAGGTTAAAACCTTTATTAATGGAGAAGAAAAGATCTTAAAAAGAACGGATGAATTCCAGATTGCATATCACTTCCCTTACATGCCTGCAATTTGGGCTTCACTAGTAACAGGCGATAAATCACATTTTGTCAACGCTTATAAAAACACTCCAACAATTCCAAGTAGCGCAAGCTGGGGAATTTTTCTAAGGGTTCATGATGAACTTTCGCTTGAAATGGTAGATAAAGAGACACGAGAGATTGTCTATAATGCTCTCATCAAAAAAGGTGCCGAATTCCGCAAAGGACTCGGTGTCAGCGGAAGAATGGCAAATTTCTTAGATAACAATCCTGACAGAATAGAAATGGCTTTTTCTATTTTGCTTTCAATGCCAGGAATTCCAATAATCTATTATGGCGATGAAGTAGGCGTAAGAAACAACTTTGAGAACGCAAAAGAATCAGCTTTAGCAAGATTTGAAAAAAGCAAACTTGCAAAATTCAAATTAACAAGCTATTTTGACAGCCGAGATATTAATAGAGGTGCAGTTCCTGCAAAATTATTCTATGGCTCATCTAGAGATTTTTATGAATTCAACAGTAAAGTTTATAAAAAAGTTAAAAATTTAATTTCTGTAAGAAAAAATTTACCAGCTATGTCCAGAGGAGATTTTACACTACTTAAAACAAAATCACCAAGTAATTTTGCATACATAAGAAGCTATGGTGATGAAAAAATCCTTGTGATTAATAACCTTTCAGATGAAAAATTGATTGCTGAAATTACAGTTCCTATGAGCGTTGTGCTTGAAGCAGAAGATAACAAAATTACAAGTTTTAAGAATCTTGTAAACGGTGATGATGTAAAAGTTAACGTATCATTAAAGAATAGGACAATGAACCTTCGCATTGCACCTTACGGAGTCGTTTGGTTGAAATTGTAATATATTAACCGCATAACTAATATTAGTTCAAAATCAGAGTATAACTATTTGTAAACATTATTCACCCTTA
The DNA here is from genome assembly GCA_015152465.1 of Cyanobacteria bacterium SIG31. Taxonomy (GTDB): domain Bacteria; phylum Cyanobacteriota; class Vampirovibrionia; order Gastranaerophilales; family Gastranaerophilaceae; genus CAG-196. Next base: position 134,358 of record SUTX01000001.1, on the reverse strand, counting down.
TTTGACATGCGCCTTATTTTGTTGTCTAATTAAGTAGTAAATATATTTATAGGGCTTTTTATACTAGCTCACTTGGGGAAGGGATTTAATGTACATAAAACAACTCGAAGTTGACAACTTTAAGTCGTTTGCGAATAAAGTCGAAATACCTATGCTTAAAGGTTTTACTACAATTTCAGGTCCAAACGGTTCTGGGAAAAGTAATATCATTGATAGTATTCTTTTTGCGTTAGGCCTTTCAACTTCTCGCACTTTGCGTGCAGAAAAACTTTTCCACTTAATATCAACCTACAACAAAAGAAATGAAGCTTATGTTAAAGTAACTTTTGGTGAAGCTGGTGAGAACGGTTCTCCAGAAGAATTCTCAGTTGCAAGAAGAATCAGAAAATCATCATCAGGTTTTAACAGTATTTATTACCTTGATGATAAAATTGTAACCCTTTCTGATATTCACGCAAAACTCGAAAAATACAATATTACTCCTAATAGCTACAACGTTATGATGCAAGGCGACGTTATGAGTATCACAAACTGTACTCCAAATGAACGTCGTAAAATTATTGATGAAATAGCTGGCGTTGCTGACTTTGACCGTCGTATAGAACAAGCAACTAACGAACTAGAAACCGTTGAAAAGCGTGTTGTCAATTCAACATTGATATTGAACGAAGTAAATACACGTCTTGAACAGTTAAATGAAGAACGTGAAGTCGCTCTTAAATACCAAAAATTAAAAGATGAAAAAACTGGACTTGAAAGCCAAATTAATACTGTCAAATTTTTCGATTTAAGAAGAAACCTTGAAAAAGCTCATGAAAACATTTTAGAATTCACTAAAAAGAAAAAAGAAGAAGAAATGAAGTCTAAAGATTTGGATGAACGTCTAAAACTTATTCGTGAAAAATATGACGAAATTTCTGCAACAATCAAAGAAAAAGGTGAAGCTCATCAAATTGAACTTAAACAACAAGCAGAAGAGATTAAAGGTTCAATCGCCCGCAAAAATTCTTCAATAGTTTTTGCAGATAAGCAAATTCAAGATAATTTAAAAACTGTCGAAAATACTAAAAATGGTATCGAAATCCAACAAGGAAAAATTAAAGAAGCTGAATTAAAAATTTCGATGACTCAAGAAAATATCAAAGGTATCGAAGCTAATATTGAAGAACAAAAGAAAATATTACATAAAATCCTTGAAGATATGTCTGGCTTGAATGAAACCGCTGAAAAACATATCGAAAAAAGAAACAATTTAAGAAAAGAACTTGAGACTGAACAAGATAAAGAAACAAAACTTATTCAAAAGCAAGCTCCATTAGAAGCTGAACTTTCAACTAAAAAGAAACAACTTGAAGATACTCGCACTAAATTAACTGAGCTTGAAGCTTTCAAAGCAAACTTTAGCGAAACAAAGGCCTCTAAAGAATTAATGATTGAACAGCTTGGAAAAGAACTTGAAGACTTCAAAATCATCCTTAAAAATACTCTTGATGATTTGGATAAAACCAAAAATGAAATTGATGATATGGAGTACGACTTACAAGCTGCCCGTAAAAAAATCTATCAACTTGAGGCTACTAAGCTTGCAAACGAAGAGGCAAACTTAGGACGGGCCGTAGATACAATTGTAGATGCAAACATTCGTGGCGTTCACGCACCTTTAATGAAATTAGGTAGCGTAGACGAAGAATACTCAACAGCTATGGAAATCGCAGTTGGTGGAAGAATGTCACATATTGTTGTTGATGATGAACACGTTGCTTCTACCTGTATTGAGCTTTTAAAATCTTCAAATGCAGGACGCGCGACATTTATTCCGTTGAATAAAATTGTTAAGTGTCCAAAAAGCCTAAGCTTACCAAAAGAAAAAGGCGTAATAGATTTTGCTATTAACTTAATTGATTTTGATGACGAATACCTAAACGCTTTCTATTATGCAGTAGGTGAGACTCTTGTTGTTGAAGACAGAAATGTTGCTCACAAATTAATCGGAAAATACAGAATGGTAACTCTTTCTGGCGATTTATTTGAAAAATCTGGTTCAATAACTGGTGGTGCTGTGCGTAAAACAGGATTAAAATTTGCTCAAAACCAAGATTCTGAAATAGATACATTTAAAGCTCGTTTAAGAGAGATGGAGTCAAAACAAGCTTCATTAATTTCTAAACGTTCAAGCTTAGAAGCAAAAATGGAAGACGTTAGGGGTAAATATTCTTCTTCTACAACTGAATTTAATAAAGCCAAGTTAGAATTAACTAGTTTGGAATTCAATTTTGCTAAGACAGAATCTGACATAGAAGAAAAACAAGAATTTATTAAAACAACTGAGCCTGAAATCTCAAACATTGAAAAAACTCTTGATAAGATTGAAGAACAACATATTGAGATTTCTGAAAAAATGATGACTCTTCAAGGAGAGATTGAAGAAGTTGAAAAGCTTATGAATGACGCCGACTTGAAAGATTTGAAAGAGAAAACTGCTGGAGTAGAATCTGAAATCAAGCGTTATGAAAAGAATATGGCTGATGCTAATAATGAAATAGAAGGCTTGCACCAAAGAATCGACTTCATAAATACAACAATCAAGAGCCATAACGACACTATTGAACGTTCATTAGCAAATAACAAGGAACTCGAGCTTGATAAAGCTAAGTTTGCTGAAGAAATAAAAGGTTTAGAAGAACAATTAGCGGTTCTAGATGAACAAATTAAAGAAATTACAGAAAAGCTTGGAGAACTTCTTGCTCAACGAGATGGAATTAATAAAGATTTAGTTGATTTAGAAACTCAAAAGAATTTAAAACTCTCTGATATTGAAAAAATTGGTGAACAAATTGAGTCGTTTAAAGCTCGTCGTAGAGAATTAGAACCTCAACTAGAAGAAACTAAGGCCACTTTAGAAGAAGCTGGAGTAAATGTAAGCGAACTTACACCAGTTGAGATGTCTATCGATGAAATAACAGCTAAAATTCAAAGACTACAACGTAGAATGGACGAATTGGGCGCTGTTAATATGCGTGCTTTAGAAGATTATGATAGAGTTCTCGCTCGTCAACAAGAACTTCAAGGACAAATAGAAACTTTAAGTACAGAAAGAGCTCAAATCTTAGAAAGAATGAAAGGCTACGAAGACCTTAAGAAAGAAACATTCTTAAGAACATACAACGCCATCAGCGAACAGTTTAAAGATATTTTCCATAAGCTTTCTGATGGTGAAGGAACTCTCATTTTAGAAAACGAAGAAAATCCTTTTGCTGGAGGTCTTGATATCGAGGCTCAGCCAAGAGATAAGAAAAAACAACGTCTTGCAGGTATGTCTGGTGGGGAAAAAGCACTCACAGCTTTATCTTTTGTCTTTGCAATCCAAAGATACATGCCGGCTCCATTCTATGCATTTGACGAAGTAGATGCAAGCTTAGATGGTATCAACGTAGAAAAGCTAGCTCATATCGTTCAATCACAAGCAGAGTCTACTCAGTTCATCGTTGTAAGCCATAGAAAACCAATGATTGAATCAGCAAACAGAACAATTGGAGTTACTCAAAAAGAAAAAGGTATCTCTAAAGTCACAGGAGTAAAGCTCAGAGACTAGGGGGGGGTACATTCAGGGGTAAATTAGCCTCATGTAATTAGAGGATAAAACAAATAAGGTTATAATTTAAAATAAAAGTATGGCAGTAAATAATATAGAAACATTAACAAAAGGGATAGGAATTAATACAAATAACAATACTGAAGTCGACGGTATTGAGATTCTTGTTAATATGGCTAAACAAGGAAAAATTGACCCTTGGAATGTTGATATTGTAGAAGTTACAGACAAATACTTAACACAATTATTCCAGTCAAAAGCTCAAAACTTAAGACTTACTGGCAGAACTCTTTTGTTTGCTGCTATTTTATTAAAGCTTAAATCAAATGTGCTAGAGGGAATTGACGTTCTTGATTTTGAACCACAGCAAGAACTTGATGAATTTGCATACGATGATGACCAATTGGATTATTCTGAAGATTATATCCCGACAAGTAATGTTATTACTATTGATGAAGTATTACAGCGCAGAACCAGCGTTCGTCTAAATCATAACCGTGTTGTAACATTGAGAGACTTGATTCGTCAGTTAGAATTCTACGAAATGCTTGATAAAAAAGCATCTCTTAAGAATGCTCACGAACGTGCAAAACGCAGAGTACAAAATTATGCAAGATTATCTCCAGACGATATAATTAATCTTGCTCACGATGAATACATTGAAAATGGGGTACAAAGACTTCGTGCAAATTTAGAAGAAATCCTAAACCGCCAAGATAGAATTGAATTAAATGAACTTACTCTATTAGGAATGGATAGAGTTAATGCTTATATTTCGCTTCTCTTCTTAACTGTTGATAGCGATTATGACTTAATGCAAGACGAATTTTATGGTGACTTGTATGTAGTAAGATATGAGGGCGGAGTAAATGAAAATACAGAAGATTTATCTGATGATAATATCTTCGATGCTGTAAATAATGTAACTAGCATTTTAAAAGATGAGGTAAACTCAAATGGAACAGTTGAAGTCTAGAATAGAAGCTGTTCTGTTTGTAACAGCTAAAGTTTTACAAATTAATGATATAGCAGAAATCCTTGAAGAAGCTCCAGAAGTTGTAGAAGAAGCTCTTTTAGAGCTAATTATGGACTACGCATCAAGAGAGGGTGCTCTTGAAATCGACGACGAAAACGGATATATTTTACAGGTGAAACAAGATCACTTAGACATTGTGGAAAAACTTTGTCCAGTTGAACTTCGTCCTCCTGTATTGAAAACATTAACAGTGATTGCTCTTAAAGAACCCATAAGACAATCTTATTTAAAAGATTTACGTGGTTCAAACGCATACGAGCACGTAGCAGAACTTCTTGAAAAAGGTTTGATCTCTCGTCACAAAGATAAAAATGGTCGCTCTTTTAATATAAAAACAACCTCTAAATTTAATGAATATTTTAAACTAAAAGGCGACGTTAGAAGTCTAGTAAAAACATTAAACATTGATGCAGGAGTTAAAGACGATCCTGCAGATGATAAAAAAGAGCCAACAGAGGAACAATTTATAGAAAATGTTGAAGAAGTTTAGTGCATTTTTTGTGCTTTTCGCTATCGCTATATTCTTTACTATTGAAAAAAACCAAGATAAAATTCTTAGTTTTAAGGCTAATGAGTGCTTGAAAAAAAATGACATTATCTGTGCACAGAAAAATTTCGAAAAAGCATTTCAACTAGGTTTTCATAATACAAGCGACAGAGAAGCCTATATAAATACTATTATCAACGCACCATTTGACATTGAAGCTCAAGAAAAAGTTTCAAAATTTTTATCAAACAATATAGAAGACATCGCAACACTTAAATTAGATTATTTTTTACATGATTTAAAATTAGAAATTTTTAAAAAATACACCGGTAATTACATTAAACAAGCTGTTTTTAATAAAAAAGTATTACACTGGAGTGAAAACCCTATAACATATAAAATCGAAAATGCTCCTGAAAAATATTTTGAAACAGAAATTGAACAAGCATTTATTGAATGGGAAAAAGCAACTGAACACAAAATTTTATTTGAAAAAACATTAGACAACCCTAATATTGTTATTAATTTTGAAACAAAAAATCCAGCAAATCAAAATTCTAAAAAATACATAGTCGCTTATACAATTCCTAATATTATCTCAAACCGACTTAAAAATATGGAAATAACTTTTTATTCAAAAGATCCTAACGGGAATTTCTTATCAAAAAATCAAGTTTACAATACTGCCTTGCACGAAATAGCCCATGCTCTCGGGCTCATGGGACATAGCAGTAACCCTAATGATTTAATGTATATGACAAGAGACTCAGCCAGTTTATCAAAGAATAGCCGTACTAGCATAAGCGAAGCAGACATAAATACTATCAAGCTTTTATACAAAATAAAACCTGACATTACAAATAATGAAACCTCCTCTTGGGATTACTTACCATTTATTGTTATGGGAGACGAAGAAGAAATAAACAAGGCAAAATTAATAGAAGCTAAGAGCTACGTTCAAAAAGCTCCGTCAATAGCAACTGGCTATATAGATTTAGCCGAAAGCTATGTCTTTGAACAAAACTATCCAAAAGCCATAAAAACTTTGGAAAAAGCTTTAGAAATTGCAAATACAGAAGAGCTTATGGAAATGATAAATTATAATTTAGCTGTATCCTATTTCTACATTGATAATATGGAAATTGCTAAAGAATATTTATTAAAATCAATTAAAATAAACCGAACCGAAGATAAAAGATTTCTACTAGCTGAAATTTATAATAAATTGGGAAATAAAAAGTTAGCAGAAAAAGAATACATTAATTTAATTAAAATTAACCCTAACAATATAGAATACACCATAGCACTGACCAATTTATATATAAGTCAAAAAAAATACCTAAAAGCTCGTCAAGTTTTAAAAAAATATTTTAAGCTACATCCTAAAGAAAAAACAAATCCAAGATTTAAACCTTATGGCATTTTAAATGTAGGGTTATGAGATATTTATTAGTAACGCCAAGTTGAACAACCAGAAGACTTTTTGAAAAATGTTTCAAAGTCCATATGCATTACATAATTAACCTCATTTTCTTTGTCATAAATAGTGTCGTAATTACCTTCACCTACAAGACTATTAGCCAAAATTTTGCTATTATTAGACTCTTTTATTAATAAACGTCCTTGCTCATCAATTCCGACAACACTCCAAGCATGACCTTGAGAGCTTATTACAGCTGTGCAAGCTCCATTCTTTATTAACTGGCATAAATTATCATAATATTTTTTTGCAGAATCTTCGTCTTCCCGTTTGAAATACTTTGATAAACCTTGAGGAATATCTGCACCATCAATTCTAATATCATCGTTTAGCTTAGGAGCCCCCATTAACTCCCAAGCAAAATTTGCTTGCCCACCTTGACCTGTATCATTCACTACAACTTTTTCTACATTTAATAGACTTTTAAAATCTTCTCGCATTTGTGGATTTTCTTTTAAATATTTATCAATTGCTAATGCATAAGCAGTCATATCCGCATCGCCTTGACTATGAAATTCAGTAGCCTGATACAAATCCTCATCAGTTATTTCATAAGTTTTGTTAACTCCTGGTAAAGTAACTCTAGTTATTCCCTTGTTCGGATCTCTGCTTATATTATCAGAAATGATTTTTTGGCCTTGCTCTGTTGTAGCCATACTATTAAAAGCACCGTGCAACCAACAATTACCAGTTTTTTGGGTTGAGCGTTCATCAATTTTTCCATTTACTTCAAGTGCATCCAGAGCACTGGCAACTTTATTATCTAGTGAGCCTAAGCTTTCATTAACTGATACAATAATCCCACTAAGAAAGTTTCTGTTATCTGGTTCAGATAAATCATATGTATTATTTAAAACCTCATCTACTGATCGAGATATAGTCTTTATGTAATTAATTAGAGGGGCCTTGTCTAAAGTTTGTGGCCATTTCTCATTAACAGACTTGTTCATTGCCTCTTGAAGAGCACTTGCAACATGTTTAAGATCATCTCCGGCTCTCTCAACTAATTTTTTGTTATCAATAGGTTTAGGGTCCTCATTATCAGGATTTACAATTACACCAGCAATTGCATTCATTAAATCGCTACCGCCTGCATTCAAAACATCTTTAACATTGTCAGCATTTATTGACTTTATTGCCTTATCATACTCTTTGTTATTAAATTTAACTTTTTCCCCTGCATCATTATAGCCTCTTGCCATATCTCTAATAGTGGTTGCTAACTTTTTGGCTTCTTCTCTCTTCTTTTCTGCAGTTTCAATTTTTTTCTCGCCAGCTTGCTTTGCTTGGTCAACACTCTGCCGAGCTTTATCCACAGATGCAGCTCCAGCACTTTCTGTTTTATCAACATTTGATTGAGCAGCACTGTTAGCTTTTTCGCCTTGAGCCTTAACATTATTTTCATTTTTTACAGCTGCCTGATTAGCCTCTTGACCTTTTTGGGTGACATTAGCCGTATTCTGAGCAGCATTCGACTTATCTGTTTCAGCTTGTTGCTTAGCCGCTTCTAAATTCCTCTTACTTTCTTCTAATTTTTTATTTGCTTCCTCTAATTCAGCTTTCTTAGCTTCAGCTTGCTGTTTTGCTTCATTAAGCATCATCTCTTTCGACTTAACTTCAGCTTCCGCTGCGGCCTTGTTCTCAGGCTTCACAGAAGATAATACCGCTCTTGCTGCTGAAAGAGCTGTCTCAGCACTTCTAACATTATTTTGCGCTGTATCATACGCTGTTTGAGCATTTTGCTGTGTCTCAGTAGCATCATCAACTGATTTTTGAGCGTTTGTCACTGAGTCATCGGCGTTCTTTACCACTTCGGCTTCTTGAGATTTTGCATCCTGAATCTGAGATTTAGTTTCTTCCTCTGTGCGTTTGGTTTTTTCGGCTGCGTTCGCATTTTGAGCAGCAGTATTCCCTTGAGTAGATTTTAATTTTTCTTGAGCAGCAGTATTCGCGACTTCAACTTGGTTTTCTGTGTTAGAAAATTCATTTTGAACAGCTCTATTATCATTTTCAGCTTCAGTACTTGCAGTTTGAACACCCTCTTCGGCATCGGCAATCTTTTGCTTATTCGCATTTATTTCTTGTGTCAACCCCATTGTTGGTTTAGAACCATTGGCCTCGAGAGCTTTACGTTCAGTACGAGCTCTTTCTGTTTGTTCACCTACTGGTATTGTTTCAGACAATTCAGTAGGTGAAGAGCTTTCCGATGAATTTGAAAAACACTCCTTTAATTTTTCACTTGTTCTCTGGCAAGTCGACAAATTTGCAGCAATTGGTTTCAAATTTGTTAGCAAACTATCATAAATTTTTGGAAAATCATTTATCTTGTCGCCCATAATTATCCTTTATCTTTAATTATATATACGGCCTTGTACACTAAAAACTTTAATATCTAAAGTTGTTTTGTTACATTTATTTACATAGAAAAACACATTAAAAACTATTCTTGACGAAGAAACAAGTTTGTTATACACTCAAACATGCCGAAGTATAGTGCTGTGGTATGCCTTGCTCGGAATTATAGTAGAAAACCTTGATCACTTGGTCACTTGGTCACTTGATCACTGTAAAAAAAGGAGACACAAAATGCCAAAAATGAAAACCCACCGTGCAGCAGCTAAAAGATACAAAGTTACTGGCACAGGTAAAATCACAAGAAGACATGCTGGGATTGGCCACTTGCTTCAACACAAATCAGAATCTAGAAAACGTAAGATTTTCGGAGATTTAGTAATTTCTGAAACTCACGAAAAACTAGTTTCTAAAGAGTTACCTTACAAGAAGTATTCAAGATAGGAGTGTTGAACAATGAGAATTAAACGTGGTAATGTATGTCGCAACAGACACAAAAAAATATTAAAGCTTGCTAAAGGCTTCAAAGGCGCTAGAAGCAGAATCTTTAAAGTAGCTAACATTGCTGTTATGAAAGCTCTTAAATATGCTTACAGAGACAGAAGAGCTACAAAACGCAATATGCGTCGCTTATGGATTGTTAGAATCAATGCAGCTGTTAGAGAACAAGGAATGAGCTACTCAAGATTTGTTAATGCTTGCAAAAAAGCTAACATCCAAGTTAACAGAAAAATGCTTGCAGACTTAGCTGTTAACGACAAGGAAGCTTTCGCTATGGTAGTTGAAACAGCAAAAGCTGCCCTATAATTAAAGCTTTATAATTTAATAAATGTCTAAAATTTAGAACGGCGATTGATGCATATCAATCGCCGTTTTTATGTCGGAAAAAGGAGAATTTATTACATTGTATATATAAAGTTTTGACCTTCAGGTCTATCTTTAGCATCTTCTTTCATAGCTTGTGATGCAAAGAACATTTGTTTTGCATAAGATTGTATTTCAGAATTATAAGCAGATTGGTCAAAAATGTTTTCATATTTTTCTAAATAATCCCCAATCGGGTTCACCAAATCTTTTAAAAGATTAACTGCTGTATCTCCAAATTGTTGAAGAACTCTTTCTCCAACACCAAGCTCAGTCATTTTTTCAGACAAAGTTAATGACAATAATCCTGCTTCTTGAACAGCTTGCTCTGCTTGTTGCACAAGCCTTTGCTCCATATTCATTTCAGCATTAGCATGCTGCTTCGTAGGATCATACGTCGCTTGTTGATAGGTCTGTAAAAACATATTTAAATTAAATGTTTCTGCCATGTTCCTTGTCCTTTTTCTTATATTAATGTTATCGGCAGATTTTTCTAAAACTTTAGAAAAATCTTTTAAATTTTTACATTTCGTTACAAATTAAGCAAATTTTTATATTTATGAAACTTAATGCGCATATGAACACAGTTAGAATTAGAAACTACATAGCTGATGAAGCATTGGTAAAGTTACCATCTCAGTACAAAAGCGCTAAAGGACGACAAGCTTTTGCTCAAATTTTGAGTAATTCTTTGCAAGAAAAAGTTCTCAACGTACCAGAAGATAAATTAACTATACCTACCTTAAAGAAGCTTATTTTAGAAGTTTTAAAACCTGTGCTTGCAACTAAAGATGAACCCGTATTAAAAATATCATCTACCCCAGACAATATCCTATATCAAGGAATTCTTAAACCAATAGAAAAAATACTTGATTTTAACGGACAGAAATTTAACACTGTCTTAGGTTATAAAATGGAAATACCTACAGAAGATGGGATAATAAAAAATCCTAAAGTTTTCATTCACGAAGCTAGACATTTGTTCGACAGAATGTGTAACCCAAAGTACTCAGTAAATAGATTTGCTTCACTTGATGACAATAGCGAAGAAAACATAGCGTTCTCAAATTTTATACCTTTTTTAGCCAATGTTACTACTTTTAGTGAATTTAATCCTTTTATGGATCTTAAATTTATGATGTATGAACTAGTTACAAAATTGGCACTAAAATGTTTAAACAGAGAAGAAAAAATGGCAGCTTTACAACGCACAAGATATAAACTACAAACAGAAATTAATGCTTATAATGATATGGAGAAATTTGAACAATCTGTTTCAGGGAAAAAGAAATTTGCTTTAGACAACAACTCAGATGTGGAATATCTAAAACTTGAAGAAAAGTTAGAGTTTATAAATGACCTTTTGGCTAAAACAATAGAAAAAGAACGCCAAAAGCAGGCTATGTCGGCATGGTTTTAGACGAACAAAAATCGCCTAAAATTGTATATTTTGTCGTTTTAATAGGCTCTTTCAAAACACGAGCAGATGAATTTGTTAAAACAATTTGGTTTTGAACGCACTCAAACTTATTTTTTACAAATTGGTCTTCATATTTTTCTCCCAATTGAGTATACCTTTTTGTTTTAACAAAGAGCCCAAAACGTTTTCTACGTTTTTTTATTTGATGTGTTGCATATGCAATAACAGAATTAATATCAATATCCACCCACGATGTTTGTATAAAATCGACAATATAATTTTCATTATCATAAGTTTGAATTATTACACAGCCAATCGTATTTTTAGTTTTTCTATCCTCTAAAATATATTTGTACTCACTATAATATGATAAACCTTTAAATAGACTCTCTTTAAATTCGTCAATTTCTTTGCTAAGCAAAGGTCTAAAATGTGGTTGCAGTGAATCATTATATAAACTAGAAATAATCGCAGCGTCAGCATTTCTAAAAGGTCTATATTCTAATTTATTAAATTTTATATCAAGAAATTTATTAACTCTCCACAGTTTTTCATAAGAAATTTGTGTGAAACCACACTTTGAAATCAACATATTTAAAAGCTCGGGTAAATAATCATCGACTTTTACCATCACAGAAAAAGCCCCTAACGCTTTATATTTTGATACAACAAATTGAACAAGCTCGGCAGCATCAGAATATGCTCCTTCTTCAAAAAAAAGTTTTTGAATCTCCATTTTTTTCTGTTTAGATTTTGTCGGAGCAATCGTTATTAAACCTTTTGTTAGATTACCCTCTTTCAATAAAAATGACTCAGGTAAAAATTTTAATTTTAAAGGAAGTAAATGATGTAATGGTATGAACGGATTAAACATAATATGGTTTATATAAGTATCAGAAGCACTATTATTCAGAAAAGAAATCATTTCTTCCGTACTTTTTTTATCAAAATAATAAAGCTTCCTAATCCTGCTCATAAAAAAATTATATCCTTATTAGCATTTTGTTTCAAGCCTTTATCATACCAAAGGATTAGTGCATTTCTATTAAAAATTTGCTACAATAACATTGAGTTAGGAGGGTTTTATATGTCTATTGATGATACTTTGGTTATGATTCTCGCAGGTGGTGTTGGAAAAAGACTATTTCCGCTAACACAAGATAGAGCCAAGCCTGCGGTTCCATTTGGTGGAAGATACAGGATTATTGATTTTGTTTTAAATAATTTTATCAACTCTGGCTTCTTTAAAATCAAAGTATTAACTCAATATAAGTCTGACTCTTTAAACAAGCACATAACAAGAGGTTGGAACTTATCGCCATTTTTAGATCAATATGTAGACCTAGTCCCAGCACAAATGAGAACTGGTGGAAGCTGGTATAAAGGGACCGCAGATGCTGTATATCAAAACATTTTCCATATCCACGATGAAGACCCAGACTACGTTTGCGTATTTGGTGGGGACCATATTTATAAAATGGATGTATGGCAAATGCAAAAGTTCCATAAAAAGAATTGTGCAGAATTAACAATTTCAGCAATTCCCATTCCAATTGAAGAAGCATCTGAGTTTGGAATTATTGAAGTTGACGAAAACTGGAGATTAACAGGCTTTGTTGAAAAACCTCAAACTCCACCTAAAACAATTCCAGGTAATCCAAACATGTGCCTTGCTTCAATGGGAAACTACATCTTTAATAAAGAAACTTTAGTAAACGCATTAGAAGAAGATGCTAAAATCGAAGAATCGAACCACGATTTTGGTAAAAATATTATACCAATGCTATTAAATCAAGGTAAAAGAGTTTTTGTATACAATTTTGCAGAAAACCACTTTCCTGGTATAACCAAAAAAGAAAAAGGTTATTGGAGAGACGTTGGCTGTATTGATGCTTATTGGCAAGCTAATATGGATTTACTTGAATACGAACCAGAGTTGAATCTATACTCAAAAGATTGGCCATTAAGAACTTTTAATTACAACTACCCTCCAGCTAAATTTATCTGGCAAGAGGGCGATAGAATAGGTATGGCTACAAACTCTATGGTCTCAGAAGGCTGTATCGTTTCAGGTGGTGCTCTATCTCATTGTGTTCTTTCACCAAAAGTAAGAATCAACAGCTACGCCCAAGTAACAGACAGCATACTAATGGAAAATGTAAATGTAGGTAGATACGCAGAAATCAGGAAAGCAATTATCGATAAAAATGTTGATATCCCACCATACACAAAAATTGGTGTAAATAGGGAAGAAGACATCGCAAGAGGTTTCTACGTCTCTGATGGTGGCGTAACAGTTGTACCTAAAAACGCTAGGCTGTAGAGTTTTGAAATACATGTAATCATAATATTATAGAATCATCTCTTTCTTGATACAAATCATCTTTAGCTTCCTCAATCCATACCAAAATAAATGACTGTGGCTGCATAAATGGATTTGTTGCCATTTTGTCATACTTTTCAATTTTTCTATTCAAAATTTTAAAAAATGAGGATATTTTCATACATTCATAATAACCTCATTAAAAAAGAGTAAATTACCTAAAAAGCTAATTTACCCTCTTTTAAATTATACTTTTAGACTAATTAGTCATTATACCAATCACAAAAATCTTCTTTACATAGACTGTCCTGAAGTTCATCAATATGATTTTTACGAGTCATATCATAAGTTATAGGAGTAATTGATATCATATTGTTTCTTACCGCAGTAATATCACTATTAAATGCTTCTTCTGATTCATTAACTAATTCTCCAGCCATCCAATAATAAACTTTACCACGAGGGTCCACACGCTTCTCGTAAGCATTTGTAAACATTTTACCACCAAGTTCAGTAACAGCTATCCCTGCAATATCTTCTTTTTCCAAACCAGGAACATTTATATTTAAAACTGTTTTTGGTGGGATTTTATACGCATCAAGTTTTTGAATTAATTCGGCAATAAACTCCGCTGCAACTTTAAAATCCTCGTAATCATTTCGCATAGTTGTCAAAGATGTCGCAATACTTGGATATCCTAACATTGCTCCCTCTAAAGCACAATTAACCGTACCCGAATATATAACATCAATACCTAAATTTGGACCGTGGTTTAATCCAGAAATAACTAAATCTGGTTTTTCATTTTCTTCCAAAATTGCAGTAATTGCCATTTTGACACAATCACCAGGTGTGCCAGAAGTCATCCAACAACGTTTAGCCCCATACTTAGGCTCAACTTCTTCAACCCTGATTGGTGTATGCAAAGTCAATGAATGCCCTGCTGCACTTCTTTCTCTATCAGGAGCTACAACATAAACATCATGACAAGGGGCTAATGCTTCAATCAACGCACGGATACCATTAGCAAGTATTCCGTCGTCATTGGAAATAAGTATTTTCATCCAGTTTTCCTCTTCTAAACGTAATAAACACTCACTTTTACATTATAACAGTATTTATAATTAAAGTATAGTGCTAAATATGGATAACAACTTAACAAAATTTTACAAACAACCATGCCATTATTTAACTTAAGCATAATAGCCATAAACACGTTCAATTACCAATAATTTTACGTTTCATAGATTATCCCATTAAAACATCCTATTAATAAATAAATATTCAAAAATTTTTCTTAATATTTTCTTTACATTGTAAAGAAAAGACGCAATTTTAAATTTTAGGTGCTTTTAATTATATATATATGTTGATATAATCATTTATATTGCATTAGAAGAAATGTGTATGATAAATAAAATTGGTGTAGAAAACAGAAATGTAAATAGCGTACGAATTTCCACCCCAAATAACAGCAAGGTTGTTTCATCTCCTAGCTTTAAGGGTGGTCCTTGGTCTGCATTACTCTGGGGGATTCAAGAATGCGAAAAGAACCCAATGATAAATGTTGCTGTAGTCGACATGTTTTCTGCTATTTTACCAAGAACTTTTGTTGAATCATTAACAAACTGGTTTGCAGGCTTTGAAGCATTTAGGCGAGAGTCTTCTGGACTTATTGTAAACTGTTTAATACCAAGTGTAATTACTTGGGGGGCAGCTTTAGGTTTAAATAAAATGATAATGCCGAAAGGTACAGACATGGCTTCTTGCTGGGCAGATAACAGCCTTATCAACAGAGCAACAGAAATTTCTTCTCAATTAGCTAAATCAGAAAATTATAACCTAGCTACTAACAAGCTTGAAAATTTTAAAGAATCATTAAAAGAAATTATCCGTAATACTGAAGGATATCACGGTAAAAATAAAGTTATATTTAGAGATGTTCTCACTGAAGCTGAAATAGAAAAATATGCAAAAGAACTCTCTGAATTGACTAAAGATAAAAGCAATAAACAAATAAAGGAAGCTACTAAAAGAATTGCAAAAGAAATTGCAGATAAAACCCATGTGTATGAAAACATAGCATTAGGCGGTGGGAAAAGTACAGTTAAAGCTTCAACTGTTAAAACTTTACTTGAAGATTCAGTGAAATTCTTCAAAGGTTTTAATAATGTTGCTGAAAAGATGAATATTAATGAATTTGCTCAAAAGAGCAAAAAACTTGTCAAATCAAAAAGTGCAATTGGTATGTTAATAGTTCTTCCTCTTGCAGCTTCAATGCAATATATTAACCGTTGGATTACCGAAAAAATGTCTGGGACAAAGGGCGCACCTATCTATGAAGATTTCGGAAAAGAACAAAACGAAGAAGTTAGAAAAAAATCTCAAGAAGGTTTATTAAAACAAAAAATTATATCAATTACTTCAATGATTGGTGTTGGTCTATTATCAATGATGAAAAAACCAAGCTGGAACATGTTTGAGTTCAAAGGTTGGTTCCCAACAATGGACCAAGCGAGAATAATTTCAACAACAACCTTTGCTTCTCGTATGGCTGCAGCAGACGATAAAAACGAACTCGCAGAATCAACAGTAAGAGATATTGCGACATTCTCAGGACTATATTTCTTAGGAGATTATGCAGGTAAAGCTACTGCTACTATCATTGAAAATAAAACAGGCGTCCAATTACTAAATGATACAAAACCTATTAGCAAAGATGCAAATATTATAAAACGCTTCTGGCATTGGGTTAAAGATGTTAATATTAAATCTTCAGAAGAAGTCATAAGTAAAACTAAAGAAGCATTAAAAGGTGCAACACCGACACCTGAACAGGAAAAACAAATTGCAAAAGAACTTAAGCGAGCAACTAATTTACGTTCAGCTTGTCAAGTAGCTAACTTAGGTGTATCATTAGTCTTACTTGGGTTGATTATTCCAATATTTACACGCAGCAAAACAAAGAAAAAGCATGAAGAAGCCATAAAAATGGCTCAAAATAATGCGAGCCCTTCAGCTCAAGAACCAAATGACTTAGAAAAACCTCTAAACCGATCGAAAACAAAATAGCTTAAAGGTTTGAACAATACACTAGTAGAAGGTAAAAAAAATGAAAGTACAACAGTTACAACAAAATAATATACAAAAACAACCGCAATTTAGAGGTGCTGGCGATGCTTTTTTAAGATACCTAGCAACTAACCAAGCAGTAGGAGCAAACGGCGTTGACTTAGCTTTCATGGTTATCCCAAGAACAACTACTGATATGGTTGGACGTGGTCCAGCAGCAGGTTTAGAAACTGCTCGACGTGAAGCATCAGGAACAGCTAACCACTCTTTAATTGGTGTATATGGATTAGGGAGTGGACTTGCTACAGCTGCATTAATGGGAATCGACAAAAAGTTTGGGACTAAAGTTAATACAATTTTTGCCGCTCCAGAAACATTGAATATATTAGCTGAAAACAAGGCTAATCAAATCAAAAATGGAAAACAACAAATTGAATATTTAAAGGAAACATTATCAAACATTAAAGCCTTTAACCCTACTGCTATTGGAGCTGATAAAGATGGTTTTGTTAGACTTGCAGATGATACAGTAGACGAAGTTGCTAAAATTCTTGATGGTGTTATTTCTAATAAAAATTTAAACTTCAAGGAGTGGAACAGCTCTAAAACTGCCGACTCAATTAATGTCGTAATAAATAAAATCACAGAAAAAACCGGAGCACAAGCCAAATATGTTCTTGAATCCGCAGACAAAAAAATCGCAAGTACTACAGATTTGAAAACTTTCCTTGAAGATTTATTTAAAGTATCTAAATCTTTTAACGAAGAAAAAGTCTCAGAAGCATTCTTAGAACAAGTAAGAAATAACAAATCTATAAAAGAAAATGCTTTTGTTCAAAAACTTAGCAAGTTTATGAAAACTCGTGCTGGTGCTGGATTTGCTCTAGCTACAGCCGTTGGTATGTCTATACAACCTCTCAACATTTATCTAACAAAGAAAAAAACTGGTTCAGACGGTTTCGTTGGGGTTGAAGGTAGAACAAAGGATACTAGCACAGAGTTCAAGCTAATGAAAGGGGCTGCAGGAGCAGGTTTCTTTGGATTAACCCTTGCAACTTTAGGTACTGGCTTGAAAGGCTTTATGGATAAAATGGCATTCAAAGGTTTCTGGCCAACACTTAGCCAATTAAAAGGTGTCTATGGTTTAACTATCATCTCAAGACTCTTAGCTACTCGTGACAAAGACGAGCTTAGAGAAGCTTTAACTAAAGATACTTTGGGCTTCTTAAGCTGGCTAGTTTTAGGTGATATTGTTAATAAAATGGCTGCTGAGGGTCTCGATAAATCTGTTATGAACCGTACAGAAGAAGTTAGTAAACAAAATTTCTTCAAACGAGTATTCAACTCAAGCTTAAAAACTAGAGACGAAGTGTTAATTGAAACTTTAGCTAAAAATGGAGTTGATACAGTTAAAAAGGATGGAGAAAAGACTATCGCTAAAACATTTAAAGAAATGATGAAAGACTTAGACAACTTGGCTCCTGAAATCAAAAAAGCTACTAAAAAACGTCTTGGAACACTAAATAAAGCTCAACTAGCAGGATATGCATTCTCTGGTCTTGTTCTAGGTTTAGGAATTCCAAACTTAAATATCTATATTACAAACAAACTTGATAAAAAACGTAAAGCCAAGCTTGCAGAAGAAGCTCAAAAACAACAAGCAATAGCATAATTTATCATACACAAAATAAGACGAGGCGGATTTTCTTAATAGAAAATCCGCCTCATCTTATTCAATCAATAGTTTTTTACTTCGCTATTGATATTTGAACCCTTTTTTGATACGATTTTAAAGCAAATAAACATACTTATAGGGAGATTAAGAAATTGAAAACTAGATTAAAAACACATAACTGTGGAGAAATGAATTTAGCACTTGAAAATCAAGAAGTTACACTATCAGGCTGGGTTTCTACCGTTCGTGACTTAGGTGGAATTCTATTTATTGAATTACGCGACAGAAGTGGTTTTTTCCAAATTGTTGCAAACCCTCAAGTTAATCCTGATGTGCATAAAGTTTTAGAAAAAGTAAGAAGTGAATATGTTATTACTGCAAAAGGAAAAGTAACTCGCCGTCCTGAAGAAACTTATAACGAAAAATATCCAACAGGACAAGTGGAAATGTATCCAGATTCAGTAGAAATTCTTTCTGAATCAAAAGTTTTACCTTTTGTTTTAGGTGATGATAATGTATCTGAAGATGTTCGTCTAAAATATCGTTATCTTGATATCAGAAATGAAAAAATGCTTCATAATTTAACTACAAGACACAATATTTGCCAAGCAGTAAGAAATTACTTAAATGGTCAAGGTTTCTTGGAAGTTGAAACTCCAATTTTAATCAAAACAACTCCAGAGGGTGCTAGAGATTATTTAGTTCCATCTCGTGTTCAAGAAGGAAAATTCTTTGCACTTCCTCAATCACCACAAATCTTTAAACAACTATTGATGGTTGGTGGTATTGAAAGATACTATCAGATAGCAAAATGTTTCCGTGACGAAGACTTGAGAGCTGACAGACAACCAGAATTCACTCAAATCGATATGGAATTATCATTTGTTGAACAACAAGACGTAATAGAAACTGTTGAAGGCTTATTGGTCGACGCATTCAAAGCTGCAGGAGTTGAAATTAAACCTCCATTTATTCAAATGCCTTGGCAAGAAGCAATGGATAGATATGGTTCTGACAAACCTGATACAAGATTTGGCTTAGAATTATTTGACCTTGGTGATATTATCCTTGAATCTGAATTTGAAATTGTTAAGAAAACTCTTCAAAATGGCGGTATTGTTCGTGGTATAAGAATTCCAGGCGGTGCAAGTTATTCTAGAAAAGATATTGACGATATTACAAAACTTGCAGTATCATTCGGAGCAAAAGCTTTAGCTAATATTATTTACCAAGAAGACGGCACAGCTAAGTCTCCTGTATTAAAATTCGTTACAGAAGACCAAGCAAAAGCTATTCAAGACAGAGCTCAAGCACAAGCTGGCGATATAATCTTCTTCGTAGCTGATAAACCAAAAGCTGTTTATGATATTATGGGCAGATTAAGATTACACTTTGGTAAATCATTAAACTTAATCGATGAAAACAAACACAATCTTCTTTGGGTTGTTGATTTCCCTATGTTTGAATACTCTGAAGAAGAGGGCAGATATATGGCAATGCACCACCCATTCACATCTCCAAACTTAGAAGATGTTGACAAACTAGATAGCGGTGATTTAGGTAATATTAAATCAATTGCTTACGATATTGTATACAACGGTACTGAATTAGGTGGTGGTTCTGTTAGAATACACTCATCAGAAGTTCAAAAGAAAATCTTTAAAGCTTTGGGCTTGACTGAAGAAGAAGCTGTTGAAAAATTTGGATTTATGGTAAATGCTCTTCAATATGGTACACCACCACACGCTGGCTTAGCAATTGGATTAGACAGATTAGTTGCATTACTTTGCAGAACTGAATCAATCCGTGACGTAATTGCGTTCCCTAAAAACGCAAGTGCTAAATGCTTAATGTCAGATGCTCCTGGTGAAGCTTCTTTACAACAATTAAGAGAATTACACATCAAATCAACTGTTCGTAAAGAAAATTAGCAAGAAATTACGTCATACCGGCCTTGAGCCGGTATCGCATAAGTAACTAGACTTAAAACCAAGCATATGAGATTCCGTGTCAAGCACGGAATGACAACAAAATAGAAAGGGCTTATTTCATCACGAAATAAGCCTTTTAAAATAAAGAAAAGGAATATAAAGGTTTTGAACTAAAATTAGTTCATTATTATCATTTTAAGTTTTTTGTTATTTTATTTGTTAGCCTGAACCCCAATCAAAGACTGAACTTACAGCATCATCAATCAAGGATTGAATTGCTTGTAATTCTGTATTAATAGCTTCTAGCTCTGTTGATAGTTCATCAATTTGTAAATCTAAATATGTTTCTTTAGAAGAAATTATTTCTTTTTCAGCATTATACCAAGCTGTAATTTCTTCTCTAACATCAGAGTCAGATCTTGATTCAACCAAGCCTGCAGTAATAAAGTATGTAAGGGAGTTACCCTCATCATATTCACCCACCTCATTTACTGTTGCAAGTTGGAACGAACCTGTTACAAGAGCATCTGATACATAATCCTCATTAGTTGCCATGTCTTTATTGTATTCACTTGTCCAACCGTTAGCTGCAGCCGCAGAGAATATTGGATAATAAAAATCTATTAAAGCTTTCACTTTCTCTGTTGTAGTTGAAGAATTATCTATTACAACATTTTCTCCAGTATCTTCACCTGTTAATGTGTTTACATTATGAGCATCGTATGCACTAGTAAGCCCTTGCTCATCAATAACTTGTTGGAATGTTTCTGGCGTAAATCCAGGACAAAGAGCTGCTAAAATTTTTGGAATTTCTGTAGTAGAGAACGTCCCCCCTCTACCATTAGTATCCATCGCACCAGGTCCTAACACAGAAGTTATAGCTCTTGAATAAGCATCTGACATTACAACTCGTCCATTGTAATCTGTCAAAATCATTGAGTTATTATCTTTCAATGCTTGCTTATCTTGATTCCAAATGGCAGTGTAGTTTGATCCATATCCCATTAAATAGTTATAATTCATCTTATTATATTTACCATTATGATAATAAGAGATAGTTTTAGCTTGTAATTTACTATAATATTCACTAGAAAGTTCAGACATTTCACGGGTGAGAGACATTTTATCCATAGAACGGAGAGAAATGCCAAGCTCGACGTCCGCTTTGCGAGCCGTCAGACATAAAAATCTAGCTTGTGATGCCGCTAATCCCATATATCTTTCCTTTATAGTTCCTTTTTGTTCTCCCCCCTCCCATATTAGGGGAGGGTTGGGGTGTCCACCCACTTGGAGTTCTTAGTATTGTTATCGGCAACTTTTAGAAAAACTTTAGCTTTTTAAAGGAAAGTTTTACAATTCTTTACAAAAAGGCAATTTCCGCTAAGAAATTGTTTTTAACATGATAGAAGTGTGTATATCCATGTGTAAGGAGTCGTTATGACCAATATCCAAAGTGTAGGAAATTATAACTTAAAGAACGAACCCGTTATCGTAGATAACGTTCCAAAATATGCTCAAAGAATAAGCTTTAAGAACGATAATAACGATAGGTTTGTTAGAGGTAACCAGCCTGTAAGAACACGTCCTGCGATTTTGAATCCGCAAGATCAAATGATTCGTGCAATGGAAGCACAACAAAAACAAGCAAACAAAGAAAAACGTAACAAGAATTTAATCACAGGGTTGTCTGTTGCAGCAACTGCATTGATGGCAATTTATTTCGGTAAAGCTTTATACAAAGACCATCTCTCCAGTAAAGTTCAAAAAGCCACAGAAGAAGCAATGAATGCAGGCAAAAAGGGTGGTAAAAGCATTATACAAATGATCAATGAATGTCCAGACGAAAAAATCAAAAGGGCTATGGCTGAAGAAGCTAGTAAAGAATTCGGAGTATCAGTTAAAAAAATTAATGCTTTAGACACTTTGGCTCATTTAGACAATACTCCTCCAAAAAAAATAGATATCGAACGTGCAAAAAGGATTTTGGACGAAGAAGTAATTGGTATGGATGAAGCAAAAGAAAAAATTATAAATCACTTAAAATTTAGAAACCATTGTATTGAAAATAATATACCAATTGATACACCTTTTGTTTTAGCTCTAGATGGCCCAGCTGGTACAGCAAAAACAACTTTAGCAAATGCTGTTGCTAAAGCTTGTGATATGCCTCACAAAGAAATATCAATGGCTGGTATGACAGGTAAAGCTCCTATTAAAGGTTCTGAACCAGTATATTCAGGTTCTTCTTGGGGTGAAATTGCAGATGCACAAATTGAACACAAAACCAGAAGAATTGTTTATACTTTTGATGAAATAGAAAAAGCAGGGACATCTGAACATAATGGTAAAGCCGAAGATGCATTACTCTCATTAATGGATAATAGACATTTTATTGCAGATGATTTTCTCGGTGTCGATATTGATGTTTTAGATTCAATAATTATTACAACATCAAATAATTACGAAAAATTAACTGAACCTATGAAATCAAGATTATCAAAAGTAGTAAGAATTAAACCTTACACTGATAAAATTAAAAGAGATATTGCTAAATTTAAAGCTAATAAATTTATGAAAAAATACAAAATGGAAGGCAAAGTAAATATGACAGAGAACGGTTATGATGCCTTGGTTAGAAGACATGCTGATAAGAAAGGTGGTCGTGAAATCAGTAATGAAGTTAATGATTTGATGGAAAGAATTGTAATTGATGATAGATTTAGTTCCGCAACACCAGAAAAACCATTTAATATTACTGCTGATGTTATAAATGAATTATTATTAAAATTACAATAAATACAATTTAAACACACCATAAATACTTCGTATATACAGTTTTAAGTTGTGTAACAAAATTAAAAAAAATTGCCTCAGAAGAGGCAATTTTTTTATAGCGAAAAACTTTATATTAATGTAAGTCAAAGGGAATACAATAAATACAAAACTAAAGACAAAAGCTAAATAATTTATTTTAGCTCTGTCATAACAAAGATTCTTTTTATACTCTCTCTTAATATCCTCGTGTTTATTTAATGTTTGTCAAAAGACAAACATTTTTTTTGTGCTACGCAAGTAGATAATTAAGCTGCTAATAGGTACCCTCTTCTGTCACTCCGTGACATCCTCTCCCAAGAGAGATAGATAATTGGCGTATTTTCGTCTTTACCCCTTTACCCCTGACCCTTGATTTTTTTAGCAATCTTTTTGCATTGAAGCTTTTGCACTTCTTTAACAACTTCTTCCATAGGGATATCCCAAGCTTTTGATGTTGGGCATTGGAATGGTCTTATTGATTTATACCAAGCAATATCTTTGCCTGTTGTTTTAAACCAACGCCATTCAGTAATTGTATTAAATAACCCAAAAGTTTTGATTCCTAAGGCTCCTGCCAAGTTCATAACCCCATTATCTGTTGTTACCATTAAATCCATGCAGTTCATTGCACAAGCAGTATCTTCCCAATTTTTAAATGTTTTACCTAATCTTATTAAATTACATTCAGCAGGAACTCTATCCATTTGTCGAGTCAAATCATCAACTTGGAAACTATAGACCTCTACCTCAGGCATTTGCATAAGCGGATATAAAAATTCTAGTGGGATATCACGATCTGTTTCTTTTGATGCGAGAGTACCTTCAAATGCAATACCAATTTTGAGTTTATTATTGTCATTAATATATTTCTTTTTATATGCATTAATTTTTGCTTTAGTAACACTCAAATAACCTTCTGCTCCTGGGATTGTATCTGGTCTTGTTCCACACAAAATAGGTAAATCCATCATTGGAATGTAGTAGTCATAATTTAGTTTTTCTATTTCATCCTCTGTATATATATCAACGCCCAATTTAGAAGCTTTAAACAGGCTTAAAAGACCATTTTGCACAACAAGAGATATTTTACTACATTTATTTTTTAGCTCTTCAATAAATCGAACAAACATTATCGTATCACCAAAACCTTGCTCGAAATGGACCAAAAGATGTTTATCTGTTATATCAACTTTCAAGCTCCAACGTTTTTTCTTATTATTAAACAATTTTGGGAATGATATGTTTTTCAAATCCTCTTTTTGGAATCTATGTTGTAAGAATTTGAAACCCTCTGCAAATCTTTCATGCTTCACAAGATATGCACCATAAGAGTGCAAGTCTGAGTGAGTTGGGTTCAAATACATCAGTTTGGCATAAAATTCATCTGCTTTCTGAACCTCATCAAATTTACCCAAAACATATGCCAAGTTTTTAACAACAA
Organism: Cyanobacteria bacterium SIG31; assembly: GCA_015152465.1. Classification (GTDB taxonomy): domain Bacteria; phylum Cyanobacteriota; class Vampirovibrionia; order Gastranaerophilales; family Gastranaerophilaceae; genus CAG-196. Next base: position 109,871 of record SUTX01000001.1, on the reverse strand, counting down.
TTCTGTTGTTTGGAGCTAATTCATAAGCTTTTGTCAGATATTCAATTTGTTTTTCTTTGAACCTATCTTGGTGATGTGTTGAATACAAGTGACCAAGCATATTGTATATTGAATAGTTATTAGCATTACTAAGTAGTGCTTTTTCATAGTATTCAATAGCTTTCAAATTATCTTTAATATCTGCATAAGTAATATCAGCAAGATATACATAAACATCTTCTTTATCAGGGGATATTTCTTCAAAACGTTTAAGAAATTTTATAGCCAAATCTGCATTTCCTAAAGATTTCATACACAAGCCAATGTTTTTATAAACATTGATAGGAAATCCCGAATACTTCATAATGTCACGATAAATTTCAACTGCCTCAACCCATTTTTTATCTTTCCCCATACTCTGTGCATATTGAAGAGAGAAATTTATATATTTATGCGTAACTATATTACGCTCATTATCAGATAATTGTGGAAGAATTTCACGATATAATTGCAAGCCTTTTTCATAATTTTTTTGATTACAATGATATTCTGCCAAAGCAACATCTAAAGAAGTTATTAAATCTTTAGAATTATCCATAGGGATTTCTTTTTTTACAACCAAACGCTTTGAAATCTGTACCATAATAGCCTCTCAATCATATCTACATAAAAAAATCTTAACACATTATGACAGGTTTTAGAAGTTAAAAGCCTCTCATTTACAGCAATTGGAGTAGAAGAGTATGAATAATAAATATTTGTAAAGTTCTAGAACAAATTAAGTTGTGGGGCGACTTCTTCCTCTGCACTAATTGCTCTCTTACGCCCAGCTAAATCTTTTGAAAAATCTTTCTGCATTTTTTTCATTAATTCTTCAGAGCGGTTAATAACACTCGTTGGCAACCCTGCCATTTTTGCTACTTGTATACCATAGCTCTTACTAGCACCACCCTGCACAATTTTTCTTAAAAATTCAATTTCACCATTTTCTTCAGAAACAGTTATGCGATAATTCTTAATTTGAGGGAAAGTTTTTGTCATAACATTTAATTCGTGATAATGAGTTGCAAAAATACATCTTGCATTAATTTTAGATGCTATGTATTCCGCTACCGACCACGCAATCGCAACTCCGTCATATGTACTTGTTCCACGACCAATTTCATCAATCAAAATCAAGCTCTTTTTAGTCGCACCATTAAGTATATATGCCGTTTCTGTCATTTCGACCATAAATGTTGACTGCCCTAGAGTCAAGTCATCACTCGCTCCAACTCGTGTAAATATTTTATCAACTAATCCTATTTTTGCATAATCGGCAGGAACGAAAGAGCCTATTTGCGCAAGTATTGTTATTAACGCATTCTGACGCATATATGTCGATTTACCAGCCATATTTGGCCCTGTTAAAATCATAAATTGCGTTTTATCAGCATTCTCACAATCCAGCTCTAAATCATTAGCAACATATGCACCCATTGGCAAAATTTGTTCTAAGACAGGATGACGACCATTTTTAACAGTAAATTCAAAATCTTCTGTTATTTCTGGTTTCACATAATTTTGCTCAACAGCAATTGTTGCAAAGGAACTATACACATCTAACTCTGCTATAACTTGAGCAATTTCTCTAATTAAAGACACAAATTCTTTTGAATAATCTCTAAAATCACAGAATAACTTATATTCCAAATCGTCTGCTTTTACCTTAGCAGTAAGAACCTCATCCTCATGTTTCTTAAGTTCTTCTGTAATATATCTTTCAGCATTAGCAAGAGTTTGTTTACGAATATAATCGGCTGGCACTTTACCTAAATTAGAATTGGTTACCTCAATATAATAACCGAAAACTCTATTGTAATTAACTTTTAGAATATTAATTCCAGTACGTTCACGCTCTTTTTCTTCAAAATTTTTAAGCCACTGTTCTCCATTAGTCATCAAATCCCGTAGATAATCCAATGTTGAATTAACTCCCTCTTTGATGATACCACCCTCTTTGATTGTATTTGGCTGTGCATCATTAAGAGTTCTATCAATTAAATCTGCATATTCTATTAAACTCGGTATCTGTTCTTCAAAATCATCAAACAAATTTAAATCTGCAGATTTTGATACTTCTACCAAATTTGGCAATGCTTTTAATGAATATTTTAAATTAACAAAATCCTTAGGGACAGCTGAGCCATTACTCATTTTAGTTGAAAGCCTTTGGATATCAGAAACTTGCTTCAAATTAGCTTTAATGTCATCTCGTCCAAAGCTATTTATAGTTAACTTCTCTACATAATCTTGACGTTGTTCAATCAATTTTTTATCTTTTAAAGGTTGACAAATCCAAGAATTCAAAAGCCTTGCACCCATATTTGTAGCAGTTCTTTTAATCGCCCACAACAAAGAGCCTTTTTCATTCTTATCTCTTAATGTTTCTACTAATTCCAGATTTTTTCTAGTATTTACATCTAATGCCACATAGCCAGAAAGTTCATAAAGCTCTATCTTTTCAAATTTAGGGAATCCCTCTTTCATGTTTTCAAAAATATAAGCTAAAAGTCCTGCCGCAGCCCTATAAGCTAAGGAATTATCTTTATAACCCATTGAATCAAGATTAGAAAGTTTAAAAACAGCTTTTAGATTATTTTGGGCAAAATCATCTTCAAAAACCCGAACCGGAACTTTAGAACAATTATAAAATTTGGTGATTTCTTCTGGCAAATCTACAACTTCTTCTGGCACAATCTGGAATGGTTCAAGTTTAAGTTTCTTTACTGGAGCAACTATCTCTGCGGGCTTAAGCCTTGCCAACTCAGTGATTACATCTTCATATTTGAGTAACGAAGCTTTGAATTCACCTGTTGAAATATCAGTATAAGCAAAACCCCATTTACCACTTTCTTCAAACATAGCACAGGTATAATTATTGGTATTTTGATTTAAAAAATTACTTTCTATTAGAGTACCTGCAGTAATAATCCTTACAACACCTCTTTTGACAATACCTTTGGCAAACTTAGGGTCCTCTAACTGCTCGCAAACCGCAACTTTAATATCTTTTGAGACAAGCTTTTCCAAATATCCATCAAGAGCTTTTGCAGGAATACCCGCCAGTGGAATACGCCCCAAGACTCCACATTCTCTACCAGTTAAAGCAACCTCTAAAACTTCAGAAAGTTTTACAGCATCCTCAAAAAAAGTTTCATAAAAATCGCCCATACGATACATTAAAAGAGCATCAGGATGTTCTCTTTTTATCTCTAAAAATTTTTGCATCGCTGGCGTTGCATCATTTATATTAACATCTGCAGTATTAATTAGATTGATTTCAGGCTTTGTCATAGATATAATTGTACATAATACAAAGATAAGGTGCAAGCAATGTTTAGAATGATTAAAATAATTTTTAATGCATTTTTATTAGTTTTAGCTTTTATAGGCTTTAATGCCATTGGTGGCCAAAAATATGTAGAAATGGCTAAAACACATATCGTTAATTTCGTTCAAGAAAGAGCAGAAGAAAATGCTAAAAAATTCGGAAATTTCTCTGGTTTACACGAAGAATTCCAAATAGACAATACTGTAAACCTTTTTGGTTACAGAGCTATTTTAGCAGAACATAAAGCATCAGGACAAAAAATGTGTATTATAGATTCCAAAAAGAAGCCACTTTTAACAAAAGAGGACATTCAAAGCCAAAATCTTGAAAAACAACTTCAGGAATTAGCCGACAAATTTAAATATCAAGCTGTTTCTTTCCATGAAATAAATGTTATTTCTAGAGGGACATTGAATGTATACAATCAAACCGTTCCTTATGCTAAGTTTGAAGCAAAAGCAAATAAATTACCTTTCTCTGATTTAGCAGGAATTGTAGCAAGTGTAACAACAACTGACGGTTCAGAAAAACTTGTTTTATCAATAAGCGAACAAAAAAGATATTCACAGCTTATTGCTGATGAATTTTTTAGAAATGTCAAAGAAAACTAAAAATATATGAAAAAACTTTTTACAATAATTTTAACCAGCTTAATATTATCAACACCAGCTCTGGCCAAAACAGACAGAGATTCTTCTGATTATCTCAAAGACAGAAAACATATTGCATTAATGAACCCACTCGTTGAAAAAGTTGCGGAAAAGGCTATAAAAAAATCTCTTAAAAAAGAGTTTGGTGGCAACTTCAATATAGAGCTTGACGGTTATACCCTTTCTAGCATGAAAAAAGGTATATTCAAAAATTTAGTAATAACTGGAAAAAACTTAGAAGTTGAAAATATAGAAGTACCTTATCTACACCTAAAATCCATTACTGATTACAACTGGGTTGATTATAAGAAAGATCCAATTGAATACAAATCTGACATGACTTTTGCATACGAAATGCATTTAACAGAGAAAAGTATTAATACCGCTTTAAAAAATAAAAAATATGATAAAAGGCTTGAAAAAGTAAACAAAATCGCTTATCCTCTTTTCACATTGTATGATGCTAGGATAAGAATTAAACACGATAAAGTTCATATTATTATGGAATATAATATCCCACTTTCTCCATACAAAAGAAATAAAACTTTTATGGTTTCAACTGGATTCAAAGTAGATAATAATAGAATATATGCTAGCAATGTTGGAATAGACAATGCCTACGGCAAAATACCTATCAATAAAGTAACAAATCTTGTTAATTTATTAGACCCACTTACATTCACTCTTTCAACAATGAATACAGATAATTGTTACGGAAGAGTAGAAAGTGTAAAAATTATTGATAACATTATACAAATTAATGGTAAAATATATGTAAAAAAGGGGGAAAGTAAATGAACTTCTCACAAAGATTCGGATTATTTATTCTAATAGCAATTACTGTTGCATATGTCTATTTTTCATATTTTAACAATGATTTTAATTTTTCACATAATAACAAAGGGACATCAGTTTACAACCCTTTAGAACAAGCTCAACCTAAAGAAACTACAGAAAAACAAGAAAAAACAACTCAAAAGAATGTTAAAATTTTTGTAATAGATAAAAATGGAGATTTACGTTCTGTCAACAGAATTTGTGATACAAATATAGAAAGCTCTTGTTTTAATTATGCAATAAAGGAGCTCATTGCAGGGCCAACAAAATGGGAGAAATCAAAAGGTTTTACTTCTGAAATTCCACAAGGAACAAAGGTTTTATCAATAAGAGAATCTTCTAATAGTATAATGATTGACTTGTCTTCAAATTTTGAAGCTGGTGGTGGTGCTGAAAGCACATATATGAAAGTAAAACAAATTATAAAAACCGCTAACTCTAATACGAAAATCCCAACATACTTATACATTAACGGCAAACAAGCAAATGTAATTGGCGGGGAAGGAATAATGATTAAACAACCTCTCAATGAAAGGTCTTTTGATGAGTAATGAAATTACTAAAGATTTAGAATATTATTTAAATCTAGACTGGACCCTCATTGAGGGCACGGATTTAGATTTCAACGGCAATCCATACCATTATATTGAAATAAAAGAAATTCCTAGTTTTGTTTTTTGTGCAAAAACAAAAGAAAAAGCTTTAGAAAATTATAAAAAACAACTTCGATTATCTTTAATGCTAATGCTTGAAGACGGAGAACATATTATTGAGCCTGGCGAAGAAACAGAAGATGATATAGACTGGGAAAGCATATGTCCATAACAGATATAGAAACAATTTTAATAGAAAAAATGGTCCCAGAGGACATTGAAGATGTAAGCAAAATCGAAGAAGATGCTTATGGAGAGCACCATTGGTCTAAATCTTCTTTTTATGATGAAATGCAAAATAATCTTGCAAAATATTATGTAGCTAGGACACAAAATGGCGAATTGGTTGGATATGCTGGCACTTGGCATATTATAGATGAAGGACATATTACAACAATTGCTGTAAAAAAATCTCATTTAAGAAAACATATCGGAGAAGCCATCATAGTTAAAATTATAGAAGATTGTTACAAAAACGAAATCAAATATCTTACACTTGAAGTAAGAGTATCTAACACGCCAGCTATAGCTCTCTACACAAAATATGGATTTAATTCTTTGGGTACAAGAAAAGGTTATTATCAAGATAATAACGAAGACGCATTAATTATGTGGACTGAAAACATTTTTTACGATAAATTTAAAACTAAGTTCGAAGAAAACAGAAATAAACTTAAAAACTTAATTGAAATAAAATGACAAAAAGAATATCAAAACAATTAAATAGTTTCAAGTATAAAGGAGAACCAATAAAAATAACATTAGGTACTCTGATATTAACTGCTTTATGCGTTTTATTACTAATAGTTGCTACATTTACACAGCTAACATTAACACACTATTATCTACCAATGGATTGGCTTTCTTATATAGGCCAAAACTTATCCGATTATGAAATAAGCCAACATTTTACTAAAAGCTACAGATATATACCACAAATTCCTATCGTTTTCTTTATTATTGCCTTATTAGGAAGAAAATTTGGGATTTTAACAATTGCGTTATATATTATCTTAGGAATGTTTTTCCCTGTTTTTGCACTAGGCGGTGGAGTAAATTATTTATTTGAATACGGCTTTGGCTATATTTTAGCTTTTATTCCAGCAATCTTTTTCTCTGGAACTTTATTAAAAGTCAAAACAGATTTTTTGAGAATTGTACTACTTTCAATCTTGGGCGTATTATCAATTCATATACTAGGAGTTTTATATATGCTATTTATAGCAACGCTTCGTCATGCATCAATGGATTTGGTTACAAGTTGGATTTCATCACAAAGCGGAGTACAAATTTTATATGATATGTTTTTTGCAATTATAGGAATTTATCTAGGAAGATTTACTAGAAAATTATTATGGATTGTTATGTGTTAAAAATTTTTAAATAAAAAAAGGCGGAGCATAAGCTCCGCCTTTTTTATTTATTTGCATCTAACATTTGTTTTATTCCATCAACAGAACTTAATATTCCAGTTGCTTCATAAGGCATGTAAACAACTTTATTATTTTGTCCTGATGTTATTGATTTCATAGTTTCTAAGTATTTCATAGCTATTAGGTATTTATCAGGTTGACCTTTATCTGCAAGAGCTTTAATAATTCTTCCAATAGCCTCTTTTTCACCATCAGCTTCAAGAATCCTTGCTTGGGCAACACCCTCAGCTCGTAAGATATTAGCTTGCTTTTCTCCCTCTGCTCTATTAATCGCAGCTTCCTTTTCACCCTCAGCTTTTAGCACTGCAGACTTTTTCAAGCCCTCAGCCTCAAGTATTGCAGCACGTCTATCACGTTCTGCTTTCATCTGTTTTTCCATCGCTGTTTGAATATCTGTAGGTGGAATAATGTCCTGCAATTCGACTCTATTGACTTTCACACCCCATTTGTTAGTTGCGTCGTCTAAAATAGCTCTTAGCTCATGGTTAATTTTGTCTCTTGATACCAAAGACTCGTCTAAATCAAGTTGTCCAACTAAGTTACGCAAGTTAGTTTGAGTTAGCTTTTCAATAGCTTCTGGTAAGTTTTGAATCTCATATACAGCTGATTTAGGATCAACTATCTGGAAATACAAAAGAGCGTTAATACTAATCGATACATTATCTTTTGTAATAACATTTTGTCTTGGAAAATCATACACAGCTTCTCTTAAATCAATTCTTGTTCTTTTTTGTACAACAGAATATGTCGTACCGTCAAAGCCTTTTTGGGTAACTTTCCAATCAATTGCACGAGGAGCCTCAATTATAGGAATAATAAAATTAAAACCTGATTCAAGAACTCTATCAAACTTACCTAATCTTTCAACAATAACAACTTCAGCTTGTTGAACAATTACAACACCTTTAGCAACAAAGATTATCGCTAAAGCTATTAGAAAAAAAGAAAATGAAAACATTTAAAACTCTCCTATACTATATTTAATTACTTTGCGGCTTCACTAACGTACATGATTATACTCTCATTACGGATGATTTTCACTTCACCATCTTTCGGTATAATAGTACCGTCTTCACTACGAGCTTCCCATCTTTCTCCATAAATGGATATTACACCTGAATTACCTGTTATTTCTGTTTCAGCTTTTGCAATTTTACCTATATATTTACTATTAATACCTGTCTCTTGAGACTTAGAAAGTTTTTTCATAATTATAGGACGCAAAAATATAAATGATACAAATGAAAATACAAAAAATGCTACAACTAAAACATATGAATTTTTAGTATATAAAGACAATACAGCACAAATAAAAGATGCTAAAGAGAAATTTAAAAAGAACATACTAGGCGTGAACATCTCTAAAATCAAAAAAGCTATACCACACATAGCAAGCAACTGCCATAAAATCATAATAAACTCCTAAAATAACCCCTCACCCAAATTTCTAAATTCACTATGCTCATTAAGAAATTTTACCCTCTCCCTCAAGGGGCGAGGGTAATAAAATTATTCACCTATTAGTGCATTTATATCTGCAACCATTTCATCCGGATCAAATCCGTGAACTCTTGCACCAGCTTCAAGATTTTCAAATCTAGCCGCTGCACAGCCTAAACAACCCATTCCATATTTTTGGAACACTTGAACTGCCTCTGGATATTGTTGAACAATATCTAAAATTCCCATATCTTTAGTAACTTTACCCATTTTAAACCTTCCTCTCTTGACTTTTATTCTAACAACCTTAAATAAATTATATCACAGATATATGAGGTTTTACAGATGAGTTTTATTAAAAATTTTTTTAAACATGATAAAACAATTATCGGATTATGCGGACTAAGAAAAAGAGCTGAATATGTTAAAATAACAATTCCAGAAAATTATAAAAAAACATATATTATTGACACCTCACGAAATTATTTATTGATATAAATAAAAGCCTCTCTTGAAAAAGGGGAAAAATATGCTATAATTTAGGTGTTACCCTAATTTTGGAGAGAAGCATGAAAAAAGGATACACTTTAGCAGAAGTTCTTGTTGCACTAGGTATAGTCAGCGTAATTGCTGCCCTTACATTACCACTAATTAACAAATACAAACCCGATACAAACAAAGTTATGTATCTTAAAGCTTATGATTCTCTTGTGGAGGTAACACAAAAAATAGTTGAATCCTCCAACTTATATAACCTTGCATTAGAATTTGGTAATGACAGAACATATAATTTACAAAAATATCCGTTGTTAGAGACAGAAACTAACAAAGTTATTGACGGTACTGATTTAGGTAACGGTCCAAAAGCATTTACAAGAGTATTGTGTAGCACTTTTAATAAAGCTGCTTCTTGCAAAGATATAACTGATACTTTTACAATAAAAAACGGCTCAACTATAACCGTTAAGCCATCACTCGACACAACATCTGGAATTTTAAGTGCATCTACATCTACAGATTCAACTGCTCAAATATTCTACACTATTACTTTAGATATTGATGGTGACGAGGGTGCTAATATAGTAAACAATGGCGCAACAGACACAGTTCCTGATAGATTTCTTTTTATGGTTACAGCAAATGGTAAAGTCATTCCAACAGATAGCTATGGACAAGCCTACGTTGCGAGCAGAAGTAACTTGAAAAAAGTTCATATAACAAAAGAAGATTTAGCAAAATATCCTCTAATTGACGAAACCACCTTTATAAGTACATACAAAGAAGACATTCAAGCAAAAGTTGCAGACTTAGTTGAAAACAATGGTTCAGATGACTCTGCAAGCACATAATTTCTATATAAACTTGCTTATATTTATAGAATTCATCTTATATTGCAAATCTTTATTTCCCCAAAAAACTTTGGCCGTATCCAAAGAATAGATATGTTTATGTCCTCTAGGTAAAACTATTGAAATAAAGCTTTTATGAGCATCGAGATTCAGACATTTACAATCAATATAATAAGGAATAACTAATTCTCTAATTCCTTTTTTAATTACATTAAAATCTTCACTTGGACAATCTATAATTATATCTATATCTGAACCTTTTACACAATTTTTATAAGCTCTAGAACCATATACCCATACATTCTTAATCGCAAAATTTGATTCAAAATAATCCATTAGAATCTTATACGATCTATCTGAAATACCTATTTCTAACGCACTATAATTTGGATGAGAATAATCAAGGTTAATTTCCTCATCGTCTTTTCCATTCCATAATTCTTCAAACTTTTTTTGCAAAGCTTTATTTTCTTCATTATCTATGTATTTTAATGCTGAGTACATTTGTTCATGATAATGCTCAATTATTCCATTCTGAATTTCAGATTTTACTTTTTCATCACTTGCTTGACTATGTGCATTTAAATCACCTAGAAAATTCAACCATAATGTAGCATCGTCAATCATCCCAGATTTTTCTGCTTGTTTTAAAATAAGTACTGGAAGCTGACAATCTAAACCTTTATCTTTCATTACTTGTCTTAATGGTTTATAATAGAGTTTAAACAACAATTTCATTGAATCGAAAAGAGCATTAATCCCATCGCTATCAAGCTCTTTTTTTATGTATTTTTCTTGTAATTCCTTAAAAATATTAAATTTTTCCTTGAATGTAAATAAGCGAGAAACAAAAATCGGGATTTTACTCATAACTCTCCAATAACTTAACAAATTTATTATTTAAATCATTAAAAATATAAAAATTATCACCTAAACAAAAGTCTAGTACTTCTTGCATTTTTGAGGATTTTGTTGAATCCCTAGTTATTAGAGCAAAGATTTCCGCCCAAGTATCGCCATCCTCAATTAAACCAATATTAAAAGCTGCCATGATTGAACGTTTATAATTTTTAAAAAAAAGTCCATTATTTTCAAGATAATATTTAATAAGCTTACAAGTTGTATAAAAAAAAGTAACAAAATCCTTTAGACATTTTTCTTTATTCTCTATAGGGGAATCTTTATCTTTAATTTCAATAATTTTACTATAAGAGGGTTGCCAAAACTCTCTATAATAATCCTGCCAATGTATATAATTATAAAAACTCATACAAATACCACTAAACTTTATTACATTTTAACAAATTCACTTTATAATAACTTAGGAAACATTGTAGCATTAATTCTGACTTTTTTACTCATACAAAGCAAGGATTTTACTTATTTTGTAACTTTTTTGTAATAAACCATCAACTTTCTAGCAATTTTATTAATACAAAAAACTTTAAATAAATAGATAGGTATTAGTAAAGGTTTAAAATCATGTCACTAAAAGGACTAGCAAATGTTTTTATAGATGGTGCTAAGTATCTAAAAAATACTCGAAGTATGAAACAAGTAGTTCCCAATTTAAAACAAATGAACTCAATAATTAATCAAGGCGTTCGTAAAGAAGGAGGAACTCTTTCATATATACTTTACAAGCTTGGTTTCTGGGGAGGTTTTATGCTACCTGGCGGGGTATTTTTGAGTCCAATAACAGGAGCTACCGGAGCATTTACTGGTAGTATTTTTACTACCGGTGGAAAACAAGGAATAGAACTAGCAAAAAAATGTATAAGTATATTCTCATAATAAAATCGAGCCAATTCTTTTTGAATCGGCTCGATTAGTTCTATCAACTGTTGTTATAGAATCAATTATTCAACAATTTTGTCTACAACACCAGCACCAACTGTTCTACCACCTTCACGGATAGCGAATCTCATACCTTCTTCGATAGCTACTGGGTTGATAAGTTCAACTTCCATAACTACGTTATCACCAGGCATTACCATTTCGCCTTCGAATTTGATTGAACCAGTAACGTCAGTTGTTCTGATATAGAATTGTGGTCTGTAACCAGGGAAGAATGGAGTGTGACGTCCACCTTCATCTTTTGTTAGAACGTAAACGTTAGCTGTGAATTTAGTGTGAGGTTTGATTGAACCAGGTTTACATAAAACTTGACCACGTTGGATTTCAGTTTTATCAACACCTCTTAATAGAAGACCTACGTTGTCACCAGCTTGACCTTGATCAAGTTGTTTTCTGAACATTTCAACACCAGTAACTGTAGTTTTCTTAGTTTCACCTAAACCAACTAATTCAACTTCTTCACCAACTTTGATAGTACCACGTTCTACTCTACCAGTAGCAACTGTACCACGACCAGTAATTGAGAATACGTCTTCAACTGGCATCAAGAATGGTTTGTCTAATTCTCTTTCTGGTTCTGGGAAGTATGTATCTAGAGCATCCATAAGTTCCCAAATTTTATCAACCCATTTATCAACACCACGAGCAATTGTGCTGTTAGCTTGAACTGCTTCTAAAGCTTTTAAAGCTGAACCGTGGATGAATGGAATGTTGTCGCCGTCGAATTCGTAAGAAGAAAGAAGTTCTCTAACTTCCATTTCAACTAATTCTAATAATTCTTCGTCGTCAACCATATCACATTTGTTTAAGAATACAACTAAGTTTGGAACACCAACTTGTCTAGCAAGTAGGATGTGTTCACGAGTTTGAGGCATTGCACCGTCAGTTGCAGCAACTACAAGAATTGCACCGTCCATTTGAGCAGCACCTGTGATCATGTTTTTAACATAGTCAGCGTGGCCTGGGCAGTCTACGTGAGCGTAGTGTCTAGCTGTTGTTTCATATTCAACGTGAGCTGTAGAGATGGTTATACCTCTTGCTTTTTCTTCTGGAGCAGCGTCGATTTCATCGAATTTTTTAAGTTCTGCTTGACCAGCAGCAGCCATACATGCAGTAATAGCAGCTGTTAATGTTGTTTTACCGTGGTCAACGTGGCCTACTGTACCAACGTTAACGTGTGGTTTCGTACGTTCAAACTTTTCACGTGCCATGAGATTAATCTCCTTCTTTGATTAAATATACTACGTTAACTTACTCTCTAAGTTATATAATTTATTTTATTATCTCAAAAAATATTGTCAATCATTTAACTATCGTAGCTATGATGTTAAAAAGCTAAAAAACAAGTCTTTTATATAAGTTCTTTAGGTCTCGTAAGTTTATCCTTATAAAATCATAAAAGACTAGCCACTTATGGGATAGCAATAGGTTTTTGGTTAAAGTTTAATACTAGTATTAAATCTTTTTCATACTTCCAGCTATTCTTAATTCCAACAGCCCTTATTAAAGGGCTTTTTTTTGGGGTCTATGAATAATAAAAAGGCACATTCGCAAAGCTTATGTGCCATATAGTATAGTTTTATAAAAAGATTGTTGTTTACTATTTATTGTTTTTGCTTAAACTAGCCTTAAGCCCTCTTGCTAGGTCATGACGACCACTTTTTTCATAGATAGCAGTCATGGACTCTAAAAATTTTAAGTTATCAACATTAGGATTTGATTGATTAACTGGTGCTGTATTAACCGGCGTCGTCATTTTTTTGACTTGAGGTTGAGTAACTGTTGCCATAGCTGGTTGTGGTCTTACTGTAGTTTGCGCTACAGCTTGTGTTGCTACAGCTTGGTTTGCATAATTTCTTAATCTTGGATTATGAAAATGCATAGGTTCTTGTACCTCATATGGATTTTGGGTTTCTCGTTGATACGCATTTAACCCATAGTTTACACTTGTAAATGGTCTTTCTGAGCTCATATAAGATTGTGGAACTGTTTGCACACCTCTATGCATAGCAATTTCTCGTTCAGTTAATGATTGAGATAGACCAATTTTCATTTCAGGTTCTTTACGCTTAAATAATCTTATTACAGCAAATGCCAATAATCCTATTAACCCGAATGAAAAAGCTTTATTTGCGCCATTAGAAACAACTTCTTCATCTATAGAGTCTTTAATTGATGCAACAGTAGAAGAAGCTTTTAATCTGTCAAATAAACTTGAAGTTTTTACATCTTCAAAAGATTCATTGTAAATAGGAGCATAGCTTTCAATTGGGTTATTTAATTTAATATTTTTTGATGATGTTTTAGCTGGAGCTGTTGCAACCAAAGCATCAAATGTCACTGTAGAAGCAGCTGCATTCTCTGCTTGGAAGAAAATACTTATACCATTACCTTGAGGTTCAACCATAACAGTATCGACATTTGATACATTGTTGTAAATGGTATTCAGAGTTTTTGATGCTCTAATATCTTTCATAGTTAATGTTATCTTGTTAGAACCTTGCACAGTCTTCTTAACATCTACAGCTTTATCAGAAACCAAAACAATATTATATGTGTCCTTAACAGGCTCTATCTCAATAGTCTGTAAAACATTATCAGTTGCAAAAACTGACATTGTAGAAAATATGATACCTAAAATCAACAATACTCTCTTCATAAAACTCTCTCTCCCTTGATAATATAGTACATGTTCGCCATGTCCATGACATCAATCAGGAGATTGAACTTTATATAGACCATATGGTCAATAAGCAATAGCCTAACTAGATTTATTTAATAAAAAAAGAAGAGGAAAATTTCCTCTTCCACTTTTTTATAACTTCCAGCTGTTTAAATATTCTTCCTGTTCTGCTGTAAGCGTATCTATTGAAATTCCCATTGACTCTAATTTCAACTTTGCGATGTCAATATCTACACTTTCAGGTAGGGTATATAACTTATTTTCAAGATTTCCTTTATTCTTTACAATAAATTCAATACCTAAAGCTTGGTTTGCAAAACTCATATCCATAACAGACGCAGGGTGTCCCTCTGCAGCAACAAGGTTTACAAGCCTACCCTCTGCAAGTACATAAACTGATTTACCGTTTGGTAGTTTATACTCATCTAAGAAAGGTCTGATTCTTTTAATTTCAGTAGCCATAGGTTTTAAATCAGGGACATTAACTTCATGATCAAAGTGCCCTGCATTACATAAGAAAGCACCGTCTTTCATATCCATAATGTGATGAATATCTACCACATGCTTATCTCCTGTAACAGTCAAGAAAATATCCCCCTCTTTTGCTGCTTCTGCAATCGGCATTACTCTGTAGCCTTCCATAGCAGCTTCAAGAGCTTTAAGAGGGTCGACTTCACATACAATAACGTTTGCCCCTAGAGCTTTAGCACGCATTGCACATCCTCTGCCACACCATCCATATCCTGAAATCACTACAGTTTTACCTGCTATCAAGATATTTGCAGCACGCATAATTCCATCCATTGCACTTTGTCCTGTTCCGTAACGATTATCATACAAGTGTTTTGTTAGACTTGTATTAACACCTAATGCCGGAAACTTTAACTCACCCTGAGCTTCAAGAGCTTTAAGCCTGATAATACCTGTTGTAGTTTCTTCTGTAGAGCCAATAACTTTAGATGCCATTTCAGGTCTTTCTGCGTGCAAAGTTGCAACTAAATCACAACCGTCATCAATTATTATGTCAGGATTATGTTCCAAAGCCATTCTTGCGTGCTCTTTATATGTTTCAACCGATTCGCCTGCGTAACCTAAAACAGGAATATCCCAATATTTCACTAAAGCAGCTGCTACATCATCTTGAGTTGAAAGAGGGTTTGATGCAATAAGGATAGCATCAGCACCACCGTCTTTCATAACTGTACATAATGCTGCGGTTTCTTTTGTAACGTGAACACAAGCAGAAAGCTTAAGTCCTGCAAAAGGTTTTTCTCGCAAAAATCTTTCTCTTATTTTTCTAAGAACAGGCATATCTTTCATAGCCCACTCAATATTATTCTTTCCTTGTTCTGCTAAATTAATATCTTTAATATCAGGTTGTATTCGTGTCATTTCCATTTTCTATTCCTTTAAATTTGCTACACTAACTGTGTATATTTTATCACTAACATTTACAACAGCCCACCTCAACGGATTAATATTGAGTTTTGTTAATTCTGATTCAATATATTCCGTACTTGGGTTATTATTATTTGGTATTTCGACTAGAGTTGATTCTACTTGCACGGCTAATTACTTACCCCTACTCAACAGTTACAGATTTAGCTAAATTTCTTGGTTGATCAACATCCTTACCCAAAAACTCAGCAATATAATACGCTAACAGTTGTAATGGTACTATCGCTAAAGCTGGTGACAACATTTCATCAATTTCAGGCACATACATTATATTTTCGAACAAGTCTTTTAGCTTTTGATCTTCTGAGTTTGTCAAAGCAATCATTCTAGCGTTTCTTGCTTTTGCTTCTTCGGAGTTAGAAAGAATTTTTTCGTAAACACCACCTTTCATTAAAATTGAAAGAACTGGCATTGATTCATCTAACATTGCTATTGGACCATGCTTAAGTTCACCAGCTGTATATCCCGTTGCGTTAATATAACTAATTTCTTTGAGTTTTAAAGCACCTTCTAAAGCTGTTGGGAAATTGATACCACGAGCTATAAAAATAAAATCTTTTGCACCCGAGAATTTTCTAGCACAAATTTGAATATCTTCTTTATGAGAAAGCACTTTTTCTATTTTCTGAGGCAGAATAATCAATTCGTGTTTAAGTTTTTGTATGTCTTCTTTCGCAGCAGACTCTTTAACTTCAGCCATATATAGAGCTAATAAATAGAACGAAATCACCTGCGCCATATAAGATTTAGTCGCCGCAACAGAGACTTCAATACCAGCATTAACAGGAACTAAGCTATCGGCTTCTCGTGCCATTGTTGAATCAGGTCTATTTGTAACTATCAAAATATGTGAACCTAAAGCTTTTGCCTGTCTCACAGCTGTAATAGTGTCAGCGGTTTCACCAGATTGTGAAACACCAATCACAAGTGTATTTTTATCTGTAATAGTTCTTCTATAAATAAACTCACTTGCCGGTTCTACATCAACGGCAATTCCGCAAAGTTGTTCTATTATGTATTTACCAACCATCGCTGCGTGCAAAGACGTACCACAAGCTACAACTTGAATACGATTAAGATTCTTTAAATTATCTTTATCAAGAGTTACTTCATTTAAAGTAATAGCCTCGTCAATTGCTCTAAGCTTGCCAGAAAGAACATTTCTTACAACATCAGGTTGTTCATGTATTTCTTTAAGCATAAAGTGTTTATAACCCATTTTACTCAAAGCTACTGGTTCCCAAGGCAGTATCTCTACTTTTGGCTCCAAAGGATTTTTGTTTTCATCAATATACTTCATAGATGTAGGAGTCAAAGTAACAATTTGATTATCATCTAAATACATAGCCTTTTTAGTGTACTGAATTATTGCAGGAACATCAGATGCTATATAATATTCGTTTTCTCCAATACCAACAAGAAGAGGTGCATTTCGTCTAGTCGCAACAATAGTATCCTTGACATCTTGATGAATTACACACAGCGCATAAGCACCTTCTATTTCTTGTGTCGCAAGTCGCACAGCTTCTGTTAAATCTTTTGTTTGTGCATATTTTGATGCTACCAAATGTGCAACTGTTTCTGTATCAGTTTGAGAGCGAAAAACACAGCCTTGTTTTTCTAACCTTTCTCTTAACTCTTTATAATTTTCAATAATCCCATTATGAACAACTGCTACTTTACCACAATTGCAAGAATGAGGGTGAGCATTTACAGTTGTTGGAGCACCGTGTGTAGCCCAACGAATATGGCCTATACCTATAGTAGATTTTTCTATATGAGCTTTTTTAGCTTCGACAATATCTTTAAGATTTTGAAGCTTACCCTCTGCTTTATATAATTCAACTTGTCCATCAATATTAACAGCTACACCAGCTGAATCATAACCACGATATTCCAAATTAGTCAAGCCATCTAATAAAATATCAACAGCTGATTTACTCCCAATATATCCAACAATTCCGCACATAAATACCTCTCTAAGATTTTACATCTTAATTTTAGCATAAACAATTTTTTTGCTTATTAAGATTTCTTAAAGAATTTCTTTAAAAGGAAAAAGCCTGTAATTGCAAGCACAGTACCTGCTAAAATCTTTAAGAAGCTTTTAACAGGCTTTTTTTCCTCTTTTTTTCGCATTACAAAAATATCATTATCAAGCTTTCTAAATCTTTCTTTTGCAATCGCATCATTATACAAATGAATTTCAGGAACAGTATCAGGACCTTTTACAATAGGTTTCTCTGGCAACTTAGCCTTTGGTTCATTAGAATAATGGGAATTTATGTTAAAAGTTTCGGTCATTTAGAACATATCTCCATAACGCAGTAATCGATGAATATTTTTTCTTGGCAAATACATCATGCCCGTTTGCGGAGGTGAATCAGGCATTTTTTTCACAATACATTCTTCTATATAGCTATTCGCTTCAGGATCTAAGAATCTAAAACCCATTTTATAGAAAAACTGAGCAGGAGAAGATTCTTTCCATACAGGAGAGGAAAAAGTCACTATACGCCCTTGTGCACGGGTATCAAAAAAGGCTTTTTCAACAAACCCTTTTAAAGCCAAAGTACCCTGTCCCTGCCTTTGTCGCACAGCTTGTATATAATCTAAAACGTAACAATCTTTCAAATACTTCGTTTTTTTCTTTATTGGAATCTTATGCACAAAACCATAAGTAGGGCTCTGAGCTGTATATTCCTCAACCTCTTCAATTATATCAACATAATCATCGTCAATTTCACCGGCAATAATTATATTATCGGCTCGTTTGAATTTTTTATAACGCAACTCCGCTTTTTCTAAAGGCTTCGGCGTTTTAAATCCTATTATTGGGGGCATTGGTAAGCTAACTAGCGATTGCCCGCTTTTTGCGACACCCATTTGCTGTAAACGAGTATCAACATTCGTAATGTTGTTAACCATACATAAACCTAACTAAATTTCTAACCTTACTTATATAAAGTTTTTGTGTTTAAAAAAATTGCCTTTTAAAAGACTTGATGTTAATAAAAGTTTACATTAAAATTAATATATGATTACAAAAATATTTGTTAAACCACCTTTAGAAAATAATAATTATTTAGTTGTTGACGAAGCTTCTAGAGAAGCTGTTTTAATAGACTGTAGCTGTTTTGATAAAGATATACTTACAGAAATAGAAAAACTACAAATAAAACTACGGTTTGTACTTTTAACTCATGGTCATTTTGACCACATCGGCGGTCTAAATAATTTACCTAAAAATGTAGAAATTGTAATGCATGAAGCTGATATGGAATGGATTAACAGCGTGAATGATTATCTACCGATGATAGGCTTACCTAGCATAGAAATTCCTCGCATTGATAGGTTTTATGCTGACAATGACATTATTACTATAGGAAACACTAGCATTAAAGTTATTCACACCCCAGGACATACACAAGGTGGTGTGTGTCTATATACTAATAATACTCTATTTTCAGGAGATACCATTTTCAGGGAATCTATCGGGCGTTGTGACTTGCCTGGTGGAGATTTTAATCAGATTGTAGAAAGCATTGAAAGAAAAATTTTTACCCTACCTGATGATACAATAATTTATCCAGGTCACGGGAAAAGCTCAACTGTAGGCTGGGAAAAACAGAATAATCAAATTGTCTAATCATAGTTTCTATCCCTTAGAGATAAAATCCTGTTTGTAATCCACTTTACCAGTAAAACCTGTTGTTACAACATTTCGTCCAAATTTCGCCTCTAGCTTATCCAAACTCTTCCCAAGCTTTTCGTTTTTTTCTCGTCTTGATGTATCTTCAAATAACGATTTTTGCTCGCTTTCACATGGATTAAATTTTTCAAGCAATATTCCAACACTTCTATAAATTACACCACTATCAAATATTTTTTCTAAAATTGGCATTGCATATTCCGAAATTTCAAATTCAAAATTTGTCATATGTTCCATGTCGATTTTCTCTACTATGGTTTGAAAATCTTTTGTTTTAACAATTACACCAATTGTTTTGCATTTACAATCAGCTCTTCTAAGCTTTCTACACGCAGAATGGATATGTATCATTAATTCATTTTTCAAATAATTCAAATCAGATGAAAATTCTGGAAAAGATTTTGTATCCATTATTGATTTAGGAAGCGAAACTTCAGTTGAAATTTTATTAATTTGACAGCCTAACAACTCATATTTCAATTCTAATCCAAGCTTGCCAAATCTTCCTTTAAGCCAAGCGTCATTTTTTTGAACATAATCATAAGCAGTATAAATCCCATATCCCCTCAACTTTGGTTCCAATCTACGACCTATACCCCAAATTTCACCAATTTCTGTTGCTTTTAATAATTTTGTTATGCCACATTTACCTGCAATACAAACATGATTTTCCATTGTTTTTGATTTATCAGAAGCTAGTTTTGCTAAGGCCTTTGTACGGCTCACACCTACAGAAACAGGAACACCAACCTCTTGTGCAATCATTTCACGAATGTACTTTGCTAAATCATAATAATTTTTCTTATAAAGCTTTGATAATCCTGTCAAATCAACAAAAGCTTCGTCTATAGAATAAACTTCTACTGTGGGGCTAAATTGTTTCAGCAAAGACATTACTTGCTCAGAAATCTGCGCATATTCGTAGTGCTTAGCATTAATATAAATAGCCTTTGGAAAATCCTTTTCAGCCATGAAAAGAGGATGTCCCATAGGGATACCCATTTCTTTCGCTTCAATTGAACGAGCAATAACACAACCACGAGAACCCGATACAACACAAACAGGCTTAGCATTAAGCTTAGGATTCAGCTTACGCTCGCAAGATACAAAAAAACTATCACAATCGATTAAAGCTATGTATTTTTGCTCCGTCATTATACCTCTATCATTCCAATGTTTATCTAAGTCTATCACTAAAAGCTATCCTCCTGCAACAAGATAGCCTATTTGATAATTCTTAACAAATACAAATTTCAAAAATAAAAAGCTCTCTATGGGGAAAAGAGAGCTTTAGGAATTATTTAGTGGAAATAATGAAGAAGAATTATTAAAAATGAAGAGAGAAACTTGCTCCACCCATAGGCACATGTACTCCTACACCTGGATACACATAGGGATAACAACCTAATCTATAATTGCACCAAGTACTCCCCCAATAACCAGTCCTGTAGCCATACCAATAGCTATGCCTGGGATGATGTCCCACATGAATCATGCCACCATGGTGATGATGTCTAGGCGCCATGTGTGGTCTATGATGAGCCCCTGCATGAATGCGATGTCCTCCACCTCCATGTGGACCGTGCCCACCAGGACCATGTGGACCCGCAAATACTGGTGAAGTTAAACCTAAAATCGCTATTAAACCTAAAACTGAAAGAACCTTTTTCATACTGAACCTCCGTTTCTCATAATAGTAACGAAATTCGTTTAAAATTTGTTCATTTTTTTAAATAAAATAATGGCGAACGCTTTGCGTTCGCCACAAGCTTAAAATATATTTTTTTAATTTATACCTCTAGTAAATAATTTAATAAAGTTCTTACACCGGCACCAGAAGCACCTTTGCAAAGCTCTTTATGAACACTTTCAAGGAATGCTACGCCTGCAATATCAATGTGTGCCCATTTAACATCTTTTACGAATTTTTGTAAGAACACACCAGCTGTTTGAGCCCCACCCCAACGTGAGCCAGTATTTTTCATATCGGCCACATCAGATTTTAAGCTATCAGCATATTCTTCCCATAATGGAAGTTCCCAGAATCTTTCACCATTTCTTTGAGCAGTTTCAATAAGAGCTTTAACCATTTCTGTGTCATTACCCATAATACCAGCTGCTTGAGAGCCAAGTGCAACCATACAAGCACCTGTAAGAGTTGCAATGTCGATTACTTCGTCAACACCAAGCTCGCAAGCATAACATAGAGCGTCTGCAAGTGTTAATCTACCTTCTGCGTCTGTGTTATCGACTTCTATAGTTTTACCGTTTTTAGCAATTAAAATATCACCAGGTTTGTACGCACTACATCCAGGCATGTTCTCGCAAGCGGCAATAATACCGTGAACTTCAACTTGTGGAGCAAGCTCTTTTATAATGCTCATAACACCTAGAACACAAGCTGCACCAGACATGTCATCTTTCATTGTTAGCATTGATGATGCAGGTTTAATATCAAGTCCGCCTGAGTCGAAAGTAATCCCTTTGCCCACAAGTGCGATTTTCTTCTTAGGGTTTTCGCAAGTGTATTTCATATGGATAAATTTAGGCTCTTGTGAACTTCCCCTGCCAACAGCTAAGAAAGCGCCCATACCCATTTTTTCACATTCTTCTTTGTCATAAACTTTAGTTTCTAAACCCAAATCGCAAGCTATTGAAGCGAGCTCAGTAGGAGTAGCAAATTGAGCTGGCTCGTTTGCAAGGTTTCTTGTAAATGCCATTGCATCAGCAATTTTTTCAGCTTTGCGTACGATTGATTCGTTAGCCTCTACAAATATTTCTTTTACATCCTTGTCTTTTTTTTCAGATTTGTATTTATCAAATTTATAATCAGCAATTTTTGCACCCATAGTAAACTGCTCTGAATAATCAAATTCAATACCATCAAGCTTGAAAGCAACAGTTTTTGCTTCAATAGACATAGCTTTTTTAACTGCTTTAGCAATAGCTTCACGAAGTTTGTTTGGGTTAAATTCTTCTTTTTTACCAAAACCAATTACGATAACTTTTCTATGTTTTTCTTGACCGTAAGTTGGAAGAATATAAGTTTCGCCAAATTTGCCCTCAAAGTTATCTTCTTCAACAGCATATTTATTAGCAATTTCGCTTATTGTTTTTTCGTTTTCAAACTTGTTTACAACAAGCACATCGCATTCTTGATTTTGTGTTTCATTAATAATTTTAATAATCATATAAAACTCTCCTTTACTATAATCTATTATAGTATTTTAACTGTTTTTTGAAATACGTTAGTTAGATTAAAATAATAAAAAGGATAATAACATCTGTCACTGTCCCTTTTATACTGGAGGGTTACGTACGAATTAGCACAGCAGTTTCGCAAAATAGCTATGTAGTGCTTCTTTTAGCCCTATCAGAAGAACGCATTTTTTGAGCCAATATCTAAAACAAAGTTTACCCCCAAAATTGTGATTTTACATTTATTAACAAAAAAGCAATTTTTGAAAAGAAAGATACTTTATATAAGTATAATGTGTAGAAATAAGAAAAAGGTAGTATTATGAGTTCAATAAATTATGCTTCTGTAGATAGTACACAAAACAAAAAGAGTAATTCTTTAAGTAATGGTTTATTAGGAACAGCTACAGGTGCTGTTATTGGTGGTGGTGTCGGGTATTTAACTACGAATTTAGCGAAAGACGGTATACCAACTGATAAATTTGTACACACAGTAACAAAAGAACATATTATAGACCACGCTAAAACAATTTCAATTCTTAAAGAAGCTGGACTAGATATTAAACTAGATAAAATAAAAGAACTTTTAAAAAAAGATAACTTAACAACAGAAGAATTAAAATCTTTTTTAGAAAAACATAAAAAATACTTTAAAAAAGAGCTTGAAAGATTTAATAACGGTGGTGCTGATAAAGAATTATCAACATTTAAGGAATTAATTGAAAAATATAATAAAAACTTTAATTTTGTAAAGGAACAACTTACTAATTCATTTGATGCAACAAAGAAAAAGTTTAATTATGCAAATATAAAAAATTCTGATTTGAGTATACTTGCAGAAGCCTCAGAAAAAACATTAAAAATTGGTAATACAGTAAAATATGGTGCAATTGCTGCTGTTAGTTTAGGATTAATAACAGCTTTAGCAACAAAATTAAAAGAACGTGATAATTAGCCAGTAATATAGACTTTGGTCTAGCTTTATATATTCCACAAAATTGCATTCGCAATTGGAAGTCCAAGTCATCAGAACGACAAAATAAAAAACAGTATAACTGATGTCATCCTGTTTTTATTTTATGAGTATTGACTTTAGGATTATATGAAAAGTGTTTTTGGTTACTTTTTATACATAAAAAGTAACTGGGCGTTAGAAGACTGTCTTGAATCGCTCGCGTTAAACGTGTCTACGGATTTTGCTTCAATGAATTTCATTCATTTTGCAAAATTCCTCCGCACTCTGCTCGCTCCTCGCTCGAACTTCAAAAGAAGCTTCTCGCTATCAAAACACTCAAAATAAAAGAGATGATAACAAATGTCATCATCTCTTTTATGGTGGGCGTTAGAAGACTCCTCTTGGATTTGCTTCACGCTCGGAAAGTTTCGCAGTAGAACCTTCGGTTCTAGTCTGCTCAATTTCCTCGCTACCCGAATTTCGCTTCGCTCAATACGTCCGCAAATCCGCCGAACTTCTTAAATTGCTGGCGCAATTGGAAGTCCAAGTCATCAGAACGACAAAATAAAAAACCGAATAACAAATGTCATTCGGTTTTTTATGGTGGGCGTTAGAAGACTCGAACTTCTGACCCTCTCCTTGTAAGGGAGACGCTCTACCAACTGAGCTAAACGCCCTAATTGCTTTCGGCAAGATTTATCTTAACTCAAACATTTTTTATTGTCAAACGTTTTGTTAATTTTCTCAGGAATTAGTTTTACCCCTTTAAAAAGCTTTCAATAAAACCATCTAAATCACCGTCCATAACTGCATCGACATTGCCAACTTCATAGCCCGTACGATGATCTTTTACCATTTTATAAGGATGGAACACATACGAACGAATCTGAGAACCAAAATTTATGTCAAAATTTTCACCCTTAAGCTCTGCTAATTTTTTTTCGTGTTCACGTTGACGTATTTCTAGAAGTTTTGATGCAAGCATTTGCATTGCATTTTCCTTATTCTGCAATTGCGAGCGTTCTTGTTGGCACTTAACCACAATTCCAGTAGGTTTATGCAAAATCCTTACAGCAGTTTCTACTTTATTAACATTCTGACCACCCGCACCGCCAGAACGCATTGTTTCAACTTCTAAATCTTCTGGTGGTATTATTATTGTCTTCTCATAATCTGCAATTATTGGAGATACCTCACAAGACGCAAAGCTTGTTTGACGCTTACCATTAGCATTAAAAGGTGAAATTCTTACAAGTCTATGTACACCCTTTTCTGCTTTAGCGTATCCGTAAGCAAACTTTCCATTAATCTTTATTGTAGCTGATTTAATCCCCGCTTCTTCACCATCTGATTTATCCACAAGTTCTGTTTTCCAGCCTCTTGCTTCAGCCCAGCGAATATACATTCTAAGAAGCATATTTGCCCAGTCTTGTGCATCAGTTCCACCAGCTCCTGCATTTATAGACAAAAATGCGTCCGCATCGTCATACTCGCCAGAAAGCATTTGCTGGATATCATATTTATCAAGCTGTTTTTCAAGTTCAACTAAAGATGCTTCACTTTCTTTTATAAGCTCTTCATCGCCAATTTCCTGAGCTGTTTGAACATCTTCTAAAATAGAATTCCAACCATTAAAAAGTGAAATTTTATCTTTAATTTCTCTAACTTGCTGACCTATTTCAGACGCTAGTTTTTGATCAGCCCAAACCGATGGGTCCTGAAGCTTTGATTCTAAATTATCTAATTCAGAAGATAAACTTTCACAACCCTCAGTATTTTTTAATACTCGTTGTTTAAGTTCATCTAAATTCATCTTCCAACTAACTCCAATATCTGTTTATGAATTTCTTCAATTGGTTGAGTAGAATCAACAACTTTAACTCTTTCAGGCTCTTGTTTTGCAATTTCTAGAAATCCGTTTCTCACACGTTCAAAAAACTCAATTCCAGCAGATTCCATTCTATCTTTTTCAGCACCAACACGCTTTTGGGAAGTTTCGACATCCACATCTAAAACTATTGTTAAATCTGGTTTAAGTCCACTTGTTGCAATTTTATTTAATCTATGAATTTGTTCTAAATCAAGACCTCTGCCATATCCTTGATATGCAACTGTAGAGTCCGTATGTCTATCACAAAGTACAATAACACCTTCTTCAAGTGCAGGCTTTATTATGCAGTCAACGTGTTGCGCTCTATCAGCAAGAAATAGAAAAGATTCTGCTACAGGAGAGACTTCTCCATCATAGTTTAATAAGATTTCTCTTAATTTAATACCCAAGCCTTTTGAGCCAGGTTCTCGAGTTAATAGAGTTTTGAAACCTTTATTTCTTAAATACTCATCAAGAAGATTAATTTGAGTTGTTTTACCGCAACCATCTCCACCTTCAAATGTTATAAACAAACCTTTTGCCATAATTTCCTCTTTTAGTATATATTACCATAGACCCAATAAGAGCGAAAAACTTTTTTAACATAGTTTTTCGTCTCTGGGTAAGGAATCTGTTCCACAAATTCATCAGTATCATTATAAATTAATTTTGAAAACCAATTACTAACCGAGCCTATACCACCATTATATGCTGAAATCGCATATAAATCTTTATTACCCAAAGACTTTTTAAGCCTTTCATAATATATACTACCTGCTTTTATATTACTTTCAGTATTATAAATATCACTGCCAATGTTAGTATTTTTTACTATCTCATTATAAGTAGCTGGCATTAGTTGCATAAGTCCGCTCGCACCAACCGAACTGGTTGCAAAAGGATTAAAATGACTTTCTTCCTTTATTATGGATTCTAATATTATAGGATTATTATTACCTTTTACCTTTTCAACAACGTCATAATAATGTAAAGGATATGCAAGTCTCCATCTTAAATCATCGAATGCCGGTTTTGCTTGCATATCTTCCATAGCATTTCTTGCTAGTATTGCAGAGATAGTATGATTCCCTTTTTGATAAGCAATCCAGCTCTGTATAAATTTATCTTTTTTACAGAGTTCCTCAACTAAATCATAATCTTTTAATAGAGCTAATTTTATAACCAAATTATTTTCTAAAGATTTTTTATAAGGGAACACTACAGGCTTTGGCGTTATATTCAAGAACGGCATAGAGCCATCAGCTTTATACAAATTATAATTAGCCCTAAACGCATAATATGAATCAGGATAGTTTGCTAAAACTTTTTTATAATAGCTATTCGCACTTTCATAATGTTTTAATTTGTTTGCAATTTTACCCATATAATAAGTTACAGCAGGAGAAGATTTTACATTCGGGAATTTTTTCATATGTAAAAAGCCTAGCCTTTGAGCATCATAGTATTTTTTCTGTAAATATTTAATAATAAAAAGATTATATAAAGCATCACCAGAAAACTGTCCATTAGGATATTTTTCATATAAAGTTCTATAACAAGCTTCTTTATAATTTTTACCAACAACCTCATTACAATTTAAATAAGAAATATAATCAGAACCAGTAGAGTCATAATTTTGTGCCAAAAGCGAATTTATGCCTTCTTTTCTGGAGCTAAACGTTGATATATAGTTATCTATTACTTGATAAACATCATTAGGCTCAACTGCTGCTGCATAATTTCTCAAACCATAATCTGTATAATATCGAGTTTTTTCATAATTTTTGAGTTTATGCTCCGTCTTAGCAAAATCAGCCCAGCTTTCTGATATTGTCGTTTTGTCGAGGTACTGCCGTGCTTTCTCGTATTCTCCATTCGCATAATAGACTTGGGCTATTAGCAAATTGTCATAGTTTTTTAAACTCACATTAAGCTTCTCAATCTCTTGAACACACTTCAATGCAAATCTACCATCAGGAGATTTAATTATATAAGTCTTAAAGTTTATAAAAGCTCTATCTATGGCTTTTTGCCTGTTTTTTGTAGACTCTGGTAAATTTGCAAGTTCAATTAATCCCAAGTAATACTCTGCAGCAATCGCATAGTCACTAGTTGGATGTTTTTTTATAATATTTTGAAAATGTTTTTTAGCTCTCTTGTCTTTTAAATCTAAAAGCAAGTTAGCCATATTATACTCACTGATTGGAACAATACTTGATTTTGATCTAGAACGAACTATTTTTTTATATTTTTTTATAGCTAATTCTTTTTTCCCCATATTTGTAGCACATCTAGCCTGACGAAAAAGAGCAGATTCTTTTAGCGTTGAACCGGATGGTACTTTTGCAAATTCATGATAAGCTTTTTCATAATCCGTATCTTTATATTCTATCAAAGCTTTAGTATAAGCTTTTACACCCCTATCTTCTGAGGATATGTGGTTATATACAAAATAACTAGCAGTAAATATCGCTAAAAAAATTACCACATATAAATCTTGTTTTTTCCGGCGTCTTCTCTTCCAAATGTTTTCCAAAATTTAATAACCCTTTTTATATACCCACTAAGATAAATTACTTCCTTTACTATAATTCTAATATATAATTATGCAAAAGAAAAATCCCGTAATAAAAAATTACATTATGTCTACCAAAAAACGAATTCTAAACGACAAAACAGAAAACAAAAAAGAAATTTATACTTCAGTTTTAGTCTCTTTTTTAAACAAAGTTTCGTACAAATAGATAGCTCCACCAACGAGCATTAAGGCTTCTGCAATAAAAAATCTTTTACGTTCAGCTCTTGGTAATACTTCACCAAAGATATCAATCACAATACCTGCTGCCATTGCATCAGCACCAATATTTTTCCAATTATACTTCTTTTTAGTAGCTTCGTTTTGAGTTCTAAAATTCAACTGATTATTAGCACTTACATTTTGAATAGAACTAATTTTCACAACCACTCTCCTTAGACATTTTTTAATAATTCGTTATATCATTAACCCGCAAAGCAAAATATGGATTTTTCTTTTCTTTTTCTTTTAAGAATACTACAAAAGTGTCATCGAAATAAAACATACGAGGTTCAACTTCTGGCTGAAGTGATGTCGTCATAACAGTCATCGCTGCTTCGCTCTTAAGTTTAACACCCTTATTATTCATATCAAATTTTACAGTTTGTAATGCTTGATTGATAACATAATTAGTACCCATAATTCTTCTGCCAGTTAATTCTTCAAAAGCTTTCTCTACATTTATTTTTAAATTAGGCACTTTAAGTTCATCTACATTATTAAATGTTTTATCGCCTGTGTACATTTTTTCTTTTTTCAACATGTCAGCATATAAATAGTTAAACGCTTTATTTGCAGAGTTTTTATATAAATAAACTTCATCGTCATCTTTTGTTAATAGCATAACCGCAAAATCTTCTGGTGAGTTATAAAAAAGAACTTGCACCCCGCTATCCAAAGCTTTTTTAGAAGTACCACTAATACCAAAGAATTCAGCTGGTTGTTCTTGTTTAAATAAAGAACTACCCAGTTTGTCAAACTCGTGTATAAATTCAAAGTTCTTTTTTAACATCGCATAGACAATTATCATATCGTTTCGAGGAGTTAAATCTAATTTGTCTAACAAATCGCTTGTCTCTTTAAACTTTTTCTTTATTGATTTTGCTATAGTCTTTTTTGTTTTTTTAGTTACCCTACCAGCATATTTATAATAGCTTTTTTCAGATAAATCATCGGTCGAAAACAACTGTTTATTTAACTCTATAACGGATTGGGGCATACCCTCTCTAAACCTTACTGGATTAAAGATAATCTTATTTATAAAATCATTCCATACGAGCTGAAAGCTACCTACCCAAACCCTATCTTGAGTATTAGATTTACTTTGCATTGTTGGTAAAACTTCAATCTGAGCAAAACAAGATTGCATATTCATTACTAGAAATGCAATTAATATAGTTAATATTTTTTTCATAAAACCTCTCTCTAAATCACATCTATAGTAACATATTTTTTAATAAAATAGTAGCTTTTATTTTTTTTAAATTCTTAATAAAATTTTTGCTTGAAAAATATTTTGCAATATTGTATAAGTTAGTATACAAGACGATTATGGAGATTGTTTAACAATGAATAAATATCTTAAGAGAGTACTAGAAGAAACTGAAACTAAAAACCCTCATGAACCCGAATTTTTACAAGCTGTTAAAGAGGTTTTAACTTCTGTAGAACCTATATTAGAAAGACATTCTGAATATGAAAAGTTGGCCATACTCGAAAGAATCACTGAGCCTGAAAGAACTATAATATTCAGAGTTCCTTGGATAAATGATAAAGGAGAAATTGTAGTAAACCGTGGATATAGAGTTCAATTTAATTCCTTGATAGGACCATACAAAGGTGGTCTTAGATTTCACCCTAGCGTTAACCAAAGTATTATGAAATTTTTAGGCTTTGAACAAATTTTTAAAAACGCTTTAACTGGCCTACCAATAGGTGGAGCAAAAGGTGGTAGCGATTTTGACCCTAAAGGAAAATCTGATAATGAAATAATGAGATTCTGCCAAAGCTTTATGACAGAACTATACAGACATATAGGACAAGATGTTGACGTTCCAGCTGGAGACATAGGTGTTGGAGCTCGTGAAATAGGTTATTTATTCGGACAATATAAAAGAATCCGCAATGCATACGAAGGTGGCGTTTTAACAGGAAAAGCAATCTCTTACGGTGGTTCTCTTGCAAGAAAAGAAGCAACTGGATATGGGCTTGTCTTTTATGTGAGAGAAATGCTTAAAGCTCACAAAAACAGCTTCAAAGGAAAAACAGTAACGATATCAGGCTCTGGCAATGTTGCTATTTATGCCGCAGAAAAAGCAATTGAAAACGGTGCTAAAGTTGTAGCAATGAGCGATTCTAACGGTTGTATCTATGATTCTAAAGGTATTGATTTAGATTTAGTTAAACAAATCAAAGAAGTTGAGCGTGGTAGAATTAGCGAGTACCTACGCAAATACGATGATGCTATATACACTCAAAGAACAGGAGACGACTCTCCTATTTGGGAAATAAAAACAGACATTGCTCTTCCTTGTGCTACTCAAAACGAATTAACACTAAATTCAGCAAAAAAACTTGTAGAAAATGGTGTTTTGGCCATAGGGGAAGGTGCAAACATGCCTTGTACTCAAGAAGCTACTGACTACTTATTAGAGAAAGGTGTTTTGGTAGCTCCTGCAAAAGCTGCAAATGCAGGCGGTGTTGCAACTTCTGCAATAGAAATGTCTCAAAACAGCATGAGATTTTATTACACATTTGAAGAAGTTGAAAACAAATTAGAAAGAATTATGATTAATATTTTCAACTCTTGTAAAGATAATGCTGAAAAATATGGCTGTGCAGGGAATTATGTAGCGGGTGCTAATCTGGCTGCTTTTGATAAACTTGCTGAAGCAATGGTTGCTCAAGGTGTAGTATAAAGTATTAAAAAAAGGGGCTGGTTTTAAAAACCAGCCCCTTTTTTATATATTATTAATTAACCAATACGACCTGGAACAACAACACCACCTTTTAAATTCTTTTTATAGAATTCAACGTGTGGTTGAAGCACACTGTCAAGGACTTCAGGAAGAGCTCTTCCACTCATAACAGCCTCTACAATCTCTTGATAGCAAGTAGCGAAAGCTCTCATTTGAGTTACAGCACCAGCTGCTTCTGGAGTCAATCCTAAGTTTGATGTTTCAACTGTTTCAACAAATGTAGCCCCTGTCACTTCATATGATTTAGAAAGCGCTTCAATATATGCTTTAGCATTTGATGAGCATACACCATTATCACAAGGAACAGTTAAAGCGAAAACCAGTTTATTTGCAGGGTTAAAATGTGCTTCTGCAGAGTGGTGCATAGCATCAGGAACCTTAGCTACTTGTTTAAGAGTATCTTTAACTGATTCATTTTGCATTTGAGCATGCCAGTAAACAGTATTTTCAAACATTGAACCCATATATTGATGAACTGAAGCAGAGATACCATTAAGTTTTGCATCTGCCCAGAAAATACCTTCTTTTAACGCATCATTCATCTCTAAATCAGAAGATAATGAAAGAGAAGAAATTTCTTGTGCTGAACTCAACATTGCAGCCATATCTTCTTTTTTCATACCAGCAAAAGCTAAAGTAAATAATGCGTGATCGTCGAACGCTGAGAATCTTCCACCAACGTCATCATGAATATATAAATCACCTAACCAACCATTTTCGTTAGATGTTCTTCTCAATTCACTTTTCTCTGCATTACCATCTGTTACAGCAATAAAATGCTTACTTGCAGCTTTTTTAGCTTCTTCTTCAGAAAACCCTTTTAGCATATAAGCATCTTCAAGCATTTTTTGGATTCTCAAAAAACCATCTTTTGTTTCAAAAGTTGAACCAGATTTTGATGCAATCATATAACTTGATGATAAAACATCATTACCTAATCTTGATAAAAATCTTGCAAAACTTATTGAGTCAACATCTGAATAAAACAATACAGATTCGCTATTAAGATTTAAACCGTTGATTGCAAGCATGTGTTCAACAGTATGCTTTGAACCACCAATACCCATTACACTAAGTCTTGAAGTCCCAGACTGAGTTTTAAGATTTGATGCTAAAGAATAAATATCATCTAATCTTTTTAATTGTTCTTGAGGTAGATTAACCCAATTTAAAAATTTTCCTGGTTGATTAGCACGCGAAGAAAACTCTGATACAAACTCAGAAACTTTTGATGCGTACTTTGAAAAATCTACACCAGAAAATGTTGTTTTTAATGATGAACTTTTTGTTAACATTATTAACTCTCCTTTTTTTGTCATAAAAAAATAATAGCATAAAATCTATTTATAACGTCGAAATCACATGTTTTACATATGAAAAGTATTCATTGTTTTTAAATTTTTCAATATTTGATAAAACTTGTTCTTTAGAAATAAATCCCATTCTCAACGCTATTTCTTCCAAGCAGGCTATCTTGATGCCTTGATTGTCCTCAATTGTCTGGATATATTGGCTTGCTTGTAGCAAAGACTTATGAGTTCCTGTATCAAGCCAAGCAAACCCCCTGCCTAGTGTTTCAACATCTAATTTACCTTTTTCAAGATAAATTCTATTCAAATCTGTTATCTCATATTCACCACGAGCAGACGGTTTCAAATTCTTAGCATACTCTACAACCTTGTTATCATAAAAATACAAGCCTGTTACAGCATAGTTTGATTTCGGGGTTTGCGGTTTTTCTTCTATCGAAACAGCTCTACCCTCATTATCAAATTCAACGACACCAAATCTTTCAGGATCTTTAACTTGATAACCAAATACTGTTGCTCCGCCATTTTGTTCAATATTTTTTATTGCTTTTTGCATCATACCAGAAAAGCCAGGACCGTAAAAAATATTGTCTCCCAAAATCAAAGCCGCACAATCATCACCAATGAAATCGGCACCTAAAGTAAAAGCTTGCGCTAACCCATCTGGCGAAGGTTGTTCTTTGTAGGAAAACTTAACACCATATTGCGAACCATCTTTCAATAATTTCTTAAAATTAGGCAAATCTTCTGGAGTAGAAATTATTAAAATTTCTTGAATTCCTGCCAACATCAACACTGAAAGCGGATGAAATATCATCGGCTTATCATAAACAGGTAATAATTGTTTAGAAACAGTCATCGTGCTTGGATATAATCTTGTTCCACTTCCACCAGCTAATACAATACCTTTCATATTTTGCCCCCTTATATTCACCTCTACATTCTAAGTTTCATATAGTCTTTTAAAGCTAATTTCCAATTTCTTAATAAACCCTCATTATCCATGACACTATAATGTGGACGTTTTGCTGGACGAGGAAATTCTTCAGTCGTACAAGGCTTAAGGTTTACTTCTAACCCAGCTTGAGCAAATATTTCTTTAGCAAAACCATACCAAGTAGTAAAATCACCCCCACAGGTATGATAAATTCCATAAGGTTTTGTTTCTATAATTTTCACAATTGCATTTGCTAAATCAACTGTCCAAGTAGGACAACCCATTTGATCATCGACAACTTTAAGCTCTGGCTTATCAGCTAAAGAAATCATTGTTTCAACAAAATTCTTACCATGAATACCATATAACCAAGAAGTTCTTGTTATGTAGAACTTATCACAATATTTTTTTACAGCCTCTTCACCTTGATATTTTGTCAATCCATAGTTATTTAACGGAGAAGTCTTATCTGTTGATTTATAAGGAACTTTAGCATCTCCTGCAAAAACATAGTCAGTCGAGACATAAACTAAGGTTATGCCTAACTTACCGCAAATTTTTGCCAAATTTTCAGAACCCAATGTATTAATTCTACTAGCTGTTTCTAAATCTTCTTCCGCTTTATCCACGTTAGTATATGCAGCACAATGTACTACAAAGTCAGGCTTTTCTTCGCTTAAAACTGTTTCGACCATTGAAAGACTTGTAATGTCTAAATTATGGATATCTGTTTCTATAACTTCATACCCAGCATCTTGAAATATTGGGCATAAATCTTGCCCAAGCATACCATTCGCTCCAGTTACTAAAACTTTCTGCATTATACTAAACTCGCTTTCTTAGCTTCAATAGACTTTATCCAATCTTGATTATTTAAATACCAATCAATTGTCATTTTTATACCTTGTTCAAACGTAACAGACGGTTCCCAGCCAAGTTCAGTAGTAATTTTATCATTAGATATCGCATAACGTCTATCGTGACCTAACCTATCTTCAACATACTTAATAGAACTTTCATCTTTACCCATTGCCTCAAGAATTAAGTGAGTAATCTCAAGATTTGTTTTTTCATTATGTCCACCAATATTGTAAACTTCTCCAATTCTACCTTTATGAAGAACTTCATCAATAGCTTCACAATGGTCATATACATATAACCAATCACGAACATTTAAGCCATCACCATAAACAGGAACTTTTTCACCTTTGAGTAATTGTGAAATAAAGAATGGTATCAACTTTTCAGGATATTGATATGGTCCGTAATTGTTAGAACATCTAGTATTCAGAACTGGCATTTTATAAGTCTCATGATATGCTCTTACCAACATATCCGCACTTGCTTTACTTGCAGAGTATGGGCTATTTGGCGCAAGAGGAGTTGTTTCATAGAAATAGCCAGTTTTACCTAGACTACCATAAACTTCATCAGTTGAAACTTGCAAGAATCTTTCAACACCTATTTCTTTTGATGCTTGTAGTAAATTCAATGTTCCTTGAACATTCGTTTCAACAAAAATTTCTGGATGTTTAATAGAATTGTCGACATGAGATTCTGCTGCAAAGTTAACAACACAATCTGATTCCCTAACTAATTCTCTCACTAAATCTCTATCACAGATATTGCCATGAACAAATCTATAGTTAGGATTTGACTCAACATCTTTCAAGTTGTCTAAATTTCCACAATATGTTAATGCGTCAATATTAATAACCTTGTATTCAGGATGTTTTTTCAAAATATGTCTAACATAACAGCTACCAATAAAACCCGCACCACCAGTCACTAAAATTGTTGTCATGGCTAAATTTCCTCTCTATTAATTTCACACAATCTAGGTTGAACTTTATCTTTCTCTGAAAGTATCGGCTCAAAATCAATTTCCCAATCAATATTTACATCTGGATCGTTCCAGAGAACCCCTCTATCAGCTTGAGGGTTATATTCTCCGCTTGCTTTATATAATAATTCTACTTCGTCAGTTAATGCTACAAAACCATGTGCAAAACCAACTGGAATATAAAGCATTTGTTTGTTTTCTTCAGACAATTCAACTTTTACATATTTACCAAATGTTGGCGAATTTGGTCGAATATCAACCGCTACGTCATAGATTCTACCTCTTGCACATCTTACAAGTTTAGCTTGTCCATATTCTTTTGTTTGGTAATGAAGTCCTCTTAGGACACCTTTTACTGACTTTGAATGATTGTCTTGATTAAATTCAACATCAATACCATTGGCATAGAAATCAGATTTTTTATATGATTCCATAAAAAATCCACGATTATCACCAAAAACCTTTGGCTTAACTAAAATAACATCAGTAATACTTTGTCTCTCAAATTCAAATGGCATTTTATACTCCTTGTAATAGTTTAGAAAAATTATATCATGAAAACTTCTCCATGATAAAATCAATTTATAAAAGTTTTCAAAGGGGAAAAATGAGTAATATAAAAATTCTAGATTGCACCTTAAGAGATGGCGGATATGTCAATAACTGGGACTTTGGATTAAATAATATTCAGACCATTGTTGAAAACTTATCAATGGCAAAAATTGATTATATAGAATATGGCTACCTTAACACTATATGCTCAAATAAAGATAAAAGTTTCTTCTCAAGCTTTAATCTTTGGGATAATATATGCAAAACACAATCTTTGCTCGGGCTTATGGTTAATTTTGGTGAATATCCTATAACTAATATTCCAGACTGTAAAAATCCCAAAACATTTATTAGAGTTGCATTCAAAAAAGAAGATTTAGATGGTGCATTAGAATACTGTGAAAAACTTAAACAAAAAGGGTATGAACTATTTATAAACCCAATGCACACAGCATCTTATTCTGAATCAGAACTCAAAAAAATGATTAATATAGTAAATCACATTTCTCCAAAAGCTTTCTCAATTGTAGACACAAATGGATCAATGACAGAACAAGAAGCTTTATCTTTATTTAACTTTATTGATAAAATACTTTCTTCAGAAATTGCTATATGTTTTCACTCACACAATAATTTGCAACTTTCGTTTGGAAACGCCCAATGCCTTATAAAAGCTTGTAAAAATAGAGAGCTAATAATAGATTCTACACTCTTTGGAATTGGGAGAGGTGCTGGTAATATTCACACAGAGGATCTAGCTAACTATTTGAACGAAAATAATAATACAAACTACTGTATAATACCAATACTCAAAACCGTAAATGAAATAATCTATCCTATATTTAATTCAAACCCTTGGGGGCATTCAATAGCTTATTATCTTGCAGCTATAAATAATTGTCACCCTAATTATGCAAGATTTTTTATTCAAAATAATTTGCCAGAAAACTTGGCAGACCAATTCTTTCTTTCAATTCCAGAAGATAAAAAATTAAAATATGATGAAAAATTTATCACACAAATAAAAAATTCTTTTTTAATAGCTAAATAGTTTTGTTTTGAAGAAATTTTTCAGCAATACAAATATCATTAGGATAGGTTATCTTGATATTTTCAGAATCACCATTAACGATAAAGACTTCTGCAAGGTTATTTTTTACAATCAACCCACAGTCATCTGTAAAATTGACATCAGCCTGAGACATCGTATGAGCTTTCTTTATTAAGGATAACTTAAAGCATTGAGGCGTCTGTATACACATTAGATTTTTTCTTTCAGGAATATTTTGAATTATCCCATTTGAAACCTCAACAATAGTATCCGTAACAGGTATCGCCACACCGACAGCCGAATATTTTTCAAGAGCTTTCACACACTCTTCAATAATTCTGCTAGAAACAAGTGGTCTGGCACAGTCATGAATTAAAACATTAGCTTCCTCTTCTTCAATCGAAAAAACACCATTGAAAGAGCTGTCTTTTCTAGTTTCTCCCCCATCAACAATTTTTATAATCTTAGTGTAATTCTTTGTATCAATGATAGAAATCGCCAGTTCCTTATAATCAGGATTTATCACAAGTATTATTCCATCTATATGACAACAATTTTCAAACGCTTCTATAGTATGCTCTAAAACAGTCTTATCAGCAATTTTTAAAAATTGTTTTGGAACTTCTTTGCCACACCTAGAACCTGAACCCGAAGCAAGTATAACAGCATAATTTTTTAACATTTGCATTCACCCTAATTCAATTACAGCTCTATAATATATCAAAATCATTTTATTTTATAGCAATAAGAGATAATTATTGGTGCATCAAACGATGCACCCTACACTTTTAAAATTTCGTAACAAAAGGTCAATTTTTTATATTAAAAATACTTTATATAAGTAGTTAGTGTTATAAAGGTAGGACTATGACTAGTTACTCTCAAACAGGTTTCAATCCATATAATATGTATCAGAACTGGGGCTATGGTTATCAATATCCAGCATTCAGAGGTGTGCAAAATTCACCACAAGCAGTTAGCGTGCCTCAACCAAATGTAAACTTGCAGACACCACCTGATACAGTAAGCTCCAGAGCTACTGAATATATACAGACCAAACATAAAAAAGAAGGTCTGTCTACTGGTGCTAAATGGGTAATTGGAATAGGAGTGGCAACAGCTCTAACTATTGGCGCAGATTTCTTGTTCTGTAAAGGCAAACATATTAAAAATTTATGGGGAAAACTAAAAGGAAATAATTCTAAACCAAAAGATACACCACCTAGATCTACTAAATCGGATGCGGTGAAATCTACTGTTAAACCTGAAAAAACTGCAAAAAAGGTAATTAAAGATGAGATTGGCAATACCATTGAAAAAAATTATGATGCAAATGGCAAACTTTCAAATGAGATTACTAAATATACAGACGGTCGTAGCAAAGAGGTTTTTTATGATGCAAATGGCAAGGTTTCAAAACATATTTTAAAAGATAGCGCTGGCAAAATAAAAAGCGAAACAGAATATATTTACGATGCAAATGGCAAGGTTTCAAAACATATTTTAAAAGATAGCGCTGGCAAAATAAGCGAAGAAACAGAATTTATCCGCGAAGCAAAAGGTAACAAAATAAAAAAAATTACTAAATATGCAGACGGTCGTAGCGATGAGATGCTTTGTGATGCAAACGGCAAGGTTTCAAAACATATTTTCAAAGATAGCGCTGGCAAAATAAGCGAAGAAATAGAATATATCTACGATGCAAAAGGTAACAAAATAAAAGAAATTACTAAATATGCAGACGGTCGTAGTAAAGAGTTTTTTTATGATGCAAACAATAGACCAACAAGAGATATAACCAAAGATGCAAACGGTAAAATTAAGCTAGAAACAATATATACTTATGATACCAACGGCAAATTCTTGAAAAAGGTTACTAAAGATGCAGACGGAAATATAATAACCTAATATGAATTATGATGACTTGATAAAACCAAATAATATTTTTTATCTTTGTGAAACTAACAATTTGTTATAATTGTTAGTTTTTTAGATTTTGTAAGGTTACATTTGAGTTTGTATCAGAGAGGTGGTTTGTATTTGAGGGTATTTTTGAAATTTTTATTTAAAGAGTTATGTAGGGTGCGTTGTTTTAACGCACCTTTTAGTTATTCATTTACCCCTTAAAATTCCCAAAAGTGACTTTATACGGACTTGGCTTAAATCCCCTTACATCATAAGAAAAAGACGTCATTGCGGGCTTGACCCGCAATCGCAAGAGCTAACTTATGCGACCCCGTATCAAGTACGGGGTGACATTTTAAAAATTTGAGTCCAATAAAAGACCATTTTCGTCCAGTTTGGATTGGCAAACTTCCGAGCAAAATGGACAAAAAAATACAACAGGAGTTCAAATCTCATCTAATAATACTATTAAAAGCCTTTTGCCAAAAGGCAAAAGGCTTTTAATTCGGAGACGGAGAGATTCGAACTCTCGGTGCAGGTTACCCCACACAACACCTTAGCAGGGTGCCGCCTTAAGCCGACTCGGCCACGTCTCCTCAGCGACATTATTAATCATATCATAAAATATTATTTTTTCAAATTTATTT
This sequence comes from Cyanobacteria bacterium SIG31, assembly GCA_015152465.1. GTDB lineage: Bacteria > Cyanobacteriota > Vampirovibrionia > Gastranaerophilales > Gastranaerophilaceae > CAG-196. Next base: position 70,626 of record SUTX01000001.1, on the reverse strand, counting down.
ATCTCATAAAAATGCGGGCTTTCACCAAACCCGCTTTAATAATACTCTCAGCCTATCTTACTTAATTGGCCAGTCCCAATTACTTCACAGCTTGCAGTTTTACTTGAACCCCTGTTTCGGCATTCACTGCTACGGCGTTAGAAATCGCCATCGCTCGACGTTTCTTGGCTCCTCTTAATATAAATTCAACTCCGCTAAACGTATTATTAGTGGGGTTAATGATCTTTTTTAACATATCCTGAATTGTCCTTTCCTATATTCTGTCTGCCGTAATATCTATATCGGCACTTTTTTGAAAAACTTTAGATTTTTATGATAAATATTTACAAATATTTACAATCTGTTTTTTTTATTTTTAGCGTTGTACAATAGAAATTCCCCAATAAACAACAAGCGAAGGGATATTTAAATGAGAATCTTACCAATTAACAATTTTTACGCAAAAAATGTTTCTACAAACAGTAACGCGCTTGTTCATGAGCAATACAACAGCCAAGCTATAGAAACATTGCCAGCATACAACCAAATTTTTAATGCTAGAAATGTTTCCCGCAGAGTTCTTGATATAGACAACGAAAGTTTTGTTAAGCTCTCTGATACAATGAAAAAATTATACAGAATGAAATGCAAAGATTTTGCTAAAATAATTGATTTTGAAAAATTGGAAAATCCTAATAAAAGATATTTACCACTAATGCAAGACTCTGATATGGAAAGTTTTTTAACTTGTTGTATTGATAAATTTAATATGCTCAAAGGTTCACCCATAATCTGTCTTGGGCGTAGTCCAAAATGGTTCTTAAACACCTCTTACTGGATGAAAGACGGAATTGAAGACTACAAATTTGTAGCATTTTCTGGTTCTTGGTATAGACAAGGACTATGGGGACTTGTTAAAGAAAACTCAAAAATGCCAACAAAAGAAGAACAAAATGCTTATAAAAATTACTTAAAAAGTATTCAAGCTGATCCAGCCTCAATTGTAAAAACAGCTAAAGAAACAGGCAAAAAGGTTGTTATTACAGATTATATTAGAACAGGAAAAGGGCTAAAGTCTTACCTAGAAGTTATGTCAAACATAGCAGAAGAGCAGGGTGTTCTTGAGGATTTTGCAAAATCAATAAGGTTTCATCTTTTTAGTTGCCAAGAATACCTTGATGATTTATATGGAGAAAAAGCACCTACCCCGTCACTAAATTTGCCAGAGAAATTAGCGCCTTACAGGGAAGAAATCCCTAGCTATTGGGTAAATATTCCTTTGGATATTACATTACAGATATTGGAAAACAAAAACACTAATGAATGTAGGGCAACATATTACCCTCCAAAAGCGTGGGGAATATATCTACCTAACAACTATAGAACAGGTATGATTCCAAATTCATTAATGGATAAATTAAAAGAACATTCTCCAAAGAGCGCAGTAAATTTTACCACGCAAATGCGTGATTACAGAAATTTATTGAATTTCAGAATTCTGGATTATTTGGAGCAAAAAGATTTATTAAGGTAACTCCAGACTTTTTTTGTAAACTTCGTTTTTATTAAAACCTAAAAGAGAAGACAATATAACAGATATTTCTTTGTCCTTAAATCCTTTTGATTTAAGCACTTTTATTTTAGAAATCATATCCAAGTCAGAAGTATTTTCATCTGCATAAATCATGCAAACAATTTCACCTTTAATACCATCACTATAGTAGTCAAGTTGTTCTGAAATTTTGCAAGTTCTTACTTCTTCAAATAATTTGGAAAGCTCACGCCCTAGTGACACCATCACATCGCCCCTGACGCTTTTTATTGTATTTAAAGTTTTTAAAATTCTTTCTGGAGAATCATAAAAAACCAAATTACTAAACATATATTTTTTAGCAACCTCTTCTATCTGTTTCTCTCCTCTTGGAATGAATCCTATAAATGCAAATTCTTCTGAATTTCTAGGTATCTCAGATAAAAATGTTGTTACTGCACAAGCTCCAGGAAGTGCTGATATTGAATAACCGGCCTTAGTCAACTCTGATACAACAACGGCACCAGGATCACAAATCATTGGCGTGCCTGCGTCAGAAACAAGGGCAATTTTTTTCCCAGCTTGAAGTTCTTTTATAAAGTATCCGACTCGTTCACGTTCATTATACTTATGATAAGAAAAACATTTAGTCTTAATGTCATAATGATTCAAAAGTTTTTGCGTAACTCTAGTATCTTCACAAGCAATTAAATCAACGCATTTAAGCACTTCTATTGCACGAAGTGTTATGTCTTGAATATTGCCAATTGGTGTTGGAACTACATAAAAATCAAATTCTCTTACCATAATAATATTATGGCATGAAAATAGGCTTGAATAAAATATTATATTTTATTCAAGATTTATAAATTTTATTATTTTTTTTATTATGCACTTTTCTTTTTTCTTAGTTGCAAGGCATTTTTTATTTTACTTTAAAGCTTGTAGGTTAGTCTTTAAAATTAAAATATTTACCCCAAAAGAAAAGTGCCAAAAGAAAAAAGAAACACGCTCAAGCTGTTAGCTTCGGCGGTGTTAACCGCCTACGCACGCCGTTAGTAACGGCGTAGATGTTTTTTAAAGCTTGTTAAAGCTTTAGTCGAGTCGATTAATATCGACGAGACCAACTATAAAAAGCGTGATTTCTTTCTTTTCTTTCGCCGTTTCTTTTCTTGGGGTAAATATTTAGGTATGGACATTTAACTTTATACTTGAAATAAAATGAAAAAACTCGCAAATAAAGAAAGAAAAGAAACGGCATAAATAAAAAAACAGATAACTTGAATAAAATATAATATTTTATTCAAGGGACATTACCATTTAGTTTTTTCTAAAAAAACTTTTATAGCTGAATCCATATCCTGAGGAGTCTCTAAGGTTGTTTCACCCTCTGGGGTTTTAACATTAGAATAACCATCACGGACTCTATTGTATATTGTTAACAAAAAGAATATAGCAAAAGAAGATACTGCAACACCCCCCATAGCTGCAAGGAATTTTTTTGCAATTTTCCGAACACCAATAGGCTGTTTATATTCGTTTTCTTCTATATCTTGAGGCTGTTCGATAGCATCTTCATCAAGAGTGTTAACAACTAAAGCTTGTTCATTATCTAAAGTTGTATTATCAACTGCCCATACAGCTATGGGCAGTGATAATACTATTGATAAAATTATAGTGAAAATTTTATTCTTCATCTTTTTTTGTACTCTTTTTTGTAGTTCTAGGTTTCTTTTGAGTATTTCTATTTGGGCGTTTTGAACGAGTAGCTTTCTTAGGTTTTTCTTCTTCTATTGTTTCAACCTTTTCTGTCGAAGCTTCTTCAACCTTTTCAGCTTTTGTTTTAGCCTTTTTAGAGATTACTGGTTTAATTTCAGCTCCTTCAGTAAGAACTGTTTGAGCTAAATTTTCTTCAACTAAATCCTCTGTGATTTTCTTTTTTGCACCTTTCTTGTCAAAACGAGGTTTTTTAGAATTATTCTTCTTATTTTCTTTTTCAGCCTGAACTTCTTTGACTTCTTCTTGTGCCACAACAGCAGGATTCTCAATAGCTTCTAGCTTTTCTTCTTGTATAATTTCTAACTCTTTAACCTCTTGTTTAGGTTTGTTGTCATTATTACGGAATTTATTATTCTTTTTATTATTGTTCATAGGAAGTTTTAGTTTTGCAGCTTTTGCTCTGTACTCACCCTCAGAAGTAGAAGAAGCAAATTTAATATCTTCCATAATGTAGCCGTTACCTTGGCAATGAGGGCAACGCTTAGCGAAGATTTCGCTAATAGCTTGTCCTTGTCTATGACGAGTCATTTCAACAAGACCTAAATCTGAAAGTTGACCAACTTGTGGCTTAGCTTTATCTGCTTCCATAGCTAATTCAAGCTCTTCCATCATAGTTAGTTTATCAACACGGTTTGTCATATCGATAAAGTCGATAATAATCATACCGCCAATATTTCTAAGTCTTAGTTGACGTGCAATTTCATGAACAGCTTCGATGTTTGTTTTCAAAATTGTCTCATCTTGAGTTGCTGAGTTTGTAAATTTACCACTGTTAACGTCAATTACGGTAAGAGCTTCAGTTGTTTGGATAAATAAATAACCGCCTGATGGAAGATTAACTTTCATAGAAAGAGCAGCTTTAATCTCTTTATGAATATCCATTGCAACTAATAATGGCTCAGAACCTTTATAAAGGGTTACGTTGATATTTTTATTCATATGCCAAGATTGAAGTATGTTTTGAACTCTACTTAGAGCAAAGCCAGTATCTACAATTATTTCTTGTGTATCTTCGTTACAGCATTCACGAATAACTCTGTATAATAAATCTTGGTCTCTGTATAGAAGATTTGGAGGTGTTAAAGACTCCGCAGAAGTAACAATATTATTCCATTTTTCTAGTAAAATTTCTAAATCTTCTTGTATTTCAGCTTCTGTTTGTCCTTCAGCTTCAGTTCTTACAATAACACCAACACCAACTGGTTTAAGCAAGTTTACAACAGATTTTAGTCTTGCACGTTCTTTTGCAGAGGTAATCTTTTTACTTACGTTTACCCCAACTTCGTTAGGCATGAGCACTAAAAACCTACCAGGAAGTGAAATTTCAGTTGTTACACGAGGACCTTTGTGTCCTGTAGGTTCTTTAACAACTTGAACCACTATTTTTTGTTTCGGTTTTAATTTATCTTGTAAAGCACCTTTGCCTGTAACATCTTGAGCGTGTAAGAATCCCATTTTGTCAGAACCTACGTTAACAAACGCAGCTTCGATTGAAGGTAAAATGTTTTCTACTTGAGCCAAAAACACATCACCAAGTATAATTTCTCCTCTGTGAACAAAAAATTCTGCAACTTTTCCGTTTTCTATAACCGCAGCAATATTATCGCGTTCGGCTATAACAATTTTGTTACCAACACTTGTTTCTCTCATGTTTCTTAAATCCTTTACTACTATAGTTCTCTCAAAGTTTCGTCAAGGAACCTTAATCTTGTGATATTGAATATCTGATTCTTATCGACAAGCTCCATTAAACTATCTGCTCTAAGCGCAGGTATTTCTGAACCTTGACCGGTTTTAAGATGTATGAACAGACTATCTTCAGTAAATCTATAACTACCTATGGATTTCTTAAAATCTGTTGTTTTTTCTAAACCTTTTTTGTTTTTCTTCGTGATTAAAACGCAATCTGAAGATAAAACTCTATTAATATAATACAAAATTTTTTTAAGATTGTAAAGAGAAAACATTGAAAAATAATGGCAGACTGAATTTCATCCTACTACGATTTTCATATCAAACATTTTTCATATTTTATGAATAATTTAGTGAATATATTAAGATATGTAAATATTTTTTAATATTTAATCAATTTTGAACATTCAGTAAACTTAATGGGTTTGTTAAAATTGTGTATGAAATGAAAGGAATTATATATGTACTCCATCAATGCAATATCTCAAACTAACTTTAAGTCTTTACAAAAAAAATCAATCAACGGAGTTAAGGCAATAAATCAAGAGCCGCAAACAAAAACTCAACAACCGACACAGGATACTGTTAGCTTTAAAGGCATGGCTACAAAACCTGTTTTATTAAAACAACCTACCAGTATGACAAAGTTTTATGCTACAATTCTAGGCTTATTTGGGCTTGGTTCTCTTGCTTATAAATCTCATCGAAAAAGTATAGAAACTCAAAATTCTGAACTTACAACACAAGTTGAAAAACTAATGTTGGAGACAGAAAAGCTCTCAGAAACAATCGAAAATACTAATCAGACCCTCAAGGAAACAAGATTACACTTACTCAATACCCTTGGGATTAATGAAATAGAAGAAAAAAATAATAAATTGTCTTTTACTTACAAGGATACTCCATTTGTTATGGAACTGGAAAATGTAGAAGATCCTTATCAAACACTCTCTGAAATAATGATTAACAGAGAAAAAAATGACGATATTGTAATTTATAATCCAAACGCAACAGATTTACCATCAGCTTCTACTGCAGAAATAGTTAATTACAAGAGTACATTTCGCGAAAAATTACCGGAAAGTCCCGGAGCGGTATCTCTCCGAGACGCTTTCAGCGATGCCCTATGGAATAGAGATTACGGAGACAAATACCATATAGTTTGCACTTTTAAATATAATGGAGAAACACATGAAGTAGTAAAGACTAGTCTTTTCAATTATAGTCAAGAATATATGCTTGCTTCTTTTAAAGAAAAAATCCAAACAATGATAGATAATAGTGCTAAAGAAAATTCTAAAGACGTTTTTGTAAAATTATTGCAAAATAAATAATAAATATAATATTTAAATATTCATAAATGTAGGTTTTTGTTAAAACCTACATTTTATTTAGCTTCTCATCTAAAAATTTAATTCTTGTAATTTCATAAAGCTTGCTTGAGTCGACAACTTTCATTAAATCATCAGCTCTCAAGGCAGGTATATCCGAACCTTGACCAGCTTTTAAGTGAATATACAATGCATTGTCTTTAAATCTATAAGAGCCAACTGAATTTTTAAAATCAACAACTTTATTCTGTTTCTTTTTAGTCTTTTTGATAATCAATATTTCATCCATAGCTAAAACTTTTTCGACTTGAGCTTTAAAAAATTCAAAATCTTCATTAGTAACAGTCTTAGCATAAGGAATAATCTTATACTCGGCCCAGTGAGCACAGATATCGACTGCTGTAGTATAGCGTTCGACTTCTTTAACTTCTATAACCTTAGCTCCATCAGGTAATTTAGGATTTATAATGTCCATAACTTCTTGTGAAGTTAAGTTATCAAGGATTTCAATATCGACTAGCTCACCTTCTGATTCAGCGAAAAGAGGTAACGCAATACCCATTGATACTTTCATTGTTGGGTTAAAACCTAAAGTATAAGCCATTCTTAGCCCAGTTCTAGCCAGCACTTTATGGAAAGTATTTTGCCAATCAAGATGTGAAAAATATCTTAATAAACCTTTTTTAGTAATTTTTAGCCTATAACGATATGCTGGTATATCTTTATCAGGATGAACCCTTGTAACATCAATCGGTTCTATATTTAACACTTCTTGAGCTTCTTTTGATGCTGTATATGGTTTTGCTAGCACTTTTTTTGTATTTAAGTTCTTACAAACACCGCAGTTTACACAACCTTGCTCACAAGTTTTTTGCAAGTTAAATTCACATCCTTGCTTCAAAGCTTCTTGATACTCATTTTGTAGCCAAGATTTATCAAGCCCAACATTTATAAAATCCCAAGGGAGGGGTAAATGTAAATCAAATTCTTGCATCGCCAAATCTTTGAGAGATAGTCCACATTCTTCAGCAGTTTCTCTCCAAACATCTTTATCAAAATGTTCCCCCCAAGCATCTAGATAGCAACCTTTTTTATAAAGAGCTTCAATATATTTGCACAAACTTGCATCACCACGAGTGAGTACAGCTTCAATCTGAGATACAAATTTTTCGTGATAATTGATTTTTAGACCTTTAATATGCTTCGTTTTTTCTTTCAAATACATTATATGAGCTGTTACTTCATCTAAATCCATTTGTCCGCACCATTGGAAAGGAGTAAATGGTTTTGGAACAAAAATTGAAAGCGTACAAGTGATTTCAAATCCATGATTTAAGCCTTTTTCACGTTTAAGAAGTTTTGCACGATACTTAATTTTATTCAAAAGTTCTGCCATTTCGTCCATATCTTCTAAAGTTTCAGTTGGAAGCCCACAGATAAAATAGAATTTTAATTTTGACCAGCCATTTTCGTATAGCGTGAGAGCAGCATTTATAATCTGTTCTTCTGAAATATTCTTTTTAATAACGTTTCTAAGTCTTTGACTACCCGCTTCTGGTGCAAGTGTCATTGTTGATTTGCGAACCGATTGCATTAAGTTTGCAAGCTCCAGATTAAATCCATCAATTCTTTGGCTTGGAAGTGATACTGATATTTTGCGTTTGTTAAAATCTACTGCAAGTTCTTTTATCACTTCATTTATATTTTTATAGTCATTAGAAGAAAGCGAAAGTAAGGAATACTCATCATATCCAGTATTATTTACAAGCTCTTTTGTTATTTTAATAATATCTTCGGCCTCACGTTCTCTTATAGGTAAAGTAACGTGTCCTGGCTGACAGAAACGGCACATTCTTCCGCAACCACGACGAATTTCAACTATCGCTCTATCATGAACTGAGCTTGAAAACGGGATTGGATAAGATGTTGAAGCATTTTCATTGTTTAAAGGAGATAATCTTTTATTTACAATATTATTTATATCTTTAGACCAACAACCTTTAATATTACAAAGCTCTGTAATGCGTTCTTTTCTTGGTTTACCCTTTGTTTTTTCTAATACTTCGCAGACTTCAACCATCATTTCTTCACCATCGCCAATACAGAAGACATCTATAAAATCACTTAATGGTAAAGGATTAAAAGCACAAGGCCCGCCTGCAAAAACGATTGGCTCATCATCTTTACGTTCGTCATTACGAACCCCAATTCCTGACATTTCAAGCATTTTTAAAACAGTAGGATATGATAATTCATATTGAAGCGAAAAACCAATTCCATCAAAATCTTTCAGAGCTCTTTTGGATTCAACGCCGTATAAGAATTCGGGTTTGAAATCAGGCTCTGGAGCGTACGCTCTGTCTGCCATCATACCCTCTTGTGCGTTTACTCTGTCATAAATTATCCGAACGCCAAGATTACTAATCCCTATTTCGTATTTGTCAGGAAATACAAACGCAAATTTTACTTTTGCACTATCAAAATCTTTATTTTTTGATAAAAACTCACCACCGACATATTGATAAGGTTTTGTTGCATTATATAAAGCCTCGTGTTGATTTCTAAAAAAACAATTCATAACTATCCTCACTCTTATAACCAATTTTAACATAAGCGGAACTTTTTTTAAAAATATACGTCTATGTATTAGAGAAGAGTTGGAGGGAAAAAGATGAGTAATACTTTAAAACAGTTTGATTTTATTGACGATAATGACATTGAATTGAATACACCAAAAACTTTTAGCACCGTTGTCAATAATGATGATATTTTACAAATGTATCTAAAGGAAATTGGTAAGAAAAAAATATTAACAAAACGAGAGGAAATGGAGCTTGGGAAACTTATAAAAGAGGGGAATAAGGAAGAAAAAAATAAAGCAAAACAGAAACTAATACAAGCAAATTTAAGACTTGTTGTCAGTATTGCTAAAAAATACATAGGACAAGGTGTTCTATTTATGGATTTAGTACAAGAGGGTTCATTAGGATTAATAAAGGCGGCAGAAAAATATGATTATAGAAAAAATTTTAAATTTTCAACCTATGCAACATGGTGGATTAAACAAACAATCATTCGTGCAATATCAAATCATTCCAGAACTATTAGGATTCCTGTTCATATGCTCGAAAAAATCAGGCGTTATAAAAAAGCTTGTAACGATATTGTATGTAATAACGTTCTTGATGCAGATGATGAAACAATTTCAAAACTATCGGGCTTGGACGCAAAAAAAATTGAAGAAGTAAAAAATGCTATAAAAAAAGAACCAGTTAGCTTGGATACACTTGTTACTGAAGATTTGTGTATCCAAGATTATGTCGAAGACACTAGCTATGTTTCACCAGAAGAATGTACACAATTTTTATTGCAAGAAAAAGACATCATTAAACTTTTAAAAACTCTCGAGCCAAGAGAACAAGAAATCTTACGCCGGAGGTTTGGAATCAATAATGAAGATCCAAAAACATTAGAACAAATAGGAAATTCTTTAGGTTTTTCTAAAGAAAGAATAAGACAAATAGAAAATATAGCTCTACAAAAATTAAGAAAATTAAATAATGTAGAGAACTTAAAATCTTATCTGGATGTAGGGTAATCTAAAATATTATTTTTTATTAATATCTTCAAAAACGTTAAGGCTTTTAGGACTTAAAGCCTTAACGTCATTATGTATTTTTGTTAAAAAAGTTTGCATTAAGCTAATATTTAATATAGCATGGGGTTAAATAAGGGTAAGTAGAAAAAGGAGGACATTAAATGTTCAAGAAAATATTTAGAGGAATCTTTGCTCTAGCTGTATTAGCAATGGTACACAATCCAGCAAATGCATTCTATACTGATATGGATGAAAACCATTGGGCATATCAATCAATCAAATTTTTAACAGAAGTTGGCGTTGTAGTAGGTTACCCAGATGGCACATACAAACCTGATATCCCAGTTACAAGAGCTGAGTTTGCTTCAATGGCAATAAAAGCTTTAGGGCAAGAAAATACAACAGTTGCTCAAGAAATTCATTTTGACGACATCACACCTGAATTTTGGGCATACAATATAATACAAAAAGCTGTTTACTTTGATTTAATACCTGATGCAAAAGGCGAAAGCTATAGACCATTTGACTCAGTAACAAGAGCAGAAGCTATTAATATTGCAGTAAATGCTTTAACTACTAACCAAATCAGCCAAGAAAAAGCTGATTCTATTATCGCAAAATCATACGAAGATTATGAAAAATTGCCAGCTTGGTTCTTAATGGCTGCTGCAAAAGCTCATATCTTGGATTTAGTTGTTGTAATGCCAGGTCATGAAGGTAAAATGGAAGCTTTAAGACCTGCAAACAGAGCTGAAGTTGCTCAAATCTTATACAAAATGATGCAAGAAGCTAAACTTAATCCAAATGCTAAATTAGCTGAAGTTATGCAAAAAAGAACTGCTGACGGCTTTATCGTCGATAACGTAAAAGTTCAAGGCTCAATAGGTATCATTCCAGCTGGAACTATTTTCCCTATCAGACTTGAAACTGTTGTTGGTTCTCAAATTTCTAGCGTAACCGATATTTATACAGCTAAGACTCCACAAAACTATGTAACTAAAGAAAAATATCTTCTTATCTCTGAAAACAGTGATATGAAAGGTCAAGTAAAATATGTTCAGCCTGCAAAATTGTTTAAAACACAAGGCGAAGTTATTATTAAAAACGAGCTTTTAGTTACTCCAAATGACCAAGCTGTTATGGTATACGGTGTAGCAACTTTAGGACCTGACAAAATCGGTTTCTGGAGAAAGATATTCAAAGGGGCGAAAGTTTTAACAAGACCTAATCAAATTGTTAATATAAGACTTTTAGCTCCTATTAAAATCGATTTAACTAATGGTTATATCTACGAATAAAAAACAAATAAAATAATAAAAAGACCTTGCATAATATGCAAGGTCTTTTTATTCAATAACCTCTGGTGGTTTTTCAAAAAATTTAACAAAATTCTTTTTGTATTCGTCCAAATTAGTACAAAAAGCTTCCATATCAAACGAGATACCCTTAGCTGGTGGATATGCTTTTACACCCATTGCTTTATAAACAGCACGCATAAACACATTCGAAATACAATCACTACCACGTTCCCAAGGCATTGAATGTGCCATAATCCATCGCATTTCTGCCATTTTATCATTAACAACACTTAGGTCTTTTGGCTTAATTTCTTTTTTAACAAAGTTTGTCTGCAAAAAACTATAAATTCTTTCGATATGTCTAAAAACATTATTTATAAAATCAGGCGCTGGATGATATACATTTTTTTCATTAAATATTCTACTATAATCAGGACGAGCTAAGGCTATGTCATCAAAAGGATTTTCAAGCGGATTGTCTTTGACATAATCTAATCTCTCCTCATAAACTTTATATTTACTCTTGCCGTACGGCGTTGTTAAAACACATCCATCCCAATCCGAACCATGTTCCCACCCCGCACGAGAAGTTCTCAACACTCCTGTATGGTTCCTTAAATCTATGTCCAGAGGGTATGTATTTGCAATTTTTACCCCCTGAGTTATATTGAACAAAACCCAATCCGAATCCCAATTTTCACGAATAAGTTTTACAGCTTCATCCGTTGTCTTCACAACCTTATTAGCCCAATTCGTATCACGCCCATAGCCACGAATCTTTATAAAAAAGTCTTTTTGGCTCAGCTTTAACTTAGGTGAATTTAGATTCACTCCAAACGTTGGTTGATTATTATTATAACAAATTGGGGTTATCATATTTTTAATAAACCCTCTAAAAAACAAATTTGCCAGCAAATTTATTTTTTACAAACATTACTATAAATATGAAAGTTGCAATAATACCACAATATAATAACAATTATAATTACAAATACAACGCTAGATATTTTGGAAGAAACAATTCCAATGTGGTTTTTGGTGCAGACTTCTTTAATAAAAAAGCTTTAAAAGTAGCACAAGAACGAGTAAAACACTTAGAAGCAAAAAATGCTTCTCTTGAAACTCATAACAAAGTTTTAGAAGAATTATTAAAGAAGCTTCAAATTCCAGGACTGGTTGGGACTAAAGATGTTATAGAAAAATTACTAGACGATTTAAAAAAACAATTCTCTAAAGATAATGAAGAATTTTTTGGTCTTGATAAATATAAAAGCTACATCGCAGAAAAACTTGCTGAACCATTAAGCTATGATCCAATGGTTCCAGTATTCAATAGAATTGAAGATAGAAAGCCACTTTCCTTCGCAAAAGTTTTTAAATATAAAGAAGCTCCCGAACCCACTTCAGTAAAAAAAGCTACCTCAACAATATCTTTAGTCAATAAACTTTTCAAAGATGGCTTTATTTCTTTTGATTATACAAACGAAACTTCTAAAATCATCAAAAATTCAAAAGCTTATATCAAAGGAAAAGAATTTGGCCTGAATGAAAATTTACCTACTGATATGACAAAAAAATATGGTAAACGTGTAGGATGGTCTGATGAAAAAATTGCAAGAGATTTGCTTCAAAACTTTTATGATGCTCACGGACATTCATTAGAAGGAACAAAAATTGAGATCACAACAGTTGGTAAAAAATACAAAGTCAGAATTTCAGGGCTCTCTGAATATGAACATGAAAATATCCAATATATAGGTGCTGGCGATAAAGATAATGATTTATATAATGCAGGAGGATTCGGGGAAGGAACTAAAATCCTTTCAGCTGTACTATTAGCCAATGAAAAAACAGAAAAAGTAACATTCTCTTCTGTAAATTGGAGTATAGATTACCGTTTAAACAACAACACCGATAATGCAATAATAATGCGTCAATTAAACAAGCTCGAAGAACCAACTAAAGGTAATTTCGTAGAATTTGAGACTACTGACTTAAACCTTGTGAGAAAAATTATTGAAGCAAGGAATTATTTCTACCACCCTGAAAATCCAGATTTTAAAGATTTAACTTTTGAAAATGAGCATTGGGGCTTTAAAATCTTGCCAAAAGATGAAGGTGGTAACTTATATATGACTCAGAGGTTTGAATACGAGACAAATGGTTCTTGGGAAGATCCATTAGATGAAATCGTTTTGATATTCAAAAGACGCCCTCAAGACGCAAAATTATTAGGTAAAAATAGAGACAGAATAAACCTCAAGAGTTCTGAACTAGTTGAAATAATTGAAAAAGATTTCGCAAATACAATGACCGATGAAGAATTAGCAAATGCTATTTTAAATTTTGAGCCTATGTGGAATTTAAAAAATAATAGAAAAATAGACGAAAGCATGGCATATAAAGTATTCAAGGCTCTTGTAAAAGTTGCATCTGGAAGATTTATAAACTTTGATTTTGAGAATAAAAAATATGCATCACTTCACTTCTCATTAAATCCGGAAATCTGGGATATTGTTAAAAATTTAGGGTACGAACTAGTCAATACAGAGATGTACTATATGGGAGTAGACTCCGTTAATAATATTTACAAAAAAACTCGCAAACATATACCAATAAAACCTAATGAGACCGAAAAGAAAAAATTAATACTTTTAGAAGAAGGTATCGCTCTTCTTGCAGAAGATAAAAAAATGGCTGAAAGAATAAACCTCGAAGAAGCTAGAAAACCTCGATTTATTTTTGATGCGAAAGAAGCTAAAGAAGAAAATACAATAGCTGAAAGTGTTAATGAGAATAAAGTTTATAAAGGTCATTGGGTTGATAGAAAGGCTTTAAATAATAAAGATTTTTATTATCTTTTAGCAACTTGGTTACATGAGATTACCCATAAATACGGAGGCGATGGCACAAATGAATTTGGGTATAAACTTACAGATGTAATGGGACTTGAACTAGAAAGCCTTATGAACGAACCTGAAAGGCTTGAAAAACTTAGATATTTAAGAAGTGTTTTCAACAAATTGTAAATTTAAATAATAGTCACCCCATACTTGATATGGGGTTTATCAATGCTAATTAAACAAAATTAAACTGAATAGATCCTGAATCAAGTTCAGGATGACAGAATCATAAAAAATATTAAAACAACTTAATTATTTTAGCACTTCTAAGACTTCTTTTCTCTCAACTAACTTTTGCTCAGAAGTTTCAAGATTTTTGACTGCAACTTTTCCTTGAGCGATTTCATCTTCTCCTAAAATAAGGGCATATTTAGCAACTTTTGACGCTTTTTCAAGTTGTTTTACAAATTTTTTGTTAGTCAAATCAAATTCGCAAGTATAACCTGCTGAACGAACTTCTTCTGCTAATTTAATAGCTTCAAGAGAATTATTAGAAACTACAAAAGCAAGCGTTTGTTCTTCTGCTTTTTCACCAAGAAGCGAAGCTAATCTTTCCATACCCATTGCAAAACCAATTGCAGGAGTATCTTCACCACCCAAGTTTTTAACTAAGCTATCATATCTTCCGCCACCACAAACTGCATTTTGAGATCCTAAGTTGTTTGATTTAATCTCAAAAACTGTTCTGTTATAGTAATCTAGCCCTCTTACAAGGAGTTTATTTATTGAATAATTTACTCCTAACTCGTTCAAATATCCTTTTAATTCTTCAAAATGATTTGAACAATCTTCACAAATAAAATCTGATTGAATAACTTCTTGAATTTCAGGCCTTGCATAAATCTCATTACATTCTGGGACTTTGCAATCCAAAAGTCTTAAAGGATTTTTTTCATATCTTGCCTGACAGTCTGGACACATCTCAGATAAATAAGGTTTTAAAACAGCTTTTAATTTAGTTTTAAAAACTTCTCTACATTCAGGACAGCCTAACGAATTTAATTCAACACTTAAATCATTCAAACCTAATGCTTTTAAATAATTTACAGCCATTAAAATAACTTCTGCATCAGCTGTAGCTTGTTTTATACCAAAAACTTCTACACCTACTTGGTGAAATTGTCTTTGACGACCTGCTTGAGGCCTTTCATATCTAAACATAGGGCCTTTATACCATAATTTTACGGGTGCAGATAATCTATGCATTCCGTTTTCAATAAAAGAACGAACAACGCCAGCAGTATTTTCAGGGCGAAGAGTCAATGAGCGTTCGCTTTTCTCAAAAGTATACATTTCCTTGTTAACAATATCTGTCGTATCGCCAACCCCACGAGCAAAAAGTTCAGTTGCTTCAAAGATAGGAGTTCTTATTTCTTGCGCTCCATACTTTGAAAATACTTCTAAAGCTTTTTCTTCCATAAAATGCCAAATTGTCATGTCATTTGGAAGTATATCTTTTGTGCCTTTTTGTACTTTTATTATTGCCATAATTTCTACCTTTGTGTTCACCCCATCCGCCCAACGGGCACCTTCCCCATCCAGGGAAGAGAGCTGGGTTGCCATAATTCTCATTCCTCTATATAATCTAATTATATTATAAACAGGAATAATTAATAAGGATTTTTAACTATGGGAATAAAAATCACAAAGATGCAAGGTTGCGGAAACGATTTTGTAATCTTAGATTACGAAGAATTTCAAAAATTTAACTGTAGCATGGATAACGTTGCAAAAAAACTTTGTGATAGAAATTTTGGCATAGGCGCAGACGGACTTATTATTCCTAATACAAATACCGAAGAAACCGATATAGGTTGGTTTTTTTATAACTCAGACGGAACGACAGCTCAAATGTGCGGAAACGGCATGAGATGTTTTGCAAAATATGTATATGACAAAGAATTAGTTAGTAAAAAAGAATTTACAGTACAAACGCTTGCTGGCGTAATAAAACCTCAAATTTTGGACAATGGTTTTATTAGAGTTAATATGGCAAAACCGATTTTGGACTGTGAAAAAATACCATTCATACCTAATCACAATCTAAACTACAAAATATCAGTAAAAAATAGAATTTTTGAGGGTAATGCTGTTTCAATGGGTAATCCTCATTTTGTTATTTTTATAGAGGAAGATGAAGACTTATTGAAACTTGCAAAAGAGTATGGACCTACTATTGAAACAAGTGTAGAATTTCCAGAAAAAACTAATGTAGAATTTATAAAAATAAAATCCCCTAAAAAAATAGAATTATGCGTATGGGAACGAGGCTGTGGAATCACATTAGCTTGTGGAACAGGAGCCTGTGCATCAGTTGTTGCAGGAATACTTAATGGCTATTTAGAAAACTCTGTAGAAGTTGAACTTCTAGGTGGCAGAGTCAATGTTGAATGGCAAGGCACTAAAGAAAACACACAACAAGATGTTTTCTTATCAGGTCCTGCAGAATATGTTTTTAATGCTGAAATGCTTACATAATATTTATTATCTTACCCTATCGATTAACGACATATTTTTGAAAAACTTTAATAAAACTAGGGGTATTGTTACAAATATTTACAAAGCTTCTTCCTCCCCAGTGGGGGAGGATTGAGGTGGGGAACTGTTTAGACGAAGTTTTTTAATAATTTATAACACAGTGTTTAAGCAAATAAATATGCCCGTCGATAAAGCATCTATTTAGCACGATACATATGCATAATAAATATTATGTAAAATCCATAGATCGTTAGTTATAGAAAGGAGTATATATGGACGTTAAAAAAGTAATGGCAGAATTGGGTATTACACAAAGTCAAGCTGATAAACTTGATGCTCTTGATGGAAGTAAAGATGGTAAAATAGAACAAAATATTTTTGACATGGCTCAAAAAATTGCTCAAAATCCGAACGAATACTTAAAATTACAACCAAGCATGGATCACACAATGGAAGCAACTTTTGTTCTTGTAAGAGATACCTTTATGGCTGAGAACCAAGAAAACAATAAGACTCCTGAAGTTCAAAAAGAACAAAAAGAGACTCCAGAATTGACTGACGTAGATATCAATAAATGGGGAACTACTGAGAACATAAATAAGAAAGCTTTAACTCAAATGAAAGAACTTGCAAAAGAAACCCTTGAAGATGCGAAGAGAATGGTTCTTTTACATAAAACATCAAACGAGTCAAGTAATTTTGAGTTAGATTTTGCTACATTCCCAAAACCAGAAAATTATAATGATATTAAAAAAGCAGAAATAATAGAAAATTTTGAAAAAGATTTAGCAAGATGGCTTAATAATGAGACACTAAGAATCGCATCGGACGTTGCAACACAAAAAGGTAGCGTAGTCGAAGCTCTTGAAAAAATAAACGAAACAATTGATCAACAAGCTTTAAACTTGTACTTGAGAATGGGATATACAGAAGCCTTTATATATCATTGTTTTCAAATGGCAAAAGGCGATTTGAACCAACTTGCAAGAATCATTAAACAAGAAGCCGCAAAAACCAGAGCAACAGTTGAACAAAACACTGACGAAGTGATTGAGGTTGTAAAACAAGAAGGCGGAAGCACTCGCCAGTTTGTGGAAGAAGATAATGTTAAAACCAGAAGACTTGTACAAGAAAATAAAATTAATACATCAATAAATCATGCTGTGACAAGAGGCACTGTCAACCAAAGAGCAAAAGAAACCCAAGAAATAAATGCATTGTCTAGTGCTATTTCAGCAGCAATTAATAATACTGATGACTCCCGAGCAGAAACCACTGTTCAAAAAGTTGAGGTATTGAAGCAAAGTATCATAAATAATTCAAAACTTTCTCATTCTGAAAAAATTGATAAACTAGAAAATTTAAGGCAATTAGTCATTAATAATGATTATATAACACAAGCTCATTTAAATAAGATTGCTGGTGAAGATAGCCGATGGTATGAACATTTATACTAGATTTTAGGATTCGGGGTTTTCTAAAAGAAAACCACGAATTTTTATATACCCTTACACATCTCTGCCCTCACATCCCCCCTCTTTACATTTACCCCTCTTTGCGTGATAATTTGGGAGTATAGTTATAGAGATTCTTCGTCGCACAGCGACTCAGAATGACAATTTCTATAAGAAAGGGAAAGAAATGAGTGAAGTTAGAGTTAGAATAGCACCGTCTCCAAGCGGAAACTTGCACGTTGGTACTGCTAGAACTGCGCTATTTAATTATTTATTTGCAAAGAAAAATAACGGCAAATTCGTTTTAAGAATAGAAGATACAGACGCAGAGAGAACATCTCAAGAATACGTTGATAATATTTTTGATTCGCTAAAAGCTTTAGGCTTAAACTGGGATGAGGGTCCAGATGTAGGTGGTAACTATGGCCCTTATACACAATCAGAAAGATTTGATATTTATCCAAAATATATCCAAGAACTTTTGGATAAAGGCTTCGCTTACGAATGTTTCTGTACACCTGAAGAGTTAGAAGCTGAAAAAGAAGAAGCTACAGCTAATAAAAAAGCTTATGTATATTCTAAAAAATGCGAAAACCTAACTGAAGAAGAAAAAGCAAAATTAAGAGCTGAGGGAAGAAAACCTGCAATTAGATTCAATATTGCAAAAGCTCAAAAAGCTTTCCACGATTCTTCAATTTTGGAATTTGAAGACCTTGTAAAAGGTAAACTACATATGGACACCGACCTAATCGGCGACTTCGTAATTATGAAATCTAACGGAGCTCCAACATACAACTACGCAGTTGTAATTGACGATGCTCTAATGAAAATTTCTCACGTTATTCGTGGTGAAGACCATATTTCAAACACTTATAAACAAATTTTAATCTTTGAAGCTTTAGGATTTGAAGTTCCAAGATTTGGTCACTTAGGAATGATTCTTGCACCTGATAGAAGCAAGCTCTCTAAACGTCATGGCGCAACTGCAGTTTCTGACTTCGTAGAACAAGGTTATTTGACAGAAGCTTTAGTAAACTTCGTCGCACTTTTAGGATGGGCTCCATCTGATGGTGAAGAAGTTAAGCCTGTTGAAAAAATTGCTGAAGACTTTAGAATCGGCGAAATTTCATCATCTAACTCAATTTTCGAATACGATAAATTGAAATGGATGAACAGCCATTACATCAAAGCTCTTCCTATAGAAACATTAAAAGAAATGCTTAAAAAATATCTAACTCAATACGATTTAAGCTCTTTAACAGATGCACAATATACAAGAATGGTTGAAATCACTCGTGAGCCATTGACTTTGTTATCTGATATTACAGATGCAGTTCCATACTTCTTTGGCGGGGCAGGGGTAAATGTAGAACCTGAAGTGCAAACAGAAGTATTAGACTTACCTGAATCCCAAGAAGTGTTAAAAGCATTCGTCACACAAGGCGAAGACTGGGAATGGACAGAACACAACTTACACGAAAAACTAGAAGTATTCCGTGGTGAGTTTAAAGAAAAAGGCATTAAACCAAAAGCTACTATGTGGGCAATTCGTGGTGCTATAACAGGTAGAACTCGTGGTGCTGATATGACAGCTACTCTTGATATTATCGGCAAAGAAAACTGCTTAGCTAGAGTTAAAAAAGCAATCAAAGGGTAGTTAAAATCTTAATAAAAAACTTAAAGGCGGGATTTTCATAGAAAATCCCGCCTTTATTTATGCAATTAACCCCTCATTTATCAATTTTTCTCTAATTTCTTTTTTTGTTTGAAACTCAGCATCATCTTTACCCGCTAATCTTTTAGCAAGCATTATCGCAGGTGTCACGACACCCAACGCCAAAATACATGTTCCTATGTTTGTAATAATTGATTTTCTTTTCAATGTTTTCACGCTTTCAAAGAATTTTTCAGATGATTCACCTTTAGATAATGCCGTTTTGTAATTTGAATACAGCTCTTCAAGTTTTGCGCCGATAGATTTTACTCCATCAATATCAATATATTTTCTTGTGTCAATTTTGTCGGTTACCTTAGCCCTCTTGAATAAACCTTGAGGCTCTTTATACATTTCAATCACATCAGACATTTTGGCAGTTTCTACAACTAGATTATTCGGATTCTTATGCAAAAATTCGTATAAATCAACATTTGAACCACTTATAGCTTTAAATTCTTCTAATGATGCTAAGATTGAGCCATCTTCGAATGCTTTTTTTAAAAACCCATTTTCTAAAACTCTAGCATCTAATGCGATTGACTTTCCTTGCTTAGAAGCTTGTTTTTCAAGTAATTCTTGAATTTTTCCTCCAGCATAATACATAAACAACAAGGTCGACGCCTCTTTAATTCCATATCCTATGAATTCTTGCGGAGATCTTGAATCTTTTAGTCTTTCGGCTGTTATCGCACTGTCTAAAATCCACATATTTTTTACAGGGCTAAATGCAAAACTTTGTAATGTTGATCCAAGCCCCTTAAACGTTGGGTTAACAGTCTGCACCTTTTTAGCTTCATTTTTCTTTTGAGCTTCTTTTTGCTGATTATATTCCGCTATTAAATTCTCTCTTATCTTCTTTTCTGTATAGTTCTGTTTGAATCTGGTTAAACCGATATAACTTGCGATTGTTAAAGTTGTTGCAACAATAAATTTCGCCATTGCAGCACCTTTAAAAGCTTTTTCTTTAGCACCTATTTTTTCAATATTTTCTTTAATCTTTTCTGTTGGGGCATACTGTTTAATCTTTTCAAAAACATCTTTATCTTTTAAGTTTCTCGCATCAAATTTTGCATCCATACCCATTGCTTTAAAAACAGTTTTATCAAAAATCCACTTAAATGCAGGAATCCCCATGAGCCAGATAACTTCTGTACCCATTTCATCAATAAATCTATCTTGCCCCTCTTCTTTCCCTGTAACAAAAGATCCGGCAGTCATGCCTGCAGTAGCGGATAAATCCTTGACCGCTAACGGAATAAGGGAATTAGGGTTGCCCAGTCTTGAAAAAACACTTGCTACATTCAACATCTGACTACAACCCCCATCTAAGGTTCATAAGTTTTTTTGAGTATTTGTTATTAATCATTTTTGACCTACTTTCTTACCTAAATTATGTAAATATTTAAATTTGCCTGAATGTAAATAAAGTTTTACAATAAAAAAGCGGGGCTTCGCTTTGGCGAAGCCCCGCTTAAAACCTTATTGAATCTAACCAACCAACTCAGTATTGTCAGATTCAGAAGCTTTCACCATAATAGCGTGTTCAACAGGATTTTCTTTTTTATAAGAACTTTCTTGAACAACTTCTTCGAATCCGAACTCATCTCGGGCTTTTTTCATTTGAGTTTCGTCAACTAATTTCTTAGCTAACTCAGCAATTTCATATACTAACTTGTAGCGGTTTTCTGAATTTTCATTTAAATCCCAAGCTACTTTAATAATTTGATCCATTTCTAACCTCTTTGATTAAGATATTAACAATTATTAACAATTGTATAATAAGAAAAAATTTTTGTCTAGTGGTGGGTAAATATATCACTTAGTGCATATTAGCGCTTTTAGAATAAATTTTTGCTTAACATTGTTTAACAAAACTACAACAAAAAGGCAATTATTTAAAAGATATATACTTTATATACACATAGAGTTTAAAAAGAGGAGATATATTATGAGTGAGGCTTATTCATTTAAAATTGGAAATCAAGAAGGAACTTTATATTTTTCAGATGAAAAAACCAGAGACGCTGTTTTAAGAACTATGACCGATACTGAAACACAAAAAATTACTATCACTATAGATGATTTTAAAAGGCTAGATGAAGCAAAAAGTAGTGCTAATGGTAAGAACTTGACAACTATTGAATATTCCGAATTAAATGCATCAGAAAAGTTGGAATATGCAAAACTTAATCGTTACGAAAATTACTATAATATTACATTAAGCGATGACAAAAAGAATTACATAATTACAGTCAAAGATAAATGGTATGTTAGCGACCCTAAAGCAGAAATGTTCAAGTATGATTTTGGTTTAAAAGACAACATCCTTAAAGAAAACAATCCCGAACTAATTTCACAAATAAAATCTGATGACATTTCTGTTAATAACGGAAAAATAGATTGGGATACCATTGTAATTCGTCCAGGAATGACGATAAAACTACCAGTAAATGAAGTATCGTTTAAAAACGGTCCGGCACACTACCTTGTTAGATTGCAACAGAACATACACGATTGGGATAATGTAAAAAAATATGCTGATTATAAATAACCCTACTCCATCAAAGTAGTTAATAGAATTGGTTCACCGTCTGTTGCTAGAACTGTATGTTCAAAATGCGCAGACGGTTTTCCGTCTTTAGTTACTACAGTCCAGTCGTCATCAAGAACTTTCACATCATCTCCGCCGAGATTTAGCATTGGCTCAATTGCAATTACATAACCTGATTTGATTTGTGTTTTATCGCCAACTCTATAATTAAACAAGAATGGATCTTCGTGCATTGCTCTACCGACTCCATGACCGCCATATTGACGAACAATTCCCATGTTATATTTATGAGCAACATCTTCTATAGCGCCAGAAATATCATCAAGCACATTACCAGCACGCATTTTTTCAATACCAGCAAAAAGTGATTCTTCTGTAGCTTTCATTAACAACGCTTTTTCATCAGAGATTTTACCGACAGCATAAGACCAAGCGCTGTCGCCTACCATACCACCATAGGTAGCGCCAACATCAACGGCAATTATATCGCCCTCTTTCAAAATAGTATTTTCTGATGGAATACCGTGTACTATTTCATCATTTATTGATGCGCAAATACATCCAGGAAAACCATGATATCCAAGAAATGTAGGAATAGCTTTATTTTCTTTTATTATTCCCATAGCTATTGAATCCAGTTCTTTTGTAGAGATACCTGGTTCAATTACTTCTTTCATTTTCTTATGTACAAGCGCAACAATATGCCCTGCGTGTCTCATTCTTTTAATTTCATCTCTTGATTTTCTTGTTATCATAATCGTTCCTCTTTGTTATTCTCAATAATAATCTTAAATTAATACTTTTTCAAGAAATCAATAAAATATTATATTTTATTCAAGATTATTAATTACTAGATTTACTTGAAGATTTCTTTCTTTTCTTTCGCCGTTTCTTTTCTTGGGGTAAATATTTAGGTATGGACATTTAACTTTATACTTGAAATAAAATGAAAAAACTCGCAAATAAAGAAAGAAAAGAAACGGCATAAATAAAAAACAGATAACTTGAATAAAATATTATATTTTATTCAATTAAAAAAAGTTATTGACAATAAAAATTGATTTGATATTATAATATCTGTCACTAGCCCCCATCGTCTAGAGGCCTAGGACAACACCCTTTCACGGTGTAGACAGCGATTCGAATTCGCTTGGGGGTACCATATAAAAAAAGAAGACCTTAAAGGTCTTCTTTTTTTATATGTAGATTCACTAAGTGACAGAACCGAAGGTTCTTCGCTTGTGGGAAGGACTCCGTTCAAAACGATTAGGTATCGTTTTGAATGGAGGAGTCGAGCTGAGAGCTTAGCTCGAACGAGACATTTCCTAATATTTAGAGAACCTGCGGGTTCTCTTTTTTTATATGTAAGAGGACAACGAACCTTATTCGCTTGGGGCAAGCCGAGCAGAGCCACGAAGTGAGCATAAGCGAACGAAGAGACGTAGCGCGCGTCAACGGAAATTGTAGGATTTTCGTTGCAAGCGCAAGCGGTGGCGTTTAATGCGAGGCGCAGTATTTGTTATTTTCTCAAATGCTGAGCAAATCCTACAAACAATGAACCAAACAACTCTCTTTTTTTCTTGCAATAGAACATAATTTATTGTACTCTTTTTGTAGATAAAGGAGTTTGTATAATGGCGACAAAACGAGCACTATTAGTAAGACTTTCATCTTTAGGTGACGTAATTTTTAATATACCTCTTGCAGCTATACTTAAAGCTAACGATTACGAAGTAACTTGGATTACAAGTGAAAAGGGCTATGATGTAATAAAAAATAACCCTTACGTCGACGAGGCTATTTTAGCTCCTTTAAAAAAATGGAAAAAACAAAAATTTTCAGAAAACTTTAAAGAATACATTGAGATTGTAAAACATATCCGCTCAAAAAAATTTGATATTGCAATTGATACTCAACTTTTAATAAAAAGTTTTGTATGGATGATTTTTTCAGGTGCAAAAAGGCGAATTGTATCAACTTCAGCTAGAGAGTTCGCTTTTCTTGGAGGAACAGAAATTATCGGAAAAATTCAATCTGATAACGTGCACCATGCAATTGAAAATTACTTAAAATTTGCAAAACATTTAAAATTAGATACAAGCAAAATAGAAGCTGCTTTACCAGACTCTACACCAGAAATAATCAATAAAGTTGATGAACTTTTAAAAGACCTAAATAGGTCTAAACCAGTAATAGCTGTCGCTCCTGCAACAACTTGGAAACCTAAGCACTGGAACAAAAACAACTGGAAAAAACTTATTAACGAATTAGAAAAAGATTACACGCTTGTATTCACAGGAACGTCTTCTGACAATGAATTAATAGAAGATATTTCGGGCGGAAAGCATCTAAACATTGCAGGACAAACAAGCGTTTTAGAACTTGCAGAAGTTTTTAGAAGAAGTGATTTATTGATATCACTTGATAGCGGAAGTACACACCTTGCTTGGGCAACAAGAAAACCAAAAATTGTAACTATATTTTGTTGCACACCAACACATTTATACGCACCGATTGGGCCAAAAGAGAAATATATCGCTGTTACAGGGAATATTCCATGCCAGCCTTGTCACAAAAGAGTTTGTCCGCTAAAGCGTGGAAGAAATCGTTGCACATTACATCCTGATTACAAAGAAGTTTTAAATGCTGTTCACTCATTATTACCAATTAATGAAAAAATATTATAATATTTCATATTTGGTCTAAAATATGCTATAATATTAAAAGAATTAAGTCCTAATAGTGTTAACAGGAGATAGTATGACAGTTTTATCAAGATCATCATATGTGTTAGCAACTTTTGATGCTTTCATAATAGCTTTTATAAGCTTTTTCACTTTTTGTGTTGTAGCTCAAACTTATGCACAACTCTTTGCAGTAGTTGGTTTGTTTCTATTATCTATAATGTTTATTCTGGGAATAAAAGGGTTCTATAACGTAAGAAAATATTGTTTCAAAGATATTTACCTTTTATTTGAAGGAGTTTTTATCGGTTCTTTCCTAGCAGGAATACTAGCAGTTCCCGTTCTTGGTGGACTTGGAATATATTTAATACTTTTAGATTTATTACTAATTTTTGCAGGAATTTTAGTTGTTAGAATCTTTGATACAATATATAAAAAATTTTTTAAACGCACTAAAAATATTCTTATTGTCGGAGCAGGACAAGACGGCAAGCTTATTGCAGAAGAAATTCAATCTAGACCTGAATTGGGAATGAAAGTCGTTGGATTTTTAGACGACAATATGAACAATATTGAAGAAGAAGATTCTACCATCCCTATATTAGGTCTAACATATGACTCAGAAGCTGTTATCAAAGATAACAATGTTGATATGGTAATTATTGCTGTCAAATCTAGAATGGACTCAAACATACTAACTGATTTGGCTAAAGGAATTCCTTTGGGCGTAAAAGTTTGGAGAATGCCAACATTCTACGCTCATATTACACAAAAACTTTTTGCAAATAAAATGGCTGTAAACTGGCTATTCTACGGCTATGTCAGACCAAAACACTTCTTATATTCAAAATTAAAAAAAGTTATTGATATAATTTCTGCTATAACTATTTTGATAATAACTTTACCTATTACTATTATTGCAATGATTGGCATTAAACTTTCTGATTTTGGCCCAATATTCTTTACTCAAACAAGAATTGGAAAATTTGGCAAACCATTCAAAATGATAAAATTTAGAACAATGTATCAAGATGAAGTAGAAGAAGGCTTTGATGATGACATTGAAGAAATCAATACTAACGACAAACGTATAATGCCATTCTGTAAATGGATTCGTAAATTCCACGTTGATGATATCCCACAAATGTTTAACATCTTAAAAGGAGAAATGAGTCTCGTTGGTCCTCGCCCAGTAAGAGAAGAAGTCCACTACAAACATCAAGATAATATCCCTTTCTGGGAATGTCGAGATTGGGTTCGTCCAGGATTAACTGGCTGGCAACAAATTAAAGCCGAAGATTGTATCCCCGAAGAACGTTTGGGCTATGATTTATACTATGTTAAGCATAGAACTCTGTTATGGGAATTCTCAATATTTATTCAATATGTTGCTAAACTCTTAAGTGGTAGATTGAAATAATAATTATTAAAAAGGGGCTGGTTTTATTAAATAAAACCAGCCCCTTTTATTTTCTTTATGTTATAATATTTTCAACGGAAATTAAGGAGAAGATATGCAAGAAATATTAAGAAAAAGCGCAATGGAACAATTCAGCGCAATCAAGAATAAAGAAGTTTCTGCAACAGAACTTACTAAAGCTTCTTTAGAAAGAATTAATTCTATTGATGAAAAATTAGGAGCTTTCAACTCATTAACTGAAACTACAGCTTTAGAAACTGCCAAAAAAGTTGACGAAAAAGTTTCTGCAGGTGAAGAACTTCCGCTTCTAGCTGGTGTTCCTCTTGCTCTTAAAGATAATATGAACTTAATCGGTTCAAAGACAACCGCATCAAGTAAAATTCTAGAAAACTTTGTATCACCATACAATGCTACCGTTACAGAAAAACTTTTAAGCAATTTGGTGCCAATCGTAGGTAAAGCTAACTTAGACGAATTCGCAATGGGTTCTTCTAACGAAAACTCAGCTTTCAAAAAGGTTCATAACCCTTGGAACTTAAACAAAGTTCCTGGAGGTTCTTCTGGTGGTTCCGCTGCCGCTGTTTCATCTTGCGAATCAGCTTTAGCACTTGGTTCTGATACTGGCGGAAGTATCCGTCTTCCAGCTAGTTTCTGTGGTATCGTTGGTATGAAACCAACTTATGGTAAAGTTTCTCGCTATGGGCTTATTGCTTTCGCATCATCTTTAGACCAAATAGGACCTTTTTCAAGAACAGTAGAGGACTCTGCTGCATTACTTGAGGTTATATCAGGTTACGATCCTCACGACTCAACCTCTTTAAACTTACCTGTAGAAAACTACAGAGAAAGTTTAAATAACGATATTAAAGGTATGAAAATTGGTGTCGTTAAAGAACTTATGTCAGAGGGATTAGCTCCTGATGTTGCTAAAGCTCTACAAGGCGCAATCGATACATATAAAGCTTTAGGTGCCGAAATTATAGAAATATCTCTACCAAACCTAAAACACTCAATCGGCATTTACTACATTCTTGCAACAGCTGAATGTAGCTCAAACCTAGCTAGGTTCGATGGTGTTAGATATGGACACAGAACAGACAATGCTGAAAACTTACTTGAAATGTATTGCAAATCAAGAGCAGAAGGCTTTGGTCCAGAAGTTAAACGCAGAATAATGCTTGGAACCTATGCTCTAAGCTCAGGATACTATGATGCATACTACAAAAAAGCTCAACAAATGAGAAGGGTTGTAACAGAAGACTTTTTAAGAGCTTTTGAACAAGTTGATGCATTAATTTCTCCAACTTGTCCAAACACAGCTTTCGATTTGGGTTCAAAAACAAACGATCCTCTTGCTATGTACTTAACCGACATAGCAACAATTTCAGCTAACCTTGCAGGAATTCCTGCTATGAGCATCCCTGCAGGTTTCGACAGCGATGGTATGCCAATCGGTCTACAAATAATGTCTCCTCAATTGACTGAATCTAAATTGTTTAATATAGCTTATAAATTTGAACAATCTCACGATTACTACAAACAATTAGCAGATATCTAAACCAAATATGACAAAAAGTGGCGGTTGTGTAAAAACACAACCGCCACTTTTTATTAGCAAAATTTTTTTTTAGAATCTTTAAATAAATATGATTTATTCTAAAAAACTTGGAACACATATCCCAATAACCATTGAGTGCAAAAAAAGTGCTCTTGGCTCTCTCGGAACTTTTACAAAATATTTTGTAAAAGATAACAAAATAACTATTGGACACGTCAATTTAATTGATACTATAACCGGAGTTAATGTTGATTATATTGAAAACTACCATCCTGATAAATACTCTGGTTTTGGAAAAATTGCAGATCAACTTGAAGTAGAACACTGCCTTAAAAGAGGATTAACCTATTTTGATATTATATCAGACGGAGCTCTAAATTCTCACGCTTTACATTACTTGAGAGGGAAACGCTTTTATTCTGATTATGTAAATGAGAAGGTTGAAAGAGTTATTAAAGCTACTCCTCCAGGAGAAAAATACAATACTAAATTTCTTGGCAAACAAAGAATGTTTATGCCGCAGGAAGTTATAGAAAAATATATTGAAATAATTAAAAAATGTCCTCTTTTGAAGTAATTGTTTTAATTAGATTTACCAGCTCTATAACCACAGAATGTATAAATAAACGGCAACAATTTTTCTAAATGCAAATTCTTAAGTATTGGAAACTTCGCTAATACGAGAACCCCAATCATATCATCAATATTTGCTATTGAATCCAATAATGTCAGCTTTCTATCTTGGTGCTTATCTTGAGGATCACAAATAACATTAGATAACGATGCTGCACCATGCATTCCAATCAAAATTGTTGCAGCAATTGATGCCAGTTTCGCCGGAACATTATTTAGCCCTTTTGTAGTTTCGCACCATTTTAATGTTGCCCCCGCTAGCCAAGTTGGAATCGCTGCATTTAAAAACTGAAAAACCCCCTCTCGACTTTTTGCCAAGTTAGTTTTAGTATCATTTCCAATCATACCCAAAGAAACGCCTCCTAAAATGGGAGTTGCCGATAAAATTAACATTTCTTTTAGACCGTATTTTAATTTAAATGGATTTTTTACCCGTTGCTTTTTCATCATTGCAACTAGAGTCAAAGCAGTGCCTAATACAGCACCAACAAGAGCTTGAATTTTGTCAGTATTTGACGCTTGTCGGGTTTGCCGAGACCTTCTTAACACATATTTATGCGCAGCATCCTTTACCGAACTGTCGTGAAACTCCGGTGTTCTGTCAATACGCTCTAGATACTTAAATCTATTCGTGTCGTTATTATAGTTATAACTATATGTTATTGGGATACTAGTCATACTCTACCATATGCCTTCAGTTAAATTATAACCTAAATAAGCACAGCTTTTAGTTAATTTTTGTAACATTATTTTTAAATTAAGTTAATTTCTAACATTCACAGGGTTTATAAACAAAAAAAGGCGGTGTGTATGGCTCCAACAATCAATATAACAAAAAAGCTTGAAAATAATTTTGTACAAGTAGAAATTGAAAATAAAAACGTACCGAAAAGATTCTTTAAAGTTCCCGAAAACAAAAGCGATGAATTTTGCAAATCGTATAATAAATTTAACACCGAACAAAGTATATGGTCACCAATAAGAATTATAACCCCTATACTACTAGTAACTAGCACAGTAAATCACTTTGCTAAGAATTTAGGTAAAATGGGACAATGGATTGCCGCTATAGGTGCTGGCATAGCAACGGCTGCCGGAGTAATTAATTTAAACACCCAACACATTATAAAAAGCGAAAACAAGTTATTACAAAAACACAATGCTGAAGAATTTATCCAAGAACCTGAAAAACTTAGTTTCCTAAATAAATCTAAATAGCAGATGCTCCTGAAACTATTTCAACAAGCTCTTGAGTAATAGCTGCTTGACGAGCTTTGTTGTAATCAATAGTAAGAGTAGTAATCATCTCCTCAGCATTATTAGATGCAGCTGACATTGCTGTCATACGAGACGCAAGTTCACTTGCATTAGCCTCAAGTAATGCTTGATAAATAGAATTTGTTATATACATAGGAACAACTTGTTGTAAAACTCTATGAGCTGATGGATCAAACTCCATCACAGGGTCAAGCTCGTGAACTTCTGCTTTATCAATTTTTACAGGTAATACTTCCCAGTCAACAATATTGTAGGACATCATATTATTAAAATGAGTAGTAATAATATCAATTTTATCAATTTTGCCACTAACATAATCTTTTGCTATATCCTCTGCAATTAAATTCGCACCCAACGCTGTTGGCTCATTAGCAACACTGATATAACCCTCACGAACTTCATATTTACCTGCTTTATTTTTAAAGCCAGAAAGAGCTTTTTGTCCAATAGGATATATAACAGTTCCAATACCTTTTTCAGTATTTTCCTTGATTCTTTTTAATGCTGTTTTAATAATATTAGCATTATATGCACCTGCCAAACCTTTATTAGAAGTAATAACTAGTAGTCCCTCCGTCTTAATTTCTCTGCGAGTTAAAAGAGCAGGATAATTATCTAGAGCCTTATCTATTTTGATATTATCTACCGAAAACTCACCTACAGTGGCCAACATTTTTCTAAAAAGAAATAACAGCTCATCAGAAAAAGGACGTGCTGCCTTAACAGTATTCTCAGCCTTTTTAACCTTAGCTGCAGCAACCATTTTCATCGCTTTTGTAATCTTTTTAGTGTTTTGAACACTGCCTATTCTACTTTTAATATCTTTTAAATTTGGCATGTTTTTTCCCTATAACGTTTTACCGTATGCTTCTAACTGAGCTCTTAAAGCTTCTTTGTCTTCATCAGATAATTTATCGCCTTCGTTTAAGCGTTTATCTAATTCTGGCATATTTGCTTCAAAATATTCAAACCAACCAGCCTTATATTCCTGAACCTTTTTGTCTTCTATTTCATCCAAAAATCCTTCATTAGCCGCAAACAAAATAGTAACTTGCTGAGCTACTGTTAAAGGTCTGTATTGTGGTTGTTTAAGCACTTCTGTTAATTTTTGACCTCTTAGAAGTTGTTTTTTAGTAGCTGCATCTAAGTCTGAAGCAAACTGAGCAAAAGCTTCAAGTTCCCTAAATTGTGCTAAGTCAAGACGTAGCTGACCACCTACTTGTTTAATACCTTTTGTTTGAGCGGCACCACCAACACGAGACACTGACAAACCAGCGTTGATTGCAGGTCTTACACCAGAGTTAAATAAACCTGTTTCCAAGAATATCTGACCATCTGTAATAGAAATTACGTTAGTCGGAATATAAGCAGAAACATCACCAGCTTGAGTTTCAATGATAGGAAGTGCTGTAATACTTCCACCACCTAACTCATCTGATAATTTAACCGCACGTTCTAATAATCTAGAGTGTAAATAGAATACATCACCTGGATATGCTTCACGTCCTGGTGGTCTCTTAAGAAGTAATGACATCGCACGATAAGCTTGAGCGTGCTTTGTTAAATCATCATATATGATTAAAACGTGCTTTCCTTGTTCCATAAATTCTTCTGCTATTGCAACACCTGCAAAAGGTGCAATATATTGAAGCGGTGCAGGTTCATTGGCAGTTGCAGAAACAATAATTGAATATTCCATAGCTCCGTGCTTTTCAAGAGTTTTTGCTAACTGTGCAACTGTTGAAGCTTTTTGACCAATTGCAACATAGATACAAATTACATCTCCGCCTTTTTGGTTCAAAATTGTATCAATAGCGATGGCTGTTTTACCGGTTTGTCTATCACCAATAATAAGCTCACGTTGACCACGACCAATTGGAGTTAGTGCATCAATAGCAGTAAGGCCTGTTTGAAGAGGTTGGTGAACTGACTTACGAGCAACAATACCAGGCGCTACCCTTTCGATAGCTCGTGATTTATCAGTAATAATCTCACCCTTACCATCAATAGGACGACCTGTTGGGTTAACGATACGACCAATTAAAGCATCACCAACTGGAACAGAAGCAATTCTACCAGTTGTTTTAACACCCATACCCTCTTTAATATGAGTATATTCACCCAAGATAACAACACCCACATTGTCTTCTTCAAGGTTTAATGTAATACCTAATGTTCCTTTACCGTCTTCAAACTCTACAAGTTCGTTTGACATAACGTTTCTTAATCCATAGATACGGCAAATACCGTCACCTACTTCAAGAACAGAACCAACATTAGAAACTTCTGCTTTTGATTCATAGTTTCTAATATTCTCTTTTAATATTGAACTAATTTCATCAGGATTTATTACTGCCATTTTTTATCCTTTCTTTTTATTCGTGAATCGTGAACAAATTTTTTAGTCACGGTTTATCATCCCTTTATTATTTCTTTACTCAAATCTTCTAATTTATGTCGAACACTATTATCAATAATCAATTCATCAATATTGAAAATAAGTCCTGCAATAATTTCATTATCAACGCCCCACTCAATAACAACATTTTTATTAAGTTTTTCAGCAATTTTAGTTTTTATATCCTCTTTACGTTCATCGGCTAAATCTATTGCAGACGTAACATTTATTTTGGTTATATTTTTAACATTTTCTAACTCTTTTTCAAATGCAATTGCAATCTCAGGTATTATTCCGATACGTTTTCTCAAATTTAAAACATAAAGAAAATTATAAACAATAGGCATTATATTTGTTTGGAAAATTTTACATAAAACTATTTGTTTTTCTTCAGTTGATATTGACGGATTATTAATCACATTTGAAAGTTCTTCAGAAGATTCAATAGTAGCTGATATTTCACGCAAATCATCTAAAATATCTTCCTTAGAGATATTTTCATCTTCCAAAGCAAGCTCCATTAGAGCCAAAGCCCATCGTTTTGCAACTAATTCAGAATTTTGTTTGACCGAAGATGACATTTATCCTACCTCTTCAATTTCTTTATTTTCAACTAATGCTTCAATGCTCTCTTCAATAAGTCTCATATGAAGTTCATCATTGTTATTTAATTCATTAATAATATGAGTTTTTGCAACCTCTATTGATGCAAGCGATGCTCTTTTTATTAAATCATTTTTTAGTAATATCTGATTGTTCTCTATAGCTTTTTCCGCATTTTCTTTGAGAACCAAAGCCGTTTGCTCTGCATCTTGAATTATCTTAGCTCCAACTAATTGGGCATTTTCTTCAGATTTTTTAAGGATTTCTTTGACTTCTTTCTTCACTCCACGAGAAGTTTTTTGAGCTGCTTCCAAACGGTTTTCAGAATCTTCTCGTGCTGATTCAGAATTATTAATTTCTGTTTCTACCACACCCTGTGCTTGCTCTAACATAGCTTTTGGATGTACAACATTTTTCATTACAAGAACAATAATAAGAGCAAACAAGATAAAGTTTGAAAAAACAGCCCTAGAAGTTGATGATAAGACATTTTGAAAAGCTAAATCAACACCATAATAAATTACAGCAAGAACTAAAAGAATTGTTAATATTTTAACTATTCCTTTTCCAAAAGATTTTAATATTTCAAATTTTTTATTATTCATCAATAACCATCCTAATGATATAAAATTTCGTCTACAGTTCTATTATCAAAACCTTGAACTTCACTTCTATATCCTATAACCTTTTCAACAATATCGTTTGCCAAATCAGTCATAGACTCTTTTAGCCCCTCTTTAACATCAGCAGAAAGTCTCTCTAGCTCTTTTCTTGAGTTTTCAAGTTCTTCTGAAGTTGCATTCTGAGCTTTTACAATAATTTCATTTTTTTGTGCTTTAAATTCTTCTATTGTTTCATTATAACTTTCTTTCGCATCGTTTTTTGCATCAGCAAGCTTTTCTTCTCTTTTTTGGTTGAGCTTATCAACTTTTGCGTCATTTTTTTCAACAGCTTTATAATTATTATCAATAAAAGCCTTGCGTTCTTCCATAATATTAAGAATTGGCGCATACAAAACTTTATTCATCAAAAAGACAAATACTATAAAAGAAACTATTGTAGCTAAAAATGTTGCATTGAATTCCATGTTTTATAACCTTTGGGCGGGATACATTCCGCCGTACTACTAACTTGTTTTTGTATCTACCGGTACCCCTTTTGAACGAGCTACCAGTTGGTTCAAACCTGTTGCTTTCAAGCTTTGGGCGGGATACATTCCGCCGTATTACTAACTTGTTTTTGTATCTACCAGTATCCCTTTTGAACGAGCTACCAGTTGGTTCAAACCTGTTGCTTTCAAGCTTTGGGCGGGATACATTCCACCGTATTACTAACTTGTTTTTGTATCTACCGGTATCCCTTTTGAACGAGCTACCGGCTGGTTTAAACCTATCGCTTTCGAGCTTTGGACGGGATACATTCCGCCGTACTACTAACTTGTTTTTGTATCTACCAGTATTCTTTTTAAACAGATCACCAGTAAGGTCAAACCTCTTGCAATCAAGCTTTTAAAAGTTAACCCATCATGCCTGATAATTTCATTGCAATAACTAAAGCGTAGATAGCACAAGCTTCAGCAAGAGCAGCACCAACAAGGAAGAAACCAACTGCTTTACCAGCGATTTCTGGTTGTCTTGAAATTGCATCCATCAAACCTTTAGTAGCAAAACCGATACCAAGTCCAGCACCAATTGCACCAAAACCCATTGCAATACCTGCACCTAATTGTGCCATTTCAGAAATAGTTTGTACATTTGCCATTTTAAATCTCCTTCTTATTATATAAGTTTTACTTTTTTGTTTTTTATCAAATATTAAAGATAAACAGTTATTTTCAAATATTTACCCTAATGATTTTCATTTACTGCTGTCGCAATATAAACAGTTGTCAACATTGTGAATACTAATGCTTGAACACAAGCAACTAATATTTCAAAAAACATTATTGGCAAAGGAAGCCCCCAAGCAATTAATCCTAGTAACGCTGTAATAAGAATTTCTCCAGCTAAAATGTTACCAAAAAGTCGTAATGCAAGAGTTAATGGTCTTGTTACCAATTCCAAAATTTCTACCAACATAGAAATAATCCCAACAAAAGAAATTTCATGTAATAAAAATTTATGTTTTTTCTTTATAATTCCCGCAAGCACATAGTAAACTAAAACAATAATAGCCAAACCTGCAGTAAGATTTATGTCATTCGTAGGTGATGCTATCTCACCCTGCTTTAGCTCAATCATTTTTAAAGGTAACTGCCCCATTAAATTAGCAGTAACTATAAACAAAAATAATGAAGCAATAAGCGGGAAATGTTTACGACCACCCTCATGAATCATACCAGATATAAGCCCGTCAAAATAACCAAGTATTTTTTCAAACAATAATTGAAGTTTTGACGGAAATATAGAAACTTTTCGAGTTGCAAAAAAAGAAATTATCAACAAAAATCCCATTGCAGCCCACATTGCTACAAGCGTATCCATATTAAAAGTCATATTCTGGCCGAATATAACACGTTCTACCATCCAATGCCCGTGACTCATTGAATAACCTCATCTCTCTCTTAAATAGGGCATAAATCCCTAAGGCAAGTTTAGCATAAATTTGAGTGTTTTACAAGTACACCAAAAGGTTTAAATATCTTCATTTGTATATAATATTTATTGTGTAAAAATATTAACTTTATGATAAAATGGACAAAGTTGAATCTTTAATTTGAAAGGAAATATAAATATGCTAAGAGCTGGAATTGTAGGATTACCAAACGTAGGAAAATCAACTTTATTTAATGCACTTACTGCAACAAAAAACGCACAAAGCGCAAATTACCCTTTCTGTACAATTGAACCAAACGTCGGTGTTGTAACAGTTCCAGACGAAAGACTTAAAATTCTTTACGATTTATGTAAAGCAAAGGAAATTATTCCAACCGTTATAGAATTTGTTGATATCGCTGGGCTTGTAAAAGGTGCAAGTCAAGGCGAAGGATTAGGCAACCAATTCTTGCATAATATAAGAGAAGTAGATGCAATTATTCAAGTAGTCCGTTGTTTTGATGACGAAAATACAATTCACGTTGCTGGAAAAGTTGATCCAATTAGCGACATCGAAATAATCAATACAGAGCTTGCTCTCGCAGATTTAGCTTCTGTTGAGAGAAGAATTCAAAGAATTCAAAAACAAGCTAAAGGCGGAGATAAAGAAGCTGTCCTAGAAAATAATGCACTCTTAAAACTTCAAGAACTTTTAGGCGAAGGTAAATTTATAAATCTTGATGAGCATTTCAACAAAGACGAAATTTCAGCTATTAAACAACTAAATCTGATGTCAGTAAAACCTGTAATTTATTGCGCTAACGTTTCAGAATTCGACTTAAAAGATGGCAATGAATACACAAAACGAGTTGAAGAATACGCAAAATCACACGGTGCACAAACTGTTATTATCTGCGCAAGAATAGAGGAAGAATTAGTAGAACTAGGAGAAGACGGAGCAAAAGAATATCTCGAAGAACTTGGTGTAGAAGACAGCGGTATCGATAAAATGATTAAATCTGTATATAAATTATTGAATCTGATTACATTTATTACCGCAGGAGAAAAAGAAGTTCACGCTTGGACTTGTTCAGCAAATACAAAAGCTCCTCAAGCTGCAGGCGTTATCCATACAGATTTTGAGAAAGGTTTTATCCGTGCAGAAGTTACGTCATACAAAGATTTCGTAGAATGTGGCTCATACACCGCTTGTAAAGATAAAGGTGTAACCAGACTTGAAGGTAAAGAATACATAGTTCAAGACGGAGACATTGTTCACTTTAGGTTTGCAGTGTAATTGTTTTACAAGTAGCAAAATTATTTTTTATGTGTTTTTATTCAGCTAAAGAATAAAAGAAAGGATAATCTATGCAAGTACAAGGAACAACTTCACCTAATTTCAAGGCAATTAAAAGTGTAAGATGCGAAGGGTTATATAAAAAATTCCCAGAACAAGGAAAAATACTCGTAGACACATTTAAAAATAATAAAACGGCTATGGAATTTTGCAAAAAGTACGACGTAAAACTTGTCTTTCATGCCTGCGAAGAAGCAATGCATAGCGTAAAAAGCTCTATACTTATTTTCTTAGAAAACCCTACTAAAGGATGGTTTTCAAGACTTATCAATGGCAAATACGATAAAATCGATTTAGCTGGATACGGAAACAAATATGAAGTAGGAAAAAGTTTAGAAGAAAGTACTAAACGATTAGTAGATTATATGCTTGAAAGCACTAATGGTAAGCCTGTAAGTGGACTTTTAAACCAACATTTAAAACTTAAAAATGATGAAATACAAAAAGTCATAGGTAAACCTGAATTTAGTTCAGGTAGTAACGCTTTTACATACACTGAAGCCGTAAAACAATGGCGTCGACAAGATTTACAGGATTCCATTAAAGATTTAATCGAACAAAGCAAATAAAAAATTAAGGATAATTATATTTCTTACTTTTTATAAAAACGGGGTGTTTCATACCCCGTTTTTTATGCTTTTTCAGCTTTTTTATTTGATATTGCGCTAATTAACAACGTTAGTCCTGCAGCAGCGCCTGCACCAATTAACGTCCATTTTGTCTTCGCTTTTTTCACTGTTTTCAAGATTTCTTCAGCAGATGATTTTGCTGTTTCTATTTGCGATTTCCCATGCACTTTCCACCAAGCTTCGAAAGCTTCTTCTGTCATATTTGATTTTCCGACCAAACTCATACGAGTTTTATGTTTTAAAGTTGTCGGATCTAACATGTCTTTTGCATCTTGAATACATTCTTTTAAAAAATGATCCATAGCATAATTTCCTAACAGAGCCCCACCACCAGCAGAGACAGCAGTTCCAACCAGCACTCTTCCTGTATTTGATTTCTTTTGTTTTGGCTGTGCGTTATCCACAGCTCCTATGGCTTGTACTGACATAAATTAACCTACCTTTCTGTTTTTAATCAACCTACACCTACTTAAAAACATTTTGGAAAAATTAATTGCTCCTCACCCATCCCATCATATCATATCATATCATATAGGGCATTATATCTGAGTTTGAGCTACATGAAAACTTGCCTTTACATTTGTTTACACTTTACAAAAAAGAGGTTTTAAAACTTCTTTTTGCCTCGTTTACTACCCAACCGTCAGAGCGAAAATGAGCATAATTATTTTTACCAATATACTTTTTAGAATATTTACTTCTCCCTTTAAGCCAGCCGTCCAAAATTAAAAGAGATTTTCTTAATAAATCATATCCATATTTTTCTATTAATGAATTGTACTGAGTTGGGGTAAGAATTACCAGATCAATATCCGGTAATTCTATGCGTATTTTTGAGTCTTGCTTTGGACGGCCACCTTTTTTTCCATTATTCTTTGACATTGAATTTTTATTATTCATAACTATTTTCCTCCGGAGCTCCTAATCTCCTTACTAATTCGATAACAGTTTCTTTCATCTTACATTTGAAAATACTATCTGAAAAATACAACTTATTTAGATTACATTTCGAACAAGCACAGCCTATTTTGTAACATTCAATCGCAGTTGGTGTCCAATTTTTAGATATAGTTTCACTACAAGCTACGTTGTACCTGTATTTCATATACCAAGCCTCTTCCTAATCAGAATTTCTAATAGTAAATGTGTTAACTAATAATTGACAGTTGTAAATTTGTATGTTTAAATATTAACATAACATTTAACATTATGTATCATATTGTAAGGCGTCATGATACATTTGTCAAGTAAAATTTTTATAAAGGTGAAATAATGCGTTTAGAAGAAGTCATCCAATTAATTTCTCAGAAGACCGGAAACTATATTAATCAGTCTGCTTTAGCAGAAAGTCTTGGTATTACTCGTCAAACTGTTAGCAATAGGATAAAAAACGAAAGTCAAATCACAGTTAGTGAATTAAAAAAAATTGAAGAATATTTTAATATTTCATTACTTGTTGAAAATAGTGATGAAAAGTGTGAAATTACAGAAATCGATTATTATACAGATGTTTTTGCAAGTTGTGGCAATGGTAGTATTATTTTTTCAGAAGGCAAGATTAAACTTCCAATAGCAACCATGCTTATTGAAAATTTTTCTAAACAAAAAAAATATTCAATAATCAACGCCACAGGCAATAGCATGTCCCCCACAATAGATAACGGAGATAAACTTATTGTAGAACATTGGAATGGCAGCCAAATACAAGATAATAAAATTTACGTTTTCTGTTTTAATAATGAATTTTATGTAAAACGCCTTTCAAAAAATTTAGACGAAATTATCATTAAATCTGACAATCCTGAATATAGGATTAGAACTATCAACGGAAGCTCCAGCAATGAATTGGTGCTAGTGGGCAAAATTGTAGGATTGATAAAGGCTTTAGGGTAAATTGACTTATTTATCTCTTTGCAGTTAAATATATAGCATGAAGATTATTATTTTCGGTGCAAATGAAATCGGGTCGATGATAGCTTCCCAATTTTATACAGCCAACGATATTACAGTCATAGATGAAGAAAAAAACAAACTTGATGCCTTTAATAAACTTGATATTAGTTTTGTTGACGGTAACGCTTCTAGTATTGAAGTTTTAAAACAAGCAAACATTAAAGATGCTGATTTTTTCATTGCATGTACAGAATCTGATGAACTCAATATTGTAGCTTGTTTGACAGTTAAGCATATAAGCGAAGCATATACAATGTGTTTTGTAAGAAAAGAAAGCTACAAACAATCTTTAGGCATAACTAAGGATGCTGAATATAATTCAGATATGTATGTTGACACAGTAATTTGGCCAAAAGAACTATTAACACAAGAAATTTTCCGCATTATTACTGTTGCAAAAGCCCTTGATGTAGAAAACTTTGCCGGAGGAAGGGCTAGATTATTAGAATACAAAATTGCGGAGAATTCTCCTTTAGTTAACAAAATGGTCAAGCACTGTGAGTTTCCTAAAGACACGCTAATTGTAGGCATAAAAAGAAATGAAGAACTATTCATTCCTAGTGGAGAAACCGTCTTAAAAGAAGAAGATAGAGTTATATTCATGGGGCTTTCGCATTCGTTAGATATTCTTGCAGGAAAATTTTTCCATGAAAAAGAGTTTGTTAAAAAAGTTGCAATAATAGGTGGGGGCAATATCGGGTTAAAACTAGCAAAAAGCCTAGAAGACTTAAAACTTGATATTAAAATTATTGAGAGAGATGAGGCACGTTGCGAATTCTTAGCAGAACAGCTTAGTAACACCTTAATTATTAATGGCGACGGCACAGATTTAGAATTACTAAACGAAGAAGAAATTAGCAATGCTGATGTTGTTGTAAGCGTTACAAATAATGATGAAAAAAATCTATTATGTTCGCTGTTAGTAAAACAATTGGGTGTTAACAGAGTTGTTTCAAGAGTTACAAAAAATGCTAACGCAGATTTATTCCAGAAAGTGGGTGTAGATATTGCAATATCAGCTATAACTGCATCACTAAATGAAATAAAAAGTAATTTATGTGGAACAAATATTGGCATTCTTGCAACTGTTGAACAAGGTAAAGGCGAAGTACTTAAGATTGTTCTTCCAGAAAACTTCCAACCAATGAAAATTATGGATTTAAAACTCCCAGCAAAAGGTATTGTCGGTATTATTCAAAGAAGAAACAGAATTATCATTCCAAATGGAACTACGCAGCTTATGAGTGAGGATCATTTAATAATTTTCACAACTAGTGAAAACGCTCCTGCAATTAGAGAATATTTCAAGGTGGATTAATGAGATTATCGTATCTAGCATACACTTTTTCACTTGCAATAATGTATTTTAGCTTTGTTCTACTAATACCTATTATTCCTGCTCTAATTTTTAGAGAAACAGGAGCTGTGCTACCTTTTATTATTGCAACAGCTTCAGCTCTTATGCTTTCTATAACTTTAAAAAATATTATTCCTGGAGCAAAACAAATAAAATCTGTAAATGATATCAAAAAAAGCGAGGGTCTTTGTGTTGTAACTTTTTCTTGGATATTTGCAGGTTTATTTGCAATGATTCCATATCTTTTCTTTGGAGTTTCTCCTATAAATGCTCTTTTTGAGGCAACTTCAGGTATTACAGCAACAGGAGCAACAGTTTTTACCCACTTTGATTATCCAAAAACTTTATTCTTTTGGCGTTCATTTTCGCAATGGCTTGGTGGTATGGGAATCATCGTATTATTCATTGCAATTCTTCCACAATTCGCTATTGCAGGAAGACAATTGTTCTTCGCTGAAGCTCCAGGACCTACAGAAGATAAATTAACACCAAGAATCAAAAGCACAGCTCTATCTCTTTGGAAAATTTATTTCGGAATGACTTTGTTAGAAATAATTTTATTAAAGCTTAATGGCTTAGAATGGTTTAACGCTATTTGTCATGCTTTTTCTTCCGTATCAGGTGGTGGTTTTTCACCACACGCAGATTCTGTTATAGGATACTCAAATTCAGTATTATGGATAATATGCTTCTTTATGTTTTTTGCAGGCGCAAGTTACAACTTGCAATATAGAGCTTGGTCAAAATTTAACCCACTAGTTTTATTTAAAAATGAAGAATTTAGAACATATTTTTCTATCGTAATCGGGCTGGCTTTATTACTTGCAACATCACTTTTCATTCATTCACATTACGATATAACCAATAGTTTAACTCATTCTTTTTTCCAAATTTGTTCTGTTATATCTACAACGGGTTTTTGTAGTGTTGATTTTGCAAATTGGGATTATACTTCAAAAGCTTTGCTTTTCACTGCAATGCTAGCAGGTAGTTGCGCAAGCTCAGCTGGCGGTGGGATAAAGATTGTAAGATGGTTACTAGTTGCAAAAATTATGAAA
Source organism: Cyanobacteria bacterium SIG31 (assembly GCA_015152465.1). Lineage (GTDB taxonomy): Bacteria > Cyanobacteriota > Vampirovibrionia > Gastranaerophilales > Gastranaerophilaceae > CAG-196. The sequence continues at coordinate 28,853 of SUTX01000001.1, read as the reverse complement.
TCTGAATTGGCTAAAATTTTACACCCTAAAGCCGTTTATAATATTAAAGTTGGAAAATATTCTGTTCCAAAAGATGTTTTATATCAAACACTGATGTTTGTGTCTTTTTACATAGCAATTCTAGGTATTTCAGCTTTTACAATTGCAATAATTGAGCAAAACACAATAGTTGGTATTTCAAGCGCAGTTAGTGCTTTAGGAAACATTGGACCTGGTTTGGGAAAAATTATTGGACCACTTGGAAGTTTTGATGGATTACACGAAATTTCAAAATGTATTATTATTCTTGATATGTATATTGGTCGTTTAGAATTAATCCCATTCTTAGTTCTATTCCAAAAAAGCATTTGGACTCTACATAAATAAAAACAATTATGCTACAATATAGCTAAGTGAGGTATTTATGTCTATAAGAAAAGTTGTAAAGTATGGAGAACCTAGTTTAAGACAACCGTCTAAAGAGGTTCATAAAGTTTCGCAAAAAATAAAAAATCTTGTACAAGATTTAATTGATACAATGTATTCACAAAACGGAGTTGGCCTTGCTGCACCTCAGATTGGTGAAAATGTAAGAGTTTTTGTGATAGATGTTTCTACGGGAAACGAGCCGCTAAACCCAATTGTTTTTATCAACCCGAAAATAATTAAAAAATCTGGGGCTTGTGTGAGTCATGAGGGGTGTTTAAGCTTCCCTGAAGCTTACACAGACGTAAGACGTTATGCTAACGTAATGATAAAAGCTCTTGATTCAAATGGTCGTTCTTTTGTAATGGAAGCTAAAGAGGGTTCACTTCTTGCTCGTGCCATCCAGCATGAATTTGATCACCTAGACGGAGTTCTATTTGTGGATCACTCCATCAATCGATTTGAAGCGGAAGAAGTTCTAAAGAAATATAACCTACCACCTCTTCAAATAGAAAAACTTCTAGATGAACCAGAACTAGCAAAAGAAATTGATGAACTAAAAGCTAAAGAAGTTGAGCAAAAATAAATGACACTAAATATTGTTTTCTTCGGTACACCAGATATAGGACTAAAGTCATTAGATTATCTGCACAAATCAGATAATTTTAATGTGCTTGCTGTTGTAACTCAACCAGATAAACCCTCTGGACGGGGACAAAAACTAACTCCTAGTCCAATTAAAGTTTTTGCATTAGAAAATAATATTCCTGTTTTTCAACCTAAATCTATTAGAAAAGAACCTGAAATAATTGAAGCTCTTAAATCTTTAAACCCAGATTTTTTTGTAACTTTCGCTTTTGGACAAATATTATCTCAAGAAGTTTTGGATATTCCAAAATATGAAACAATAAATTTACATGTTTCACTTCTTCCAAAATATCGAGGCGCAAACCCTATTCAACGTGCTATTATAAATGGCGATAGAGAAACTGGAATCTGCACAATGATTACCGAGCTCGGGCTCGATTGCGGTGATATTTGTATGACGCACCCAATCGAAATCACTCCAAACATGAATTGTTCCGAGCTTTTTGAGATATGTTCATCCGAATCGCCAGTCCTATTAGAAAAAACACTACTTGGATTAGTTAATGGCACAATATGTCCAGCAAAACAATGTGAAGACGGCGTCTGTTTTGCTGATAAATTACAAAAAGAAGAGTGCAAAATCGACTGGAACAAATCTGCTCAAGAAATTCATAACCTAGTTCGAGGAGTTTACAAATGTCCTAGTGCTTTTTTCGAATATCAAGGAAAAATCATAAAAGTTCTAGAAACAGAGGTCTTGAATGAGAACTATGACGGAGCACTAGGAGATTTTATAAACATTTCAAAACTCGGTATTGACGTCAAAACTGCCTCAGGCATTTTACGTCTAATCAAAGTTAAGCCTGAGGGGAAAGGTGAAATGTTTGCCAGAGACTGGGGTAATGGCCTAAGAAATTAGCGAATAAAAGGGCTAACTTCTAGTGATTCAAAGCCTGGTTGAGCTGATTGAATTATCCGCAGTTCACTAGCTTTTTTAAAATCTTTTTTCTTACTATGCATATCAGTAGGATTTAAAAGATAAGCTCTTGTAAGAGGATCTGCTCCATATACATTTCCATCCTTATCTACTGAAAATTTAAAAACATCAGGTTTTGCACATTGAGAGATATTAGGATAAGTGCCAGTTAATAAACCATAACTGCAGTTCTTACCGTTTTTTTCGCCGTTAATATCAATAGTGATGTAGTGCCAAGTAACAGCCGCTTTGTCACTTATTTCCCAAACCGATCCATCATTCATCGTAGCCTTTTTTCCGTCGATTTTATCAGAATCTACTCCGAGCATCTCAAAAACTAAATTACGGTATTTCCCGTCACCAGAATATTTTGTATCAGATTCTAAGATCGGTTTGTCAGTATTTGCAAGCCCTGAAACAGATTCATCTATAACAAATCTACCATTACTGTCAAAAACTTGTTTTATCGGATATAAACCATTATCACCCAACAGCTTTTGGTTAATCTCATTAATCGTGTTATAGTTTTGAATCACTTTTAGTTTATTTTTATCAGGGATTATATTGTCAAGCATCGGAGCTATTATTGCAGAAATAACAGCAACAATACCTAGTGCAACTATAAGTTCTGACAACGTAAATGCAGATTTTTTCATGCTACTCTCCTAAATATTATAATGTTATACTAACATATTTTTTGAAGAGTTTAAAGCTATTTTATCCAAAGTTTCAATAATTTTATTTAAATCTGTCATCAAAACCAAATCTCCTCTGCATCTAGAAGCGCCTGAAAAACCATTTACATAATAAGGATAAAACTTGCGGACGAACTTGATTCCGACATCTTCTCCTCGAAACTCAACTTCACGCAATAAAAGCTTTTTCATATATTCAATTTTTTCTTCTAAATTTGGAGCAGGCAAATATTTTCCAGATTTAAAATATTCCTCTACTCTTGCAATCAATGTTGGATCTCCCAAAACTCCTCTTCCAATCGCAATTCCGTCAGCCTGAGATTCTTCCAAACATTGTTCAGCCGTCTCTATAGATATAACGTCTCCATTTGCAAAAACAGGGATATCAACATTTCGTTTCAACTCTGAAATTTTCTTCCAATCAGCTTTCCCGCCGTACATTTGCGAACGTGTTCTACCATGAATCGTTATGAAATCCGCCCCAGCTTTTTGCATTCTTTGACCGTATTCAACGTAGTTTAGTTCATCAAAAGTATAACCAAGCCTGAACTTAACACTTAATGGTAACGATATTTGTGATTTTACTGTGCGTACAATTTCTTCAGCAAGTTCAACGTGACGCATCAAAGCACAACCATCTGTCCCTTTAACAACTTTATTAACAGGACATCCCATATTAATATCAATCATATCAGCATAGCGTTCCAAATACTTAGCACTATCAGCAATCATTTGTGGCTTATGCCCACTAAGCTGATAAGAAATTGGGGAGTGATTTTCATCTCTTGCAACAATATCCGTATCTTTCACTTGCGTAAGAGCTTCTGAACTTATCATCTCTGTTGTTAAAAGACAAGTCGATGAATGTTCTCGAATTAAAGAACGCAAAACATAATCTGTTATTCCAGCCATCGGTGCAAGCGAAACTTTACTTGCTATTAAATCTTTTAAATCTTTCACTTATCCCCCAACAAACGGCTTTAATTCCTCAACCCGAGCTTTTATATATTGGGAATACTCATCATCATTTTTATAGACTGACATAAATTTATTATAATCATCAATAGCCGATTTATATTTTTTCTGCTCGTCAAAAATCAACCCTCTATAATAATAAGCAAAAGCATTGTCAGATTGCTTTTTTATCACTTGATTAAATTTTGCTAATGCTAAGTCAAACTTGTTTTCTTCATACATATTAACGGCGTCATTATAATCTGCAAGTGCTGTATTTTGTACAACATAGGCCAACAAATTTTTAGCCTCTGATTCTGGGTTTAATACTATAGATTTTTTTAAATAAGCTTCCGCCTCAGCCCATTTTTGTTGCTCGGAATAAAGATACCCGATGTAATAAGGTATTTCTGCATTCTTAGCATTTATTCCCTCTGCTTTTTTATAAAATTCAATCGCTTTGTCATAAGCATCCAAAGATTGATAACAAGCTGCTACACCAAGCAAAGAATCTTCTGTCGCAGGTGTAATTGATAAATATTTTTGTAATGCAGATTTATAATCTTTTGTTTCATATAATTTTGAAGCTTCTGCCAAAATTGTTGATAAAGAATCATTTTCAACCTGTTGCAAAGTCTTTAAAACAAGATTATTTGTAGGAAACTTTGACTTAGCAATATTTAAAATATTTTGTGCATTTTTATAATCATTTTGAGATGCATAGCAAATAGCTAAATTTACATAAGCATCTACATTCACAGGATTTGTTTTAATAACTGAATTATAAGCTAAAATTGCAATATCCATCTTGCTATCTTTGTGCATTTTTACTGCATAATCATATAAAGTCGCTTGCATTGTTTTATCATTTGCATTTTGTGATAAATATGCAATAAACTCTTGAGGAGACATCGCAGCCTGCATTACACCAGTAATCTCTGCTTTTGCAACAGCATTTGCAGGATCAATTGAAAGCACTTTTTTATATAATTCTAATGCTTCTTTTTTATTTCCCATTTCCGATAAAGCTTGAGCTTTATATAAATTTGCTTGAACATTATCTGGATATAAAGCAAGTACAGAATCATAAGATTTGAGTGCTTTTAAGTATTCTTTTTTTTGCTGGAACAAAGTTCCTACGTTCAAACGTGTGTTAACATTACTAGGATTAATCTGCTCAGCTTTTGCATAATAACTCAAAGCCGTTTCAAAATCGCCCTGTGCCTGCTTAATAGCTCCGATGTTAGCATTCAATTCTGCGTCAGATGGCGTCATTGCAAGCTTTTTGAGATAAATTCTTTCCAATGCATATAAAACTTCCATATCGCCTTTACTATATGTTAAAGCGGCATTATATTGTGCAACAGCATCATCATAACGTCCTAATTTATCAAGAGTTCTTGCATATTTCATACGCAAAAGACTATCATCAGGCTTCAAATCAAGTGCTATTTTGTAATAATCAGCAGAGCGTGGTTCATTTCCTAAAAGTTTCATCAAATCGGCAATGTGCAAATTAGCACTCCCTGCAAGAGTTTCATTTTGTGCTGCTTGAGAAAATTCATATGCTGATGCTGAAAAATTTCCCATAGCACGCAATTCTTCTGCTTTTTTAAAACGATTTGAAGCCGTCTTATCAAAACTTACAACCCGAAGACATTGGTTTAGATTTTCATTAGCAGAAGCAATCATACTTGCTGAATTAGCAATTGCCTGCTCTTTTGTTGGAAACATTTTTAAGTAAAAAAGAGCACTTCTAAAATCATTAGCCGATTTCTCATAATTTTTTTCTTGATTTGCGTAATATGTCGCACGAGCAAGATAAGAATTGATTAAACCAATCCTTGCAGAATTATCCATATAATTTATTCTTAAAGCTTTTCTAAACTCAACGATAGCAGAAGAGTACTGTCCTTGAGCGAGAAAATTTTGTGCAGCATCATAATGCTGAACAAAAGCACCTGATGGCGCAGCAAAACTTGACTGATTTAATACAGACGATAATGCAAGTATACAAACAAGCCCTAGTACCTTTTTTCTCATAGCAATATTTTACTACAAGATAGAAAAAATATATACTCCCCCACCCTATGAGTAGCCACCTCACCCCTACCCCCTCTCCTGTAAGGAGAGGGGAATAAAAGTTCCTCCCCCTACTCGGGGGAGGCTAGGTGGGGGAAGCTCTTCCTGTCATTCTCGTGCTTTGCACGGGAATCCAGCTTATACTTAACTCTCAAAAAGCTGGGTCCCCAGACATTGTCTGAGGACGACAGTCAGCCCTACGGGTTATCTCCCCACCCTGTTCCCTCACCCGCCCTTCGTGCACCCTCTCCCACTCAATGGATGTTGCAGGAGAGGGAAAGTTTTACACAATTCTATACCTCCCAAAATAGGGGAGGGTGAATTGACATCACAATCATGCCCAAACCCATGCCAGCATGGAATTCTAGCATGTTAAGTTTTGTAAACATGCATGTTAAAAAAAGGCAATTTATCAAATCATAAATACTTTTTATATATAACACGAGAAAAATATTAGGAGAAAATACTATGTGCGGTCCACTATTTAATGCTGGCTGGGTAACTGGAGACTATGTAAGCTCTGGATACTTATATAATGAACATATTGGCATGCGAATGAGCGTAGAACCATCATTATATATGCCGAGCGTTCCAAATTTTGGAAGCTTCAATCCTTACTTTGCACTAGGACAAGCAGCATGGCAAGCAAACCAACAAATGTTTGGTTTTGGCGGTGGCTGGAATTGTGGTATGAACAACTGGGGCTGTGGTATGAACGGATTCCCAATGTCACCTTGGTTCACCCCTACAACTCCTGGCAACAATGGCACTTCTTCAGGAAACAAAGGCGAAGATGATGAATTCAGAACTAAGTTCAACAGATTATTACCTCTTGCAAAAGCTCTAGAAAGTGCTTTGAAAGAAGACGATATTAGCTGTACTGATTTAGCAAATGCTATTTATCATCAAGACAGTAAAAAGACTCCAAAAGAAAAATATGAAACTCTACTAAAAGAATTCCAAGAAATGTGCAATTCAAATCTTGAACAAATACAAACTGTTCTTTTAGACGATGGCGCATATGATATGGACAAAAAAGGCACCGATATAAAAACTTTATACAAAGATCTTTGCCTTGAAGATGTTAAAGCGGTAGAGGATAACATTGTAAATTTTGTCGATAACATCAATAATAAAAAAGCAGACCCTGATTCTTTAATACTTGCCAATGGCGTGACAAAAGATGGTACATATCCAGTTTTAAATGTCATTAGTGCTTGGCATCAACTAAATAAAGGCAAGTCTTTAATAAAGGCAATGGACTCTTCATCTGATAAAGTAAAAGAAAAGATTACTAAAATTGCAGGCGAATTAAAAAATAAAGCAACAGATGTGTCAGAAGATAAAGATTTACCTGAAAATTTGAAAAAAGACTTAAATGCTGCTATAAAGGCACTAGACACAACCACATCAATTAATTCAACTAAATTTGATAACTTATACAAACTAACAAGAATTGCACTTGCAGTTATTGCAGATACAAAAGTTCAAAAATACTACAGCGAAGCAACACCTAAAAACATATTCTTGAATAAAGTTGTTGAAGATCTTAAAAAAGAAGGCATTGAAGTAGATGCAAAAAAATATGCACCGGCTGATACAGGTGCAGGCGCTGGTGCAAGTGCTGGTGCTGGTGCAAGTGCTGGTGCAGGAGCTGGCGCTGGTACCGTCAATGGTGGTATTGAAGAAGATATGAAAAACAAATTGGAAGGACACGGATACACTGTTAGTGATTCATCTGATGCAACCAATTCAGACGGCACTAAAGCGCAAATTGTTAGTAAGGATCAAGAAAGATACTTACTAAAAAATGGTCAATGGTACAAAGCTGACGAGAAAGGTGCTTTAACAATACCTACAGACGGACCTATTGAAAAAATAAATAAAATGTATGACTTCACCGATAAAGATTCTGTGGAAAAAATCTTCGACGACGATGATAGAGTTGAAAACTTAGAAATAGAAGATGCATTATTCATAGAAGGTCAATACAAGCCAATTGGCAGCTGGTGTAACGGCTGGAAATCTGCTTTACGTGCAAAAGATAGTGAAAATGCTTTAGGACCTTTACATACTACTATCACAGAACTTGGTGAGTCTTTTAAAGATAAAGGCTATGATAAGACCGCTGTTGATCATGCAGTTGAAGATTTGAAAAATTACTATAGCAGTGTTATAAATGCTATGTGTCTCGGTGGTTATACTGGTGCAGAAGATAATTATGGCGAAAAGAAAACAATCACTGTTAATAACGTTCTTGAGCTTAGTACATCTGATGGCACGCAACATTTAAAAAGTGTTAAGTATTTACAAGTAAATGAATGTCGAGATAATAATAATGAAGACGTAGGCTATAGAATGGGTCTCATTAAAAGTATAGAAACTGAAGATGATGCAAGTGGAATCGTCGTAATAACTGATGACGAATGGGGCTTGAATTATCATCAATGTCTCATAAGTAGTAAAATTCTTGTTAATAAATTCATTGAACGACTAAAATATTATGCAAACATGTAATAATAAAGGTAGTTTTAACCAATATCAACAGGGCTCGCTTGAAAAGCGAGCCTTTTTTCATTCCTCCCCCTGCTCGGGGGAGGTGGCTAAGCCGGAGGGGGGAACAACAGTTCCTCCCCCTGCTCGGGGGAGACTAGGTGGGGGAAGCTTCATAAAATTGTAAAATATATTTAAGATATACTCTTGTAATAAGGTCTTAATATGATATAATAAGAAGAAACGGAGGGTATATGGCTAGAGTCTTAATTTCAATGTCTAACGATTTTCTTAACAAAGTAGACGATATTGCTTCATCTGAACAAAGAACAAGAAGCGAACTTATCCGTGAAGCTTTACGCGTTTATATCAAAAGAAATAAAATTTCCAGCAATTTGAAAGCAGAAGAAAACGCAACTCTTCTTACTGAGCTGTTAAGCTAAATTTTTAAAATATATAATTTTGGTGTGTAGATTTTAGTTTGTAAACTTTTGTAAAACTTTTTTTGAGGCATGTGTCATGATTTTGAAATTTGTTATAGCATGCCATGTATCAACTATCCCCAAATCTCCTCCCAAAATTATTAGAGAAAATACTTATACTGACCAAGAAGGTCAGTTTTTTTTGTGCGATTTCCTAGCCCTACGGATTATTTCAATCGTTCTTTTGCATAACTACGCATAACAGCTGGCATTTTCGAAGAGTATTCCGCCAAAAAATCAACAAGAACTTCTTCATCTTTTTTCCCTATTTCTCGCAACATCCAGCCAGCAGCTTTGTGCATAAGATGACTTTTGTGATACATAAATTTTTTAGCAAACTCTATTGCAAGAGAGAAATCACCTTGCTTTATATAATATATTGTAGACACCATTGCAACACGGTTAGCCCATAAATAATCACTCTCTGCCAACTCTCTTAATTTTTCTGCATCAACAATGGGGGCAACAATATGTGGAGCGGAGTAATCTATCAAGTCCCAATTGTTAATACTTTTCAAGTTTTTAAGATATAGCTCACACATTCTTTGAGGTTCTTTTTTAGATTTTAACAGCATCACAAAGATTGCTAGAGCTCTTGCTTCGTGGATTGAACTTTCGAAAAGCTTTTGTAATGTATTCTCATCAATATTTTCATACGTTTTAGCAAGCTTCCGAAGTTTTGGAGTCCGTACTCCTAAAATCACTTCGTCAGAATCCTCTTTTATACTCAAAAAAGGTCTAATCCAGTTTGCGAACTCTACTTCAGATAATCCATATAGCGATTCTATAATTTTTTCACACATACCAAATTTCGCTCATAGACTTCTTCAAGTGGCAAAGTATATTCAATAATATCAACAACTTCTGCAGAATATTTTTTCAAAACAGGCTTAGCATCCTCAAGTTCCTCTAATGCTTTTTTAGATTTATACCCAACAAAGTAACCGCCTTTCTTGAGTAAGGGAAGTGCATATTCACAAATCTTTGACATATCAGCTACAGCTCTGCTTATAATTACATCGAATTTTCTACCTCTAATATTTTCCACCCTATCACATATTAATTCAAGATTGGTCAGACCTAGTTTATCTGAAATCGTCTGTACAGAACCTATCTTTTTTCTAATACTATCTACCCCAACAATATTTAAAAAAGGCACTTCTATTGCAACCGGCAGACAAGGAAAACCACCACCACAACCAATATCGAGAACATTAGCTTTTTTAATATTATATTTTTCTAAGAATAATTTTATAGCTAGTGAATCATAAATATGTTTTTCCCACAGCAATTTTTCATCATTTTTAGAAATCAAATTGTGTTTTGAATTTTCTTCTAAAAAAGCCTCTTTGTAGAGAGTAAAATCTGAATCAACCACAAAACTATTTTTCATATTTACTCACAATTTCCTCAAAATCTTCTGCATTCATCCTAAGTTTCATATCATTAATTCTTCGTTCAATTTTAGCTTGTTCAACTGTAGCTGAAGATTTTTGAGCAATATTTTTTGCTTTCAAATATTCTCTCAAACTCTCTCTGTGTTTTGCAGGGTTGTTATAGTAATAATCCCCCAACGCAAGAGTCGATTCAAGTATACAAAACTCATCATTTATAAAATCTGCACTTCTTTTGGCTTCCATCAAAAACTCTAAAGCATTGCTAGAGCCATTGCGTATTGCAATTTTTGCCAAATGAGACGCATTATAATAAATTCCATCATAGTTATTGTCTTTTTTATCTAGTTCGTATGCTTTCTTGAAACAAGTCCACGCCTCATCATAAGTTTCGTTATCAAAATAGCAGGATGCCATATTTGAGTATGCAAAAGCTAAATATGGGTTATTGCCTCCTACAGCAATACATTTATCATAGTATTCAAAGGCTTTTTCTGGATCGCCCTTGTCATCAATCGCCAAAGCATATTTAAAATACAACTCAGCTAATACTGAACTGTCTACATTTTCATCTAAAGACTCTAATGCTTTTTTGTAATATAAATATGCTTCTTTCGCATTGTTCGCATCAGAATATATATTACCTAACATTGTACAAGCACTAACCATTAAAGATTGTGGGGTGTCAACAGAATAAATAACTTTTTTAATAGTTTCAATAGCCCGCTCGTTTTTATACATCTTGCAATACAGGTCAGTCATATCATAATATAAATAATTTAAGTTTATGAGCTCTTTATTCTGTTTATAATAAGCTTCAACCAACTCATAATAATAGGCAGCCGAATTATACTCACCTATTTGCTTATAAAGGTTTGCAAGTTTGGAACGAACTTCTACTAGAGTCTGTAAATCAATATTTTCGATTTCAATAAGTTTTTTATATGACTCAATAGCTTCTGTATATTTTTTTTCTTGCGCAAAACCTAATGCTTTTTCTAACATTGCCTGTATAGACAGTGTAGCCGATTCTACATTTATTTCTTTAGACTCTATGTCCGCAACTATTTCTTCAGCAACCGTTTTTACCCCGTTTTCAATATCAACAATGCATTGGTTGTGATATTCTATCTCAGCCCGCAAAGCTTGACGTGATATTAAAATTACACGATTCATAAGAGATTCTTTTAACTGTTTCTCGTATATGCCAACAATATATTTGTGTAATTTAATTTGAGTCTTATCAGGGATTGATATGTCAATTTTTTGCAAGAAATAATCTTGAACATAAATAGTTTCTCCTGCTTGAAAAACCATGAGATTTTTTTTCAAATACTCGATAGAAAACTCATCGTACAATTCAAAAACAGCCAGAGCATTTAGCGTTAGCCCGTGTCTTATCGTTCTTAAAAACCAGAAAAAATTCCTAATTGTTGTTGGAACTAAATTTATATAAGTAGCACCGAGATAAGAATCAAAACTCAAGCCTGATTGATTAAACTTTTGCAAGAATTCGTTTAAATCACAATTCATTGCTTGAACAATTTTAACAGTGAGCGCTGCGTAATAATAATAGCCTCTGGTGTATTTATAAAAATCTTCAACTGTTTTTTCAGAAACACTTAAACCATTTGAAACCAAAAATTCTTTGAATATATCTTTAGTAAATGCTTTTAAGAATATTTTTCTATCTTCTTGCAAATCACCCAAGACATCAGGTTTCATAGCCCTTGTAGAAACAATAATTTTAACATTATTTTCTTTAGCAATATTTGCAAGATTATCTTTTATGAGCCACATATTTTCTTCCAATACATCATCAAGAGAATGCAAAATTATCAAGAAAGGCTTCTTAATAGAAGAAATATTCTGTTGAAATCTAACCCCCAAAGTTGTAATCTTTGCATTTAAATTTATTGCTTTTGAAATAGAATTACTATCTATAATTTCATTAAAAGCAAGCAAAATATCATCACAGACGGTAGCTGCTTTACAGTAATATTCAAGTTTTATAACATCTTTACTCAAAAATTCACATACATAGTTTATAAACTGACGCTTACCAGTTCCCATAAATCCGTGAATATAAAGAAATTTTTCCTCAGAAGCAATAAAATCAACAGCTTTTATAATATCCAAATTATTATTTTTTAACAAAAAAGGATTAATTTTATCCGAATTTGGTAAAATTAAATTTTCCCTTTCAATTGAGCTGTCCAAAAATTCATAATCCATAAAACAATTTTAAATGATATTAGCACTTTTGGCAAATATTTGATACAATAGTATTTATATTTGGAGGTATGAAAATGGATTTATTTTTACAATTAGGATTAACAGTAATTATTGCATATATAATTGGTTCAATACCGACCGGCTATTTGATTGTAAAATCAAAAACTGGAGAAGATATAAGAACAATCGGTTCTGGATCTACAGGAGCAACAAACGTCAAACGAGTTTTGGGCAAAAAATGGTTTTTTGCAACCCTTTTATTGGATGCATTTAAAGGTGCTTTACCAGTTGTTTTAGCTAAAGTATTTGTAAGCGTTTTTGCGACAATAGGACTCGCTCCAGTGCTTGCCGCTGTAGCTGTTATTATTGGACATAGCAAATCTTGTTTCCTTAATTTTCAGGGCGGCAAATCTGTAGCATCTGGCGTCGGAACAATTCTCGCTCTTAACTTTATTGTTGGAGCTTTAATCGCTGTAATTTGGGGAACAATTACTTACACTACAAAATATGTTTCTGTAGGTTCAATAATAGCATTATTGATTTCTCCATTCCTAATGTTTTTCTTCGGAGCTCCGATAGCTTATGTTTGCTACTGTGCACTTGGAGCAATCTACATTGTATATTTACACAGAGAAAATATTAAAAGACTTATTGCTGGAAATGAAAACAAAGTAAGATAACATTTTGCATAAAATGCTATTTCACGACAGATTCTACATAAATATTGTTAAAATATTTATTAGAAACTCTTATTATGTCAGATGCGCTTACATCATCAATCATTTTGATATATTTTTCATAAAAATCATATCCAAGATTAATAGATTCAAATAGCCCTACAGTTGAAGCTTTCTCAGAATTAGTCTCTAATGCTATTAAAAAGCTGCCTTTCAGCCTGTCTTTTGCATCTTGCAATTCGCTATCTGAAACAAATTCCATTTTCAAACGCTCTATCTCTGCGTTAATTTTATTTTTTGAATAATCTAAAGTTTCGGGATTCGTTCCAATATACGTTACAAAAATCCCTCCAAGAGCTTTTGGAGTGTAGCTTGAACCTAGCTGATATGCCAAGCCATCTTGTTCTCTTAAATTCTTGTACAATCTACTACTCATACCATTACCAAGTATTGTATTAATAATTTTTAGCGTAACAAAATCTTTTACATCTTTTACACCTGCAGTTTGCCAACCTAAAAACAACCAAGAAGTCTGTAAATCTTTAATATTTTTTGTTGTAATTTGAGGTGCTGATAATTTTGTTACTGTATGGTTTGAATACTTGAATTCTGGCTGATTTTTATTAGTTAAAATCGCCCCAAAAGCTGAAATAATTTTATCAGAATCAACATTACCATTTACTGATACAACTACATTTTTAGAATCTAAGACCTTGTCGTAATAGTTTAAAACATTTTCTCTCGTTACACTTGGCAAAGTCCTCTCAAGAATTTTGTTTGTATTAGAATATACACCATTTTCAAATATTTTAGTTTTAAACTCTTCTAAAGCTATATTCATTGGAACATCTCGCTGTTGACGTATCTTGTTCAAAATTTCAGAGCGTTTTTTCTCTATTTCATAATCATCAAACAAAGCATTGTTTAAAACTTCATCCAATATTTCGAGTGTCAAATCGATTTGAGCCGTTGTCGTTTGAACATTAACAATGAAATAATCTTCACTACAACTTGGCTCTATTTTAATACCATTTTGCTCCATTATTTGGGCTAATTCTTGAGAAGAATACTTTTGCGTACCCTTCAAAATTGTCCCTGCTACCAGCGTTCCCTCACCGATAACCGATTCTAAGAACTCGCCTCCTTTTGCAATTATACTCATCGCAATAATATCATTATTGGTATGTTTGTTGAGTAAAAGTGTTGATTTATTATCAATTATATACTTTGAAGTCCCATTTGATTCTGATATTTTTTGTGCGGAATGATTTTTTTCTACCTTTTGCTTAGGCTTATCTAAGGTTTTTGGTAATGCAATCGAAATTGCAGATTTATTTACTCCAAGAAATTTCTGCGCTGCACGTTGAACATCATTAGCTGAAACCTTTTTGATATTTTCAACATAATTATTGTACAAATCAGCAGAACCCGTCAAAGTTAAAATATAACCTAACTCTGAAGATATATTTGAGGTAGATTCTCTTGAATAATATGTCTCTTGCTCAATCATCTTTTTAGCAGTATTTAGCTCTTCATCAGTAACCCCATATTTTTGAATATATGTAATCTCATCAAAAATAGCTTTTTCGACTTTTTCAGCATTAACAGGCAGATAATTTGCACTTATATAAAAAATTCCGTCATCACGATAACTTCCATTTGATGCTGAAATAGAATATGCAAAACCTTTTTGTTCTTTGATATTGCGATAAAATTTTGAAGATTTACCACCACCTAAAATTTCTGCAAGAACATCAAGCGCAAAAGTTTCATTATCACAGATATTCACACCCCTAAACCCAATCATCATATATCCAGATTGAGTATCAACATATTCAACTTTTCGCTTTTGAGTAAAAATCGGAAACTCTTTGCGAAAATGTTTTTTTATTGGTTTTTTATATTCTGAATTGAACGCTTGAGAGACTTTTTCAACAACTTTTGAAGTATCAACATCACCTACAACAACAGTTATCATATTTGATGGAATATAAAAATTATTAAAAAATTCTAAGATTTCTTCTCGTCTGATTGTTGAGATAACATCTGTAGAGCCAATAACTTTTCTTTTGTATGGATGATGAGTATACATCAAATCATTTAAATTGTTATAAACTTTCTTTGCCGGCGTATTTAAATCTTTTGAAATTTCTTCAAGCACAACCTTACGCTCTTTTTCTAATTCTTTTCTAGGGATTTGAGGATCTGTTAACATATCTGCGTGAAGCTCTAATGCCTTGTCAAAATATTCTGACGGAATAGTTATGTAGTAATGTGTAAAATCCTTGCTTGTTGCAGCATTTATAATTGCACCTTTTGATTCTAAGACTCTATCAAATTCACCTACTGGATGTTTCTTAGTTCCTTTAAAAAATAAATGCTCTAAAAAGTGTGCAACACCTGAATTTGCTTCCGTTTCATTAACTGAACCCGTACGAACCCAAGTATCAATAGTTACTATTGGATTACTATGATTTTCTTGAACAACAATAGTCTGACCGTTCGGAAGCTTTTGCACGGTAAAATCAGCCGCCCAAACTGATACCGTAAAACATAAAGCTGTTATCGTTAAAAATATATTTCGAAACATTTTAACTCCTCACCAATAATACATCTAATATCATAATATATTAGCAACATATTTTCCAGTTCATTAAGGATAATTAAAAAGGCGGATTTTGTTAAAAACAAAATCCGCCTTTCATATCTATTTCAATCTTACAGACCACAAGCGCAAACGCCGTCTTTGCAACAATATCCTAGAGCTTCTTGAGCTTCAGACATTCTTACTTTGATACGTCCGTCTACTGCAATACCTTCACCTGTTTTTTCAGAAATCAACAATGGGTTGATATCTAACTCATCAATGAATTTGAAATCGTTAACAAGTTGAGATAGTCTCAATAATGTTTCTTCGATTTGTTCCATTTGAGCAGGCTTAGTACCTCTAGCGCCTTCAAGAAGTTTGTAAGCTTTAACTGATTTAATCATTTCTTTAGCATCAATATCAGTAAGTGGAGCAATTCTGAAAGTTACGTCTTTCATAACTTCGATGAATACACCACCTAAACCGAACATCATCATTGGTCCGTATTGAGGATCTGTTGCGATACCGCAAACCATTTCTCTGTTACCTTTAACCATTTCTTGGATGATAACACCTTCAAGACCGTCGATTAATCCTCTTTCAGTTAATTTTGCGATTAAGTCTTGGTATTCAGCTCTTAATTGTGCTTCAGATTGAATGTTAACTCTTACACCACCAACATCAGTTTTGTGAGAAGTTGTTTTAGAAGTCATCTTCATAACAACTGGATAATCAATTGAGTTAGCGATTGCAACAGCTTCGTCTTCAGTTGTAGCAAAACCTGATTTACAAACTCTAATACCGTAAGCATCTAATACATCAATAGATTCACGAGTTGTAAGCTGATCTCTACCTTCGTTAATAGATTGAGCAATGATAGATTTAGCTTTGTCGTAATCTACACTATATGTAGGGATTGAACCAGCTGGTCTTTCAATCCATTTTCTTTGTTGATCTAATCTCAAGAAACCTTCAGCAGCTTCTTCTGCGTACATAAAGAATGGCATATTAACATCCATTTCAGAAATTGTAGTGAAGAAGTTTGATGTAGTCATAAATACACCAATGATAGGTTTTTGAGGGTTTTTAGCTTTGATTTCCATTAATGCTTTAGCAACATCAATGTCTTTCAAGCCTAAGAATGGTAAGTAAATTACCATAATCATATCAACATTTTCGTCAGCAATAACTGTTTCTAAAGTTTGTGTATAGTGTTCAATTGGAGCTGATGCAATCATATCGATAGGGTTTTTAACTGAAGCAGCTGCAGGTAAGAAGCTTCTTAGTTTAGCTTTTGTTTCTTCAGTAATAGGAGCCATTTGCATACCGTTTTCACAAATAGCGTCAGTAGCCATAATACCAGGACCACCTGAGTTAGTAATGATTGCTACTCTGTTTCCTTTTGGAATAGGGCAGTTAGCAAATACTTTAGCTGTTGAGAATAGGTTTTTCAAAGAGTATTCTCTAATTACACCTGATTGAGCAAGTAATGCGTTAGCTGCTTTATCAGCACCAGCTAATGAACCTGTGTGAGAAGAAGCTGCGCTAGCACCTGCTGCAGAACGACCAGCTTTAAGAGCTAAGATAGGTTTTTTCTTAGAAATTCTTGTAGCTAGTTTTCTGAAGTTTGATGGGTTAGCGATTGATTCCATATAAAGTAGGATTTGATCAACGTCTTCATCATTTTCCCAATATTCCATAGCTGTTTCAGCGTTAACATCAGCTTGGTTACCAATTGAAATGAATTGAGAGAAACCAAGGTTAAGGTCTTTAAGAATATTAAGAATACCGCCACCTAAAGCGCCTGATTGAGAAACGAATGCAATGTGTCCTCTTTCTGGTAATGTTTCAGCGAAACATCCGTCAAGTCTAATTTCTGGGTGAGTGTTAACAACACCTAAACAGTTAGGGCCAACACATCTCATACCGTATTCTTGAACTTTTGCAAGAAGTTGTTTTTCAGCTTCTGCACCTTCTTTACCAGTTTCTTTGAAACCAGCTGTAATAACAACAAGACCGCCAACGCCTTTTTGATGGCATTGATCGATTGTATCTAAAACAAATTTTTGGTTAACAACGATTATTGCTAAATCAACTTCACCTGGAACTTCAAGGATTGAAGTGTAAGCTTGTAAGCCTTCGATTACTCCACCTTTTGGGTTAACAGGGTAGATGTTACCATTGAATTTGTACTCTTGTAATCTTTTCATAATGTCGGAACCAATAGTGTGTTCTTTGGTTGATGCACCAATAACAGCAACTGATTTCGGCTTCATAATTTTGTCTAAATTAGTCATGCGTAAGCCCCTTTCTTTTTTACTGTATAAAATTACACAAAAATTGTACCATAAAAGGGCGGACTTGTGCATGCATAGAGTATTAAATATTTATTAAGATTTATAAGAAGTAAGAACAAATATAACCATCCGTTTAGTGTACTTGTAAAAAAGCAAAAAATATGCTAGTATTAACGAAGGGTTATGAGACCTTTTTATTAGAGAGAGAGATGAGGTTATTCAATGAGCCACGGGCATTGGATGGTTGAAAGAGTTATATTTGGGCAAAATATGACTTTTAATATGGATACGCTTACTACAATGTGGGCGGCAATGGCGTTTTTATTGATTGTATCATTTATTGCAACAAGAAAGTTGTCAATATTCCCTTCAAAAATGCAATTAGTTTTTGAAAAAATACTTGGGTATTTTGATGGTCTGATTTCTGGGATGATACACGAGGGCGGTAGAAAACACTTTCCGCTTATTGCGTCATTGTTTTTGTTTATTGTAACAGCAAATTTAATGGGTCAACTACCATTAAAGATGATTGAATTAAAACAAGGTGAGATTGCTTCGCCTACTAATGATATAAACTTGACTGCAGGACTTGCAGTTATTGTATTAATTTATTATGTAGTAGCTGGGTTGATTAAGAAGAAAGGGAAATTCTTATTGCATGAATTTTCTTTTGTTGGAATTATTTCAATGTTGGTAGAAATATTGGAATTGATAACAAGACCTTTGACTCTTGCGCTACGACTTTTTGGTAATATTTTGGCGGGTGAAATCCTAATAACAGCTCTTTTAGGGCTTATTGCTTGGGGATTACCATTGCCGATTATGTTTTTTGAAATATTAGTTGCATGTGTACAAGCGCTGGTGTTTACAATGCTAACAACTGTATATATTGCAACTGCAGTAAATGAAAATCATTAATAAAATAAATAATAAATAAGAAGGAGATTTAAAAATGGCAGATGTACAAACAATTTCAGAAATGGCTCAATTAGGTGCAGGTATTGCAATGGGTTTTGGTGCTACTGGTGCAGGTTTAGGTATCGGTTTTGCAACAAAAGGTTTGATGGATGCAATTTCTAGGCAACCAGAAATCGCTGGTAAAGCAGTTGGTTTCTTCTTAGTTGGTGCTGCGTTAGCTGAAGCTTGTGCTATTTATGCGTTAGTTATCGCTATGAAATTATCAGGCATGATGGGCTAAGGTGCTACGCACGTAGTTCTTTAGTCGGTTGACATTGATAAAACTACTAATTAAAAAGTAAAGCAACTAGTCAACCTCAAAGTAAAGCTACAGATAAGTTAGTAAAACGGTAGGATGTCTCCCGCCAAAGGGTTGAAAAACATGGAATTTAACGGAACTTTTTTTGCAACAATAATAACATTCGTAGTATTTGTCTTTTTGATGAATAAAATTTTGTATTCTCCAATATTGAATATAATGGAGGAGCGTAGAAAATTTGTATCTGATAATTATCAAAGTGCAAAAGATAATGATGCTAAGATTGTTGCGATTTCTGATGAAAAAGAGAGCTTGTTGAACAACGCAAAAGATACTGCTAAGGATAAATACAATGAAAAAATAGAGGATTATAAATCTAAGCGAGCAGATATCGTATCAGAAGCTCAGAATTCCACTAAAGAAGATGTCGAAAAATCTGAAATTGAGCTTTCAAATCTTTCTAATGAAGTAAAAGAAGGCTTAAAAGGATCTATGACAGACTTAGCCAATGATATCGTAGAAAAAGTTATTGGATATCGAAGTGAAGTTCAAGGCTTTGATAATAGTAAGGTAGACGAAATTTTATACCATTAGGATAGGAAATAATTGATGGAAAAACTTGTTAAAGTAGGTAAAGGGTTATTAATTTTATTATCTGTTATTGCGATTTTAGCAATAATCTATCCAGGTATGGATTTTGTTTTTAAAGAAATTCTATCATCAACATCTAGAGCGGTGATGTCGAACTTTATAGTTTTTGCGCTAGTTATTGCTCTTGTAATGAAAAATGTTGTTCATCCAAAATCAATGTTGGAGAAGGAGCAGGCTGTAATTGAGACTCAGATTAAAGAATCTGAAACTGTAAAAGAAGACTCAGAAGCTCGTTTAAGCTCAATTGAAAACTCTATGTTAAATATCGAGAAAGAGATTGAGTCTATTTTGAAAGCAAGCGAAGATAATGCTAAGCTAGTGGGTGAAAAAATCTTGCAAGATGGTAATAATACAGCTCTTATCATAAAAGAAAACGCAGAAAAAGCTATTGAAAACAGCCGTGTAATATTAAAAAATGATTTGCTTAAAAAGGCATCATTGGCATCTGTAGAAATTGCGAAAAACCATATTATAAATGAATTAAGCTGGAATCAAGGTTTGCATGACAAACTTATTGATGAAAGCATAGAAGCTATAGAAGGAGTTAATCAATAATGGGCGGAGTTAAAGATAAAAACTGCGAATTAGTGGCAAAACGTTGGGCTCTTGCACTTATGGAATTGGCTCAAGAGGATGATAATATTTCTAAAGAGGATATCTTAGATGACTTAAGAGAAATCGCTCAGACAATAGATTCTTCTGAAGAGCTTTCAAACGTGATTAATAATCCATCTGTTTCGACTGAAGAAAAACAAGTTGTCTTATGCAAATTATTCCAAAACTCAATTATGCCTATTGTTTATAATTTTTTATTCGTATTGAATTTAAGAAAACGTGTGGGAATTGTTTCTGACATAGCAATAGAGTTTGAGAAAGAGTTAAATAGAATAAAAAATATCGCTCATATCAATGTTGTATCTGCAATTGAATTAAATGATGAGCGTAAAGAAGATATCAAAACAAAAATCGCTGAAAAACTTAACAAAGACATCGTTGTTGAGTGGGGCGTAGATGAAGATATTATTGCAGGATTAATCTTTAAAATTGATGAATTAGTAATAGATAATAGTATTAAACATAAATTAGAAGATTTAAGTAAAGAAATAATAAAGGGATAGGAATAAGAATATTCTATAAACATAATGAAATATTAATTTAAGTAAGAAAGGATAATATAAAAGGTGGTAAAATAATCTAGTATTTTGCCAGAGAGAATAAATAAAGAGCTTGTAATTTGGATAAGCAAAATACGATGGAATATTAATATAAGTAAGAAAGGATAATATAAAAAATGGCAGTAATAAATCCTGATGAAATTAGTTCAATATTAAAAGAGAACATCAGAAACTATGAAGCAAAAGCAGAAGTTTCAAATGTTGGCTCTGTTCTAGAAGTAGGTGATGGCATTTGCCGTATCTATGGTCTAAGAAATGTTATGTCAAACGAGCTTGTAGAGTTTGAAGATGGCAAAGGTACTTTAGGTATCACTTTGAACTTAGAAGAAGACAATGTTGGTGTTGTAATCTTAGGTGAATATACTCATATTAAAGAAGGTATGAGTGTAAAAACTACTGGAAGAATTGCATCAGTTCCTGTAGGTGATGCTTTAATTGGTAGAATTGTTAACCCAACAGGTCGACCAATTGATGGTAAGGGAGAAATTTTAACTGATAAATCTCGTGCAATTGAAAGAGTAGCACCTGGTATTGTTGCCCGTAAATCAGTTCACCAACCTTTACAAACAGGATTAACTGCTATTGACGCTTTAACACCAATCGGACGTGGACAACGTGAATTGATTATTGGTGATAGACAAACTGGTAAAACTGCTATTGCTATAGATACTATTTTGAATCAAAAAGGTGGCGACGTAATTTGTATTTATGTTGCTATTGGTCAAAAAGCTTCAACAGTTGCACAATTAGCTAAAACATTAGAAAAACACGGTGCGATGGATTATTCAATCATAGTATCAGCAACAGCTAATGAGCCAGCTCCTTTGCAATATATCGCTCCATTTGCGGGTGTTGCAATGGCAGAAGAATTTATGGAACAAGGCAAACACGTTTTGATTATATATGATGACTTAACTAAACACGCTCAAGCATATCGTGCGATGTCATTACTTCTTAAGAGACCACCAGGACGTGAAGCATACCCAGGTGATGTATTCTACTTACACTCAAGATTATTGGAACGTGCTGTTAAATTATCGGATGAATTAGGCGGTGGAAGTATTACTGCACTTCCTATTATCGAAACTCAAGCTGGTGACGTTTCTGCATATATTCCAACAAACGTAATTTCAATTACAGATGGACAGATTTTCTTGGAAACTGGCTTGTTCAACTCAGGTGTAAGACCAGCTATTAACGCAGGCTTATCAGTATCTCGTGTAGGTGGTGCTGCTCAAACTAAAGGTATTAAACAAGTTGGTGGTCAGCTTCGTTTGGACTTAGCTCAATTTAGAGAATTGGAAGCTTTTGCTCAGTTTGCTTCAGACTTAGACGCTGCAACTAAAAAGCAACTTCTAAGAGGACAAAAGTTGACAGAAGTTCTTAAACAACCTCAGTATAAGCCTTTAACTGTGTCTCAACAAGTAACAATCTTGTTTGCAGCTAACGAAGGCTACTTGGATGAGGTTGAAAACAAAGAAGTTCAAGAATTTAAAGCTGGTTGGTTTGAGTATTTTGAAGCTAATATGCCAGAATTGGATAAACGCTTGAACGAAGGCGATAAGCTATCTGATGAAGATAAAGAAGCATTAAGAGCGCAATTAAACGCATACTGTAAAACATTATAATATTCAAGGTGCCAATTTGGCACCTTAAATAAAAGATATAATATATGAACGAACTGGTACAAATTAAAAATTTAATATATGAAATTAGAGGATACAAGGTAATGCTGGATAGCGACCTTGCAGATTTGTATGAGGTTCCTACACATCGTCTTAATGAAGCTGTAAAAAGAAATATTACAAGATTTCCTGTTAATTTTATGTTTCAGTTAACAAAAGATGAAAATGATTTTTTGATATCGCAATTTGCGATATCAAATGAATATTTGAAGTCACAATCTGAAATTTCAAAAAGTAGACGAGGAGGTAGAAGGACATTGCCATATGTTTTCACAGAACAAGGTGTTGCAATGCTATCTTCTGTACTTCGTTCTGAAAGAGCTATTCAAATAAATATTCAAATTATGGATACTTTTGTGCAAATGCGACAATGGGCAATTGAGAATAAAGACTTAGCAAGGAGAATTTCTGAATTAGAAAGCTATTTTATAGAACATTGCAAAGATTATAATAAAGATATGAGCAGAATTTATGAAGCAATAGACTTGCTTATGGATAGAACAAAACCTGCTACAATAGGGTTTATAAAAGAGAGAAAATAAAAATGCCAAACTTAAAAGATATTAAAAGCAGAATAGGAAGTGTACAAAACACTAAAAAGATTACAAAAGCAATGAAAATGGTTGCTGCAGCTAAGGTTAAGAAAGCTGAGAACACAGTAAAAGCAGCACGTCCATTTTCTGATGAATTATTACATCTTTTTAGAAAAATGTTAGCTACAGTAACCGAACTTTCAGTAGCCGGCTTGAAAGTAGATAAAGGTATTGATAACTACCCAGCACTTCTTACAAGACGCGAAGTTAAAACTGAAGGCTTGCTTGTAATTACTTCTAATAAAGGTTTAGCAGGCGCTTATAATGCAAATATAATAAAAACTACTTTAAAACGAATTAAAGAAAATACTGAAAAAGGCATAAAAACGGTTATATATCCTGTTGGACAAAAAGCGATTTCTGGATTTAAACACAAAAATGGAAATTTTGAGCTTCGCGATGGATATACAGCAGTAGCAAATGAGCCAACAGCGTTGGGTGCTAATTTAATAGCAGAAGATATTGCAAACGACTTTGTATGTGGCAAAATCGATAAAATTGATATTATAACAACTCATTTTAATAACATGATGTCTTATAATATCGTTGATTGGGAAATTTTGCCAGTAGAAGTAGAGAAAGCAGAAACCCACGAATTAGATCCAGTTATGGAATTTGATCCATCTGCGCATAGAGTACTTCAGCAAGTTGTTCCAATGTATATTACAAACTCTATTTATCAAGCACTTCTAGAAGCAAATGCAAGTGAATTAGCTTCTCGTATGACAGCTATGTCAGCTGCTTCTAATAACGCAGAAGAAATGATTACAACATTAACTATTGATTATAACAAAGCTCGTCAAGCAGCTATTACTCAAGAGCTGGTTGAAATTGTCTCAGGAGCTTCTGCTATTTAATAATATCAGTGACAGTTGGTGAGCTTTCTTCTTCTGGGTAGAATTCTTCTGCACCAAAATTTTGAACAAATTGTTCATGTTTAGGCGCCAGTACGCTTCGTACTCCGATTTCTGCTCCAAAAGCTGATAATACGCCAGCGATAATTCCTAGTGCAATTCTAGCAGCTGAATTTATATTTTTTGTGATAGCATTTAGAATACTGCAACCAGCGATAACTGAGCCTATGAAAGCAGCATTTGAAATGAAAGTATCACGCTTATTTCGCTTTTTGTAGCTTGTGCAAAATTCGTCAGCTTTCTCTGTTGGAACTTTGAAATATCTTGTCCTTGCCTTTTTGGATTGGATTTCTACTTGAGAATAGTTTTCATCAATTTTTTGAGTAATAATAGGATTAACAGCCATAATACTTTCCTTTCATTCATTTTAAAACGGATAAATTCAAATAATTGCTAAATTTTTTGTTTAACTTAACAATTCTTTACTTGTAAACTTGAAAGAAAAATTTGTGCAAGCTATAATCCAATTAAAAGCAAGGTAGATATGACTAGTATCCCAACAAATTATAATTATGCAAATGATAGAATAAAATATCGATATCTTGAAAAAATGGACGTATCGCCAGAAGCTCCTAATAAACGGGTGCAGAAGTCTGTTGAAAAATTTATGTTGCGCAGAAATCGTTTATCAAGGGAGTCTAAAACGGTTGATAAAATTCAGGCAGCGGCAGGTGCTATAATTGGTACAATTATTCCAATGATATTTATGATGAAAAAACAGGGAGTTAAAAACCCTCTTAAATTAGAATATGCTTTAAAAGACATGCTGATTTTATCAGGAGCACCAATTGTTGGTGGTGTTTCTGTTGGTATGATAGGTAATGATGCTCAAACAAATTTGAATAAAAGTAAAGAGGGAGTTTTCCAGTTTTTAAACGCAGCTATTCCAACTTGGCTAGCTGGTGCAACTTTGAGATGGTGTGAAACAACGAAGGGACTAAATAATAATTGGGCGAAGCTAGGCTCAATAGCTGCTACGATTTTAATAGGAATGCATGGCGCAGCTTCGCTATCTAACATCATTTGTGATCCGAAAGACGAGCATCCTGATAGGAAATTGTCATTATTAGATTCAATCGCAAACGTTGATGATTTAGTTGGTGTTTTGGTACTGGCAAAATTCCCAATAATAGGTAAATTGCATATTGATAAGCTCTTACCTGCAATATATGCTTTCTGTGGCTATAGAGCTGGAAAAAGTAATTAATTCTTTGATATTTAATCATTTTAAATAATTTTTAGCAATAAAAAAACGAGATTTTTAATCTCGTTTTTTGGGTATTTGTTTTACTTATCTAAAACTTATTTAGAAATAACTCTTACTCCCATTGGATCGATTGCATAAGTAGCATCATCGCCTTCTTTTAGCTCAAAATTAATAGGAACTAGCGCAGATTTTGAACAAGCGTTAATTGTCCAAATTTCTTGCCACTTATTATCAACTTTTTCTTTTGAAACTGCTGTATCAACGATCGCAAAATCTTTACAATCAGGAGTTGCAACTCTATGTGCAAACATATAAGCTGTAAATAAAGTATTTTCTTGCAATTTTGTATCTGCAATAGATTTTCCAGGTAACGGTAAAGTTGTATCGTAATTATATGCAAAAACTGCACCTGTAACGCTTAATAAAGCAACTAATGAGAATAAAGTTTTTTTCATAATCAAATCCTTTCATTATCCCTTTTGCAAATACATTATAACATAAGTTTTTTTTAATTGTAAATTACTTATTGCTATCTAGCATTTGTTTAATACCATCAACAGAGCTTAATATGCCAGTTGCTTCATAAGGCATGTAAACCACCTTATTATTCTGTCCTGATGTTATATTTTTCATAGTTTCTAAATATTTCATAGCAATCAAATATTTATCAGGCTGGCCCTTATCAGCTAAAGCGTTAATTATTCTTTGAATAGCTTCTTTTTCACCATCAGCTTCTAAAATACGAGCTTGTGCAACACCTTCAGCTTTCAAGATATTAGCTTGTTTTTCACCTTCTGCTCTATTGATTGCAGCTTCTTTTTCACCCTCAGCTTTTAATACTGCAGATTTTTTCAAGCCTTCTGCCTCCAAAATAGCAGCACGTCTATCACGTTCAGCTTTCATTTGTTTCTCCATCGCTGATTGTATATCAGCAGGAGGGATGATATCTTGCAATTCAACACGGTTTACTTTAACTCCCCATTTGTTTGTTGCATCGTCCAAAATAGCTCTTAGCTCTTGGTTTATCTTGTCTCTTGAAACTAAAGACTCATCCAAATCAAGCTGACCTACAAGGTTTCTTAAATTTGTTTGTGTTAACTTTTCGATAGCTTCAGGAAGGTTTTGGATTTCATACACTGCTGATTTTGGATCAACGATTTGGAAATACAAAAGCGCATTTATGCTAATTGAAGCGTTGTCCTTTGTAATTACATTTTGACGAGGAAAATCATATACAGCTTCTCTTAAATCAATTCTTGTTCTTTTCTGAATGAGAGAATAAGTTGATCCATCAAAGCCTCTTTGAGTTGTCTTCCAATCAATTGCACGAGGTGCTTCAATGATAGGAATAATAAAATTAAACCCAGATTCTAAAACTCTATCAAATTTACCCAATCTTTCAACAATAACAACTTCTGCTTGTTGTACAATAATCACACCTTTTGCAATAAATATAATCGCAAAAACTATCAAAAACAATGATAATGAAAACATTTTATCCCCCTCTTTTATTTAACACTTAATTATTTGGTAATTTCACCAACATACATTATTATACTTTCATTTCTTATTATTTTAACTTCACTACCTGTTGGAATTATATTTCCATCTTCGCTTCTAGCTTCCCAGCGCTCTCCGTAGATCGTAATTACACCAGACGATGGTGATATATCTTCTATTACTTTTGCAACTTGGCCAATATATTTACTATTCATGCCTGTTTCTTTAGACTTGTTAAATCTATTTATTAAAATTGGTCTCAAAAAGATAAAAGACACAAAAGATAGCACAAAGAAAATTATTGCTAATGTATAAGGGTTTTTAAAATAGAGTGATAGCGCAGAGCATATAAATGCTGATAATGCGAAGTTAAGAAAGAACATGCTAGGTGTAAACATTTCTAAGATGATGAAACAGACACCACAAATTATAAGTAATTGCCATAAAACCATATAAAACTCCTTAAAAAATAGGCTGGCAGAGTTTAACTACCAGCCTAATAGTAATTATTCTTCACCGATTAATGCGTTTATATCATCACACATTTGATCAGGGTCAAAGCCGTGAACTCTTGCACCAGCTTCAAGGTTTTCAAATCTTGCAGCTGCACAACCCAAGCAACCCATTCCATATTTTTGAAACACTTGAACTGCTTCTGGATGCTGTTGCACGATATCTAAAATTCCCATATCTTTTGTTACTTTTGCCATTTCTCATAACTCCTTATCTTGACTTATTAATAAAAAACATTAAAACTACATTACGATTATAACACACAAAAAAGGATTAAAACATGCAATTTATTAAAAACTTTTTTAACCATGACAACACAGTTATAGGCTTAAGCGGATTAAGGAAAAGAAAAGAATATGTAAAAGTTACAATTCCTGAGAGCTATAAAAAGACCTTCATTATTAATACAGAAAGGAATTACTTATTAATCTAAAAAAAAGCCCTCAAAAAGAGGGCTTGGAATTAAGAATAGCTGGAAGTATGAAAAAGATTTAATGATTATATTTAACTTAAAAGTCAAATCTATAACCATTAGCTAACGAGATAATTCTAAAAGATACACTTAGGCTATTTCTTAATGTTTTATCAGCTCTTTTTTGTTTATAAATAGTTCAGGATTTGTTTTTATAAAAACATTTTTTTCATCAGTTGTTAATTTCTTATTATGGTAGTATTCAGAAGCTAAATAATATTCAGCTGGTAGCTTTATTTCTTCAGTAGAAATTTTTGATGGGGTTACTACAAAACGATTGTAATCAGGGTGGTTTTTATAGAGAGTAATAATATTTGGAGCATAATCGACAATACCTAGCCAAGGATCAGCTATAAGATAGTTTTTTAATTTTGAAATTGGAGTTTTTTCAATATTTTCTTGTGGATAAGCTGCTTTTTTTAAAGGAATTAGTGCGACACAGTGATCAAAACCTAATAAGGATGCATATTTTGATTCAATACCATTTAAATCCATGATAAAGTTGAATAGCTTTACTAGCTCATAACAATTTGCTAGCTTATGATTTTTTAAAGATTTTAAAAACTTGTCAAAATAATCAAAAGCAGACTCTTTTTCTTCGGACTCAAAAAGCTTTCTTCTTAAAAGGGCGGTTTGTATGGCAAAAAGTGCAATATTTTGTTGGGTTTTTGTGTTGTTTTGTGCAGTTCTAAATTTTTTGTACCTTGAACATGAAGAAGTTGGATAATAAGAATTTATGATTCTCAAAGCTTTATCAGCTTGCTTTAGCTGATAAGGCTTGGCCATAAAATTGAGAGATGATTGTGAATAGATTTTCATGCTGAGATAAAAACGTGTAAAAAAAAATATTTGCTTGAAATAAATAAAAAGCTTGCAAATTTTTTTTTAGCGTATTATAGTAGACAGGTAGCCGAAATATTTGGTTATGATGACAGTTAAATATGGGAGCGTAGCTCAGTTGGTTAGAGCGCATGCCTGTCACGCATGAGGTCGCGAGTTCGAGCCTCGTCGTTCCCGCCATTAAAAGAAGCCACCTTGTGTGGCTTTTTTTAATGGCTGAAT
>SUTX01000017.1 GCA_015152465.1 Cyanobacteria bacterium SIG31 | reverse complement strand
TGTAACAATCTACTACAAAACGTTAAAGTTTTGTCCAAAAGTAGCCGTAAACCATGTCAAAGGGACAAACAAAGGACAGAAACCATGGGAATGGCGGCATCACAAGCGCGCTTGTTGTCAATAACAGCGCGAATACATGATATAGAGTATCAATCGCAAAGTATCCAGAATGCGAAGATGCAGCTTGCGACAAAATCAGATGGAGTATATCGCGAGTACATGGATGCCTTGGATGCACAGACAGTGACCTTAACAGCAATAAATAACGGTGAACGCTCCACAGTAGCTGCAACCTTTAATAATTTGTGTTCACGCAATCGTTTAACCCCAGCAAGCTCAAACACAACTTACGCATTACGGGATGTACGAGGTCGTTTAATAGTAGAAGATGAAATAGCAGAAAATTACTATAGGTACATAGAAGGCGAAGACTCCCCATCCGCTCAAGGCTTTGCAATGTTCATGATGTGCTGTGAGGGTGGAGCATTAGGTAATGTAGGCGAAGTCGAAGCTAATTTACGAGCAGCCGAGAACGATGCTTGGGATGAATTGCATCCGGAAAACGGAAGTAAAGCAAGCGAAAAACTAGAAAAACTACATAATTCTTTAAGCGAGATGACAAAAGAAGAAGATAGTAGTACACCTGGTGATATCTATAACAGATTAGCTGTAAACCCAGAAGATCAAGAAAAGTATGACAGATTACTAAAAGAATACCGAGAAGAATTGTATAGATCACATATGCCAGAAGTAATCACTGCACTAGGAAATACTCCTGTAGGAGCAGATAGCATAATGTTTGATCCTACAGATGATGCTCAAAAAGCAGAGTTTGAGTACTACGTTTCAATATTTAATCAAATCCAAGCAAACGGTGGTTTGTGTATCGGTATAGGTAAATTTGATGGCTTTAATGGCGATGCATCAAGTGACTCAGAATGGTTAACAGCAATGATACAATGCGGTCAGATTAGCATAGAGTTAGTAAAAGAAGATAAAAACGGTAAGATAAACTTTGAGGGAACAGCTCCAAGCTCAGATTCAAGCTTACGTTATACAGAAACAACAAGTATCGATAGCACAGCCGCTAAAAAAGCTGAAGCAAAATATGAACACGATTTAAAAGAAATCGAACAAAAAGATAAGAAATTTGATTTGACGCTATCAAAATTAGAAACAGAACACACAGCGTTAACTACAGAATATGAATCAGTAAAAAAAGTAATAGAAGATAATATTGACAGAACATTCAAGATTTTCTCATAGATAGTTGAAGATTAAATAAAAACTAAATTAATCACAAACAATATTCCCTAAAAATAATAAACCCTTTTCCCTTTTTCCGCTTGAGTAACCCTACCTCAAGCTTTTTTTTGATAAATGGTTCGCTAGTAGGTCGAATCCCCAAGCAGAGAGTGCTACTATAAGCCCGCTAGTAGATGTAACTACAAGCTACATGACATTTACCCCCGTAGATAAATGGCTCGCTGGTAAGTGGAAATTTTAAACTGAGCGTAAACATTACAAGCCCGCTAGTAGATGTAACTACAAGCTACATGACATTTACCCCCGTAGATAAATGGCTCGCTAGTAGGTGGAATCCCCAAGCAGAGAGTGATACTACTCTATTATTTTATAAACAAGAAGCCCACCTTTTGGGTGGACTTCTTTGTATTTTATAATGATAATTATTATTATCTGAGACCGAATGTAGGTGCCGTACTTTCGGCTTCTTTCGAAACGAGTTCTGTGTAACTTTGAAGTTCTGTTTCGATTCTCTTGAGTCTTGCGTCTTTTTGAGTTTTCTCGAGTTCCAGCATTGTTTGTTGGTAGTTGAGTGGTTCGAGAACTGCATCTTGTTCCGCTTCGATTCTTGCTTTTTCTGCTTCGACCCAAATTGATACATTTTGTGTATAATTTTGGTTTGCGTTTTGAACCCACATTTGAGCTTGTTGTTGTTGGAATTGGCCTTGTTGCATTGCGGTTGTGAATGCTGCAACTTGTTCTGGGCTCCAATTTTCGTATTCGTTTTGTAAATATTTTCCTTCGTTGTTTGGATCTTTTTTAGGTATGAATCTGCCATTTGCCATGTATTCAGACATCATTTGTTGAACATCACTTTGACTCATTCCTGATAGAGTTTGTTCGTTGCCGTTTGAGTCTTTGTACTTGAATCCGCCTTGCATCATCATTCCGCCAACAATATTTGCGACAAATCCATTCATACCCATGTAGTTCATTGGATTTACGCTGCCAGGACCCATGCCAACACTTTGTTGGAACCAAATCGAAGCTTGAGATGTAAACATCTTAGCTCGTTCATCAATTTTTGCTAATAATCCTGTATAATATTTTTGTTTACGCTCAATATTTTTTTCAATACGAGACAGCTTACTTGAATATTGCGACTGTTCAAGCACAAGTTGATTCTTTTCGCGAATCAGCCTCATTTTTTGATACATTGCTAACAGAAGTGCCATTTTATACTGTCTCCGTATTTTATACTCTTAAATATATAAAGTATATTTATTCTGCTGAATTGCATATTTAAGACAATTTTGTTACAAAAATTTACAATTAGTAAGCTTAAGTATATATTAAATTGTCTAAAAGTTAGTAATATTAATATTTTTAGCTAATTGCATATTTTTATTAAAATGTATAAAATATATATAGATGAAGTATAAGAATTTAACCAAAGAACAAATATTAATATCATTAGACCGTTTGACAAGGTTTAAAAATACAAAAGAAAAATACTTGAGAGTTTTTTCTGATATATTAGTCTCTTGTTTAATTGAGCCCAAATTTAAGAAAAACGATATAGAGAATTTAGATTATTCTATTTTAGCAGAATATGTATCAGAAATATTTAATAATTCAATGGATGCTATATATCCAAATACTACTACTACCTCATTTGTAAAAGATAATAATGTCAATAAATTTTTATGTAATTATGAAAATAATCTTTTCGTAATTGATGAAGATACGCAAAAATTATTAAATAATAATATTAATTTTATAAAAGCTGTTGAATTAATACCTGATGATTGTCCAGTAAACTTAAAATGGCTAGTATACCTGACCAATTATTTTATGTCTATCCCTGATAATCAAGTTTGTCCCCTCACTCCAACCATCTTTCGTAAGGCAAGGCAGCAGTTTTTATTAAAGTTTCCAATAGAAAAAGTGTTATTAGTAGAAGGAATAACCGAGGAAATTCTTTTACCAGCTTTTGCAAAGTATTTAGATTATGATTTTTATGCTAATGGCATACAAGTAATAGCTGCAGGTGGCAAAAACCAAGTTGTAAAGATGTATTATAAGCTCGCAAAGGAGTTAAAAGTTCCTATATATGTTCTTTTAGACAAAGATGCTGAAGAAAATATTAGTCAAATTAAGCCAAAGCTTCGTAATATTGATAAAATTCACTTGGTCTCTTGCGGTGAATTTGAAGACCTTTTACCTAAACATTTAATCGTAAAAACTGTAAATGCACATTTTGAAAACTTTTTAAATATAACTGATGATGATTTAATGCTTGATATTCCAACCGCTAAAATATTGGAGGAAATATTTAAAACAAAGGGTTTACACGAGTTTAAAAAGGCAGAATTTGCTAAACTTGTTCGGGAAAAAATATCTTCTAACGAAGATATTTCAGAAGAAATTAAAACAATTATTAATGAAATAAGTTATTAACACAAAAAAAATCTGCGCTTGGCGCGATTCGAACGCGCGACCTATCCCTTAAAAGGGGAGTGCTCTACCTGCTGAGCTACAAGCGCAAATTTTTTATAAAACTTGTAAAACTATTTATTTTTCAATTACCTTTTCGGCTAGTTGGTCTAACGACCACAAGAGCTATACTAACAAGAACATATTTAAGTGTCAAGTGTTTTATTTGTATAAATTATTTAATTATTTTTCTAGCCATAGGATAGATTTTTCCTTTTTTTGAAGCATTAATGATATCAAGTATAATGTCTTCCATTAAGCTTAAATCCTCTTTAAAGCTTTTTGATTGAGTTGCAATCCAGGTATTTAGGTGTTTTCTGAAATCATCACCGTCAACCATACAGTCATCTGAGCCGATTAATTTTGAATACTTATCTGTAAACCATTTATTAAAATCTTTAAATTGTTCTGTAATCATATCGGATGCTAGTTTTGCGTTTGTTAATATAACATCAATATCTTTGAAAACATTTTCATCATATTTAATTGATCTTAATCTAACAGCATTTGAAATCTTGCCGGTATTATGTCCTAAACCACAATATTCAACACCTCTTTTGGCTGCAGCTGTAGCTTGAGCTAAGTCTTGAGTTATACCTACTGAACCGTCAATATCAAAAAATCTCTTTTCGCAAGAGTGGCCGCCGTAAGCGCATACAATATCCGAAAACATAGCTTCAAACGGGTAATCAATGTTATCACTCTTACCTTCAAAAACAGCGCCTAAAAAGCCACCACGAGGGTCTAATGTTATAAAGTTAACATCTCTTGATTTAAACCAAGGTTTACCTTTTGAACTATATAAATTATTCATTATTTCTAAATTTGTAGCATGACCACACTCGTGAGAAACCGTTACTTCTTTATTAAACATCTGCATTTCTGGATGTGATGTTCTGCCAACTTCTAATTGCAAATATGCTTCAATAAAATCTCCAATTGTCGCACGCTTTTTATCTCTTTCAATCATTATTTGTTCAGCTTTGTTTATAAGTGTTTTTATCTGAACATATGAAAGATACTCTGTAATTTTAACAAGTTTATTAATTAACTTTTCACGTTCAGCTTTGTTCCTATATGCAAGTGGAAGATTTTTTTCTGCAATACGATGTTCAATGATTTCTTTTCGAGATTGTTTGTTGAACGCAGGGCTGTCAACGGCTATTGTTTGAGAAAAACCCCTTGCAAATACAGGTATAATATCAACATAATCTTCGTATGTTGAACCCATTACAAGTATATTTATATTATCCCTTTCAGCTTTTTCCATTTCTCTTAAAACTTGGTTCATTGCTTGTTTACAACCAACCATATACGGGCTAGCAAAAGCAAATTCTTCAAAGTTATTGATATACATTATAGCTGTTTTGTCTGGATTTTGTTTGGCAGCCATTCTGAGTTCTGAGAAGAGCTTTGAAATCAAGTTGGCAGGCATTATTTTGCCACCTTTTTCGTCATCAGCTGCTGTTGCAAAGTCACCAGCATTAATCTCCATAAATGGTACCTTTGCTTCACCAGCAATAACTTCAGCAGTATATTTTCTACCAGATCCTGCTTCGTCATCTTTAGAATAAATAAGCATACCTTGTGTACCAATGCGACCTGTTTGTATTTGTCTTACAAGTGCTTCTATATCTTTTTTAGTTGTTTCTTTACCATAAAAAGTTGCTAATGTTTTGCCTGTATCGTAGATTATCGCTGATTCTTTTTCAGCATTGAATAAGTCGCTTGCTACATAAGCGAATTCATTAACATCTTTTGATGTGATTCGTTTCTTTTCCCCGCCATAGTATTCTGATATCCGTTCCATTAAGTCTATAGCTTTATCAGGGAATGAACCGTCTATTTTTTCAGCCAGTTGTATAGATAGTTCTTTAGCATCTTTTGTAAAAGGTATTTTTATGTTTTTAAGTAGTTTTTTATTGTTGGTAAGTAAGTCTTTTGTTTCGAAAGTCCTAATAGGTGGTATATTGTATGTTAAAAAGTTTGAAAAACTTTTTTTAACTAAAGGTGTTTGCATAAATAGATAATGTAATTCATCTCCTTGTAGGAAAATTAACTTAACATTATCTTTTGCTAAACCGGATAGAGCCAATAATTCAGTTTTATAGTCTGCACTACCGTCTTCGTTAACATTCATAATATTTGGCCAAATTTTATCTAAATCGACTAAAAATAACAATTTTTTATCTGGTATACTCTCTTTTAAGGTTTTAATTTCTTCATATAAAGTTTCTGGAGACGCCTTGTCAGATATTACATATAAATATGAGTTTTCTGAATTAATGTTTCCATGTTTAGGCTCATCAAATGTTTTCATTAAACTTGCGACTATTCTATCTCTTTCAATTTGGTCTTTTGAAAGTATAAACATATTAGAACCAATTGCAAGTTTATTCCAAACTTCAAGAGCTCTTTTATCATAAAGATTCATGTAATTCTTTTTTATATCAGAAACATTTTCATAAAGAGTCAATGACGAAAAATTCTTTAAATAGTCACTAGTATACTCTGTACCTGTAGTTGTAAGAGTGTTAAAAGATGCACCTAAAGTATTATACGCATTTAATGCTGTACCATATTTATAACCTTGTTCTTTTATATAATTTACTAAATCTTCACTAAGGTTTAATTCTTCTGGAACTGTTTCTGATTTTGGTATTTCATATAATGAAGACAATACTTCTTCTTTTAATATAGCAGTTTCTTCCAGAAAATAATTAAAATCTTCCTTTTTATCTATTAAATTTTTGTTTGCAGTTCTATCTGCTAATGTATTAAGTGTTGAAACACTTTCTAAAAGATTAGAATCTATAGCTTTTTTATTGGCCTTAATGTTTTCTTCTGTAATTATTATTGAAGCTAATATAATATGATATGGAGTAATTTCTGAATGATTAAATTCTTTAGCTATTGCTTCAGCCGAAGAGATTAGTTCTTGCCCATCTTCAGTGAATTTCAAGTTCATATCATCTTCCACATTACTTTTAAATGTTATATAGCTAGAAGGTACACCTTTTATTTCTGTATTATTTTCGATTGAATATATTGGTTTTGTAACCTTTATGTTGTTAAAACTGTACTGTAGCGGTTTTAAATTAAAATTAATTGAATCTATTTTCACGGATATCCCCTTTTCTTTTTTACACAAAAACTTATAAAAATATATTTTGCTAGTTAATAATAAAAATATTTACAAAAATATAAATATTTATTTGTAATATAATAAAGATATGAAAAAACGTATTAGTATATTAGGTTCTACAGGCTCAATTGGCCGTCAAGCCCTCGAAGTAATTAATAAATTGCGAGATAAGTTTGAGATTATATCTCTAGCTGGTGGGGATAATGTAGAGCTATTAAATAAACAGATAAAAGATTTTAAACCAAAATTTGCATATTCTACAAAGAAAGAATCGCTTATTGGTGCAAAATATGCTACTTTAGATGAAATATGTTCAAATAAGGAAAACGATATTATCTTAGTTGCTGTTTCTGGTAAAATTGGTCTTAAACCAACTTTAACTGCAATAAAAAACGGTATTGATATTGCCTTAGCAAACAAAGAAACCCTTGTTATGGCTGGCGATATTGTAATGAAATTAGCCAAAGAAAATGGGGTGAATATCATTCCTGTAGACAGTGAACATTGTGCAATTCATCAATGCATTAAAAATATTACACAAGTGGAAAAGCTAATTATAACCGCTTCAGGAGGCCCATTCTTAAATAAATCGATAGAAGATATGAAAAAGGCTACAGTTGAAGAAGCTTTAGCTCATCCTCGTTGGGATATGGGACGAAAGATTACTGTTGACAGTGCGACATTAATGAATAAAGGTTTAGAGGTTATAGAAGCACATCACCTTTTTGGAATTGATTATGACAATATTCAAGTTGTAGTACATCCGCAAAGTATTGTCCACTCTGCTATTGAATACATTGATGGAAGTGTAATTGCTCAACTCGGCTTGCCTAGTATGCATATTCCTATACAATATGCAATTACTTATCCAGAACGTTTTGAGGGAATAAAATCTAAGAGTTTTAACTTTACTGAAATAGCTCGTTTAGACTTTGAAGAACCAGATTGGGATAAGTTTAAAGCTCTTAAAATAGCAATTAATTCAGGACGCATAGGTGGTTCATTACCAGTTTGTATGAATGCTGCAAACGAAGAAGCTGTATTTGCGTTTTTAGAAGGTAAAATAAAGCTTTTTGATATAATTAATTCTGTAGAAACAATGTTGAGTGAACATAGTTTTATCAAATCACCATCGATTGATGAAATCTTTAGCATTGATGAAGAAACTAGAATTAAAACTCGTGAATTATTCTTAAAACTTGTTTAATATCTTCAATTTTTGTATCTGCTGTTAATGATATTCTTAATCTAGATGTCCCTTGTGGTACAGTCGGTGGTCGTATTGCCGGAATATAATATCCTTGAGAACGTAACAATTCTGCTAGTTCTAAGGTTTTATCGTTAGCACCTATTACAATAGGAATAATATGAGATTCTGACGGGGTATTAGTAACTAATGTATGTGTTTCTTTCATTATATTAACTAATTTTTTGCTTTGAGCTTTTAAATAATTGAATTTCTCTGTTAACAACCATTTGGTCCAAGCTATATTTATTGGTGGCATTGAAGTCGAAAATATAAAAGAGCGTGATTTATTTATTAAATACGATATTATCTCATTATTAGCGACACAAAATGCACCAAAAGAACCAATCGCTTTCCCAAAGGTTGCAGTTATAATATCGACATCTTTATAATTAGATATTCCTGTTAAACCATCACCATATATACCAAATGCATGAGCTTCATCAACCATAAGCAAACAATTATATTTATTTTTAAGCTCAATGAGTTTTTCAATATTAGCAATATCACCATCCATTGAAAATATTGATTCAGATATAATAATTGCTCGTTTATAATTCCTTCTTTTCGATTTTAAGAGTTTTTCGAGGTCTTCATAGTTATTATGTTTGTATCTAATAAAATCACCCTCTGAAAGACGCATTCCATCAATAATACTCGCATGATTTAGTTTGTCAGAAAAAACAACATCATTTTTCCCACATAAGGCTGATATAACCCCTAAATTACATTGATATCCTGTATTGAATATTAATGCGGCCTCTTTTTTAAACATTTTTGCTAGAATATCCTCAAGCTCTATAAACTCATTTGATGTTCCTGTAAGTAGCCTTGCTGACGCTGAAGACATTTGATAATCATACTTATTAAAGAAATCTCTGCGAAGCTCAGTTTTAGTGCTTATACCTAAATAATCATTTGAGGCAAAGTTTTTATAAATCTTTCCATTTATAACTAAATTTCCGTCTAACTTTTCTTCAATTTTAGGTATTATCCTTAATTGTCCAGAAGCCTCAAGGGTCTTTAATTCTTCTTTAATTCTTTCCATTATTTCCCTTTTGATAAAAGTTGTTTTGCAGTCTCTAATTGTATATCTCTTTTATTATCATTTAAATAAAAATCAAAGTCATTACCTATTTCAATATCAGGCTTTATTCCCATTTTATTAATATCTGTTCCATTAGGTGTCAAATACTTTGCTATTGTAACATTTAAACCTGTTTTATTTGGTAACGGTACAACTTTTTGCACAAGACCTTTCCCAAAAGTTTTTTTACCTACAATCTTCGCTCTATTATAATCCCTAAGGGCTCCTGATAATATTTCACTAGCACTCGCACTAGCACCATTAACAAGAATAACAAGAGGTTTATCTAGTGGCTTCTGCTCAGGGTTTGCTTTTATTGACTTTTTAGTGCCACCTCTATATATTATTTCGACAATTTCTCCTTGTTGAATAAAAATATTAGCTATAAAGACGGCATTATCTAACAAGCCACCTGTGTTACCTCGTAAGTCAATAATTAATGAGTCTGTATTTTTAGTATTATCTAATGCTTCTAAAAATTCATTTGGAGTTGTTCCTCCCATGAAGCTTATTATCTGAATATAGCCGATGTGATTATCAAGAACAGAACTTTTTACATTCTTGATTTTAATTTCTTTACGCTTGATTTTTTTTGTTATTTTTTTTCCATTTCTTAATATGGTTAACTCAACTATACTATTTTCAGGCCCTCTTACAATATTAGCTACCTCTGAAACATTTAAACCGTTAGTATCCTTACCGTCAACAGCAATAATTATATCTCCTTGTTTTAAACCTGCAAAGTCAGCTGGTGTAGCAGGAATAACATTAAAAATTTCAATTTTCCCTGAATTAGAATAAATATTAACTCCTATACCATAAATTTTTGAAGTTATAGATGTAGTTAAATCGTTAAAGTCTTTTTCGTTCATAAAACGAGTATAAGGTTCGTTTAAACTCGCAATCATAGTATCAATTGCGACTTTAGCGTCGTCTTCTGTTTTTATTTTACCTTGATAATGTAGTTTCCATCTTGCCCAGTCTTGATTATTTAAGCTAGGTTCGTAATAATCTCTAGCAATAACTTTCCAAGTCTTATCAAATAATTTTTGGGGTTGGACAACTTCGTTGCTATATAAATTTTGTGCACTAAAATACTTATTGGCTTTGCTAAATGTGTTAAAAAAAACACGATTAAACATTACCAAAATCAATAATAACAATAGAGGTACAATTAATTGTTTTACTTTCATATGTTAATTTAACCGCAATAACCCAACTTAATCAATAGACTTTATGTTAATATACATGCTTATAATTAGAATTTAGTCAACATTAAATCCTGGTGATGTTAAAGGTAAATCTTTGTAACCATCATTTGCATACACTGTTTTTTTAATATATTTATTAGTAAAGTTTCCCTTTTCAAGAAGCTGTTTTAGCACATTTTCTCTTGTTACGAGTGAAGATTCAAGGTTATTCGCTTCGGGATAACGTTTTAACATTTCACACCAAACATTAGCTTCCATAGTCCAAGCATAAGTTTCTTCACTTAAAGAATTATATTCATCTTGATGTAGTGCTTCATGAGCTAATAATGCTGCTAAAGCAGCTGGCGGAGCCTCTTCGTGCTTTGGATTGATATATATGTATAAACGATTTTTCTTTTTCCAGCCAACAGCATCGTAGGATGCATAAGCCTCGTTAAGTTCTGTTAAATCTTTAAATTCTATTTTTATTGGTTTTTGGGTTAAGTTATATCCCAAAATAGCTTTTCTTGAAAATTCAGCCGTTGTACCTTTCATCATGTCTAATGCAACATGGAAAATTTGATCCCTTGTTACATTCCCATATTCTAAATCTAGGCTATCAATGTATTCTTGAGTGTATTTGTCAGGTAATTTAATATTTGCGGGGATTGGCTGTAATGCAGATGCAAAAACAGTTCCAGTCACAAATATTGATAATAAAATAGATATAAAAAACTTTTTCATAATCATTCCCTCGTTTATATAATTATATACATTTTTCTCTTAAAAAGTCAAAATGTAAACTCCTTGATTTATAGCTCAAACCCTGTTATAATAAGCATTATGAGGGATTATGAGTTTTATTATACACAAGATGGCTCAATAGGGCTATATTCATACGCTGATGACGATGTTTACCACTCCAAATATGGAGCCTTGACTGAAGCTTGGGAAAAGTTTGTTCTACCATCAGGAATTACTAATAAACTTAATAACTCTAATAATATACGAGTGTTAGATGTTTGTTATGGTATTGGATATAATACAAAAGCGTTAATGAGTTTTGTTATAAATAAAAATGAAAAATTATTAAAAGAAAAAAATTTTTTTGAAAAAATAAAAAATAAAATTAAAAAAAATGAAACAGAAAATGAGTATACCGATA
The DNA here is from genome assembly GCA_015152465.1 of Cyanobacteria bacterium SIG31. GTDB lineage: Bacteria > Cyanobacteriota > Vampirovibrionia > Gastranaerophilales > Gastranaerophilaceae > CAG-196. The sequence continues at coordinate 32,929 of SUTX01000017.1, read as the reverse complement.
CGACAGATGTAAATAATAATTTACATTCCAAAAATGAAATATTATCAACACCTATCGAATCGAATAATAATATTTTATCTTATATTACTATAGACTGTTTGGATATTAATAAAGAATTAATTAAAATATCTCCTCTTTTGAAAACTGTAATAACACCTCAAGAAATTTTTTCTAGAATAATTCCCAGAATTTTTGATTGTTTTGATTTATATTGGGCAATAAAAAGAAGATTAGCTAAATTAACTTTTAAAATAGCTCCTAAAAATAAAAAAAATATAACTGAAATGTTAGATCTAAAATTTAATAACGATTATGATGAAATAGAAAATGAGTATAGAGTTCACAAGTTTGTTAATTATATACTTGTTGATGAACTAATAAATAAGTATAAAGATAATTATTTAAATGAAGATATAAAAAAAATAATAAAAACAAAAGGGAAAAAGCAATTTTTTGACAACTCCTTAGTTCGATATGCTAATTTTAAACAAAATTCTAGGTATAAAATTATATCTAAGATGAATTTAAACGCCTATTTACATAATATATATTATGACCATTTATCGAATCGATACAAAAGAGCTAGGTTTAAGGATGCTGCAAAGCTATTTAAGGTCAATTTTTATGCAAATGATGCAAGAAAGACTGTTTTAGAATTACAAGGACAATATGACTATATATTCCTAGATGCTTTTACATACTCAAAAGCACCTGAACTATGGACTGTAGAGTTTATGGCTGAGCTGTATAATAGATTATCACCAAGAGGTGTCTTAATGACTTATTCTAACTCTGCACTTGTACGAAATACTCTTCTAGAAAACAATTTTTATGTCGGAAAAATTTATAATAAAAAAACTAACAAATATATTGGTACAATTGCAGCAAAAGATAAATCAATGATAGAGTATTCTCTTACTAATTATGAAATAGGGTTGTGTAACACAAGAGCTGGTATTCCATATCATGATCAAACATTGAACCTAACAAAAGAACAAATACTTAAAAATAGAGAATATGAGTTTAAAAATAGCGATTTAATGACTTCTTCGCAATATATGAGAGCCAGAAGTACTAAAAATGGAGAATCTGATGAATAAAGCTTATGATTTAATAATAGTTGGTGGGGGAACCTCTGGTGTTAGCTGCGCTTGGAATGCAGCTAAACTAGGTTTAAAAACCCTAATTATTGAACAAAACTCTTTTTTAGGTGGGACTATAACATCTTCACTAGTTATTCCAGCTATGAAAACCTCGCAAAATACAATCAATACTGATTTTTTTGAAGAATTATATAAAATATTAAAATCTTTAAATGGCGCAATTACCTATTCTGATGGAAATAAAGGGTGGTTTAACCCTGAATTAACAAAAATTGCACTAGATATAATGTTACAAGAGGTTGGAGTTGATGTATTATATGAATCATTAGTTAAAGATATATCACATAAAGACAAGAAAATATTATCAGTATCTATTGAATCGATAGGTGTTGATAATATTATCGATTTTAAGAATAAATTATTATGTTTACCTATCGATGCGAAATACTTAGTAGATGCGACGGGTGATGCAAAAATTTGTGAAAAATTATCATGTAAATTTTTAGAAGATTCAAATAAAAAACAACCAGTAAGTTTACGTTTTATAATGTCTGGAGTTGACACAAAAACATTTTCAGATTGGCTTATGGATTATGATACTGACCGTGAAGTTACGTCTTCATGCACCATTAATGGCTCTACATACCTATCTACGGCTTATACTTGGGATAGTAATATCAAATGGGCTCTAAAGCCTTTATTCGAGAGGGCTATAGCCGATAATATCCTCAAAGAAGCTGATACTAATTATTTCCAGATATTTTCTGTAGCTGGAACTTGTGATTCTATTGCGTTTAATGCTCCAAGACTAATTAATACTACCGATACCCCCTCAAAAGCTTATACTGACGGGCGTTTAGCAATATTAAGATTATCTGAATTTTGTAAAAAATATTTACCAGGCTTTCAAAATTCTCATATTTCATCAATAGCCAATTCTCTTGGTGTAAGGGTTTCTAGGAGGGTTTTGGGGAATTATATTTATACACATAAGGATTTAATAAACGGTAAAGTTTTTAAACACCCTGTACTTGTATCAAATTATCCGGTAGATATTCATTCTAGTCAGAAAGATAGCTCAAAACTCGAAAAAGTTTATTGTGAATATCAATTGCCTCTTGAATCTTTGCAGGTTTTTGGCTGGGATAATCTATTTGTTATTGGCAGATGCATTTCGGCTGAATTTGAAGCTCAAGCAGCTCTTAGAATAATCCCATCTTGTTTCTCGATGGGTGAAGGGTTAGCTAAATATCTTGCACAATCGAATTAAGCACTAAAATTATTAGTAATAGTATAAATATACTCTAGAATCTGGCAAAAATATGATAAATCGGCATCACCATTAAGTATAATATCAGCTTCTGCTCTAGCAGGTTTCACATATCTTTCACCTGCCCCCAGAATATAATCCCAATGTTTTTTTGCATTTTCTAAATCTTGGTTTCTTTCAGTATAAGCACGAGTCAAAAAGCGTTCTTTTCTTAATTCTAAATCCGTTTCTACATATACTTTTATGTCAAATACGTCTTTAATATCCTTATACATAGACGCCATACCTTCAACGACAATAACTTTATTAGATTCAATGAGTCTAGATTTCGGTAGTGATATACCTGTCCCATTAAGTAAATAAACTGGAGCATTGATATTTTCGCCATGAGAAATTGTTTCTAAATCTTCTTTAAGAACATCTAATTGAAAATTCTCTGGCGAATCTACGTCATATCCATTATCCCTTAAAGCATCAAATGAACCATATTTTTTTACTAATTCTGATATATCATTAAAATAATTATCAGTAGTTAATATCGTTACAGGCATATTAAAGCCTTCAATAACATTTGCTATTGTTTTACAGATTGTTGACTTGCCAGATGCTGATTCACCAGTAATCCCTATCATAATCCTTTTTTCTGGATTTGATATAAGTCTTTTACAAAATTTTTGTATTAAATCATATTTAACATTAACAAAAACAGGTTTATTAGCTTTACTATCAAATAATAGAACCTGTTTAAATTTTGTTTGAAGATAAAACGCAAGCAATTCTCTGCCTGTTTTTTGTGAAAAATCTGGCTTTAATATTTTATCATTTGAGTTTAATTCTTTTTCTATTAAATGGTGTAAACCATTCTTATCATCTTCGATCATACTTATTAGTTCCGATATTCTATTATTATACCTAGTAAAAAAGTTGGGTAAAGAGGGGTTATGACTCAAATAGTTCACTAATTTTATCTGCGATATCTCTTGGATCTATTTCTTGAGTCACTTTGTTAATATCTTGAGCCATTTGATAAAGTTTAGCAGCCTCGATTTTATCACCTATTATAGAAGTTGCTCTTGCAAGGTTAAAGTGAGCTAAAGCATAACTAGGATTGACTTCTACAGCCTTTTTAAACAATTCGATAGATTTATTAACTCTACCTAGATCATCTAAATATATAACGCCTAAGTTATTATATGCAATGTCATAATTTTCATTATATTTTATCGCTAATTCGTAAGATTTAATAGCTTCTTCAGTATCAGCTTTTCCCCAATATAGGAAACCTAAATTACAATGAATTTTTGGGTTATGTGGTTGTAATTCTAGAGCTTGTCTATATACAGTTAAAGCATTATTATAATCTTCTTTATCATAAAAAGCACTGCCTAGATTAACATAAATATCAATATCTTCAGGTGTTAATACATAAGCCGTTTGATATGCAGAAATAGCAGCGTCGGGATCAGACTTATTCTCTTGATAAACAAATCCCATTGTTTGTGCAATAACACTTGTCCAAGAACGATTAGGATTTAATGTTATTGCTGTTTGATAATTTGATATAGCTAAATCAAATTCACCTTTAATATAGTAAATATTTGCCAAGTTTGAATACAAATCTGGAATATTAGGCGCTAATGATATAAGTTTTTGATAAACATCAATTGCTTGGTTATAGTCACCTTGTTCTTCATAAGCCCTACACAAATGCCTATATGCGGCAATATTAAATGAGTCTAACCAAATAGCCATCTTATATTCAGTAATTGCGTCCTCAAAATAACCTGTAGATAGGTAAATGTCACCTAACACACAATACAAAGGTGCAAATCCAGGTGCAGTTTCAACCGCATCTTTATATAATGCTATAGCTTTAGCGTAATCTTTTACCTGTATTGCATAAAAACCTTTTAGGAATAATGTCATAAATTTTAGATAAGATATTGAGCGAATAAGATTACCTACTGCAATTTTATCAAAAGGTGTTAGTATTATTGAAGCAATTCGTTCCATTAAAGCCTTTATTTTTGTTTTACCATTTTTGAATGAAGATGCTTCATATAACTTGTAAAGCAAATGGTGAGCACTTGATGAGCCTAAAAACGAACATTGTATTGCAGCGGTAGCTGCATCAATAGCATCAGTAAAGTGAGCTTTTTTTACAAACGTTTCTGCAAGCATGTAATAAGCTTGATAGTAATCATTTTTCTTTTCAAGCGACATTGTTAAATAATTAATGGCCTTATCAAGCTCTCCTTTATGATAAAAAGCAACACCAATTTTATAATATATTTCATGAGAATCTATCAAAGATTCCATTGCTAACTGATATTCTGTAATAGCTTCATCAATATATTGACAAGCATTATAGATATCTAAATGCCATTTCATGTATAAATCGCCTAGCCTAATATGCAAATCAGGATTTGAAGGATCTTTTTGTAGATCTAACCTGCAACGTTCAATTTGATCAAACATTTTATTTTTACTTTTATTAATCGTATTTAAGTTCTCATCAATAAGCTTTTTCATATTACTTCCTAGTCAGAATCTTTCGTGTACATATACATATAATATAACAAATTTTGTCTATCAGTTTCAGTCATCATAGAATAGAGAGCTGTATATTCATTTTCATAAATTTCATCTATTTCAGTGATAATAGCTTCAAACTTTATTGTACCATAATCTTTAGGTAATTTAATAGTCCCTTTTATCAAAGATTCAATCTCAAGTTTTTTATCAGAATAAAATTTAACATAATCTGTTGAAATTTCAAAAGTCTTATAATAAAGAGTTTCACTACCTTGAAAGATTTCAATTGGTTCTACAGCTGAAATTACTGGCAATTCTGTTCCTGGTGTTAATTTTACAGAATTATAATCTAGCTCTACCATAAAGGTTTCTTCTAATGGAGATGAGATTATAACCGTATTAAAATCAATTGTTCCTAATTTAGAAAATGCTTTTGCTGTAAGTCGCTTACCTACTTGCAAGAACTCAATATAGCGCATAAAATATTTTGGAAGATTTAATTCTAATCTGTCATCATAAACTTTTTCAATAGAACAAGACATTTCAACCATGACTGTATCTTTTTGAAAAAATAGAGTAACTTTCTGCTCTTCTTTTAATAAATCCATAATAATAATTATAAATAAATTTAGTCAAAAAGACAACAATAAAAGCTCGTACAGATATATTAAATTAATATGGTAATTCATCAACAAAGCTTGGAAGCTTTGTATTTGTCATGGGAACTTCTTTTTGTTTTAAGCTTTTTTGCGTATAAGAAATCCAATTAAATAATATAACTGAACTTGGCTTGTCAATAATGCCGTTTATAATTGATCTAAATTCTTTTGTGCTTTTGGCACTCAATTGTGGCAATTTATCAATATCATTAGCCGTTATCACTTGATTATTTTCTTCGCCAGTTAGCATAATCATTAATTTATTCAATGAAAAATCCCCGAAAGCTCCTAGTCCAGTTACAATTTCATCAGAAAGTCTACCTAGAACTGTTAGCTGAGCATAATCAGTTTCGATATTATAATTACCCTTAATAAATAAGCTCATTAACGGTCCCTGAGATTGCAACAAGCCTATTTTAGCAATACCACTATCTAAATTAACTTCGCCCCTCATAAACTTAAATAGACCGGTGTCTTTTAGGGTTATAGCTTTAGTGACAATACTTAGAGAAGTACGAAGCATGTTATCTGCTATAACATTTTGTGCATATAATAAATGTTCAAGTTTTCCTAACGTTGACATTCTACCATTATTGATAATAAATTTTATATCACCTAATAATGATCTTCTTGATGTTAAATTTCCTTGCATTGTAATATCAAAATCCATGATACCGCTTATAGATTCTTTTTTAGTTGAAATTATATTAAATATAGGTGCCGCACTAACGCCTCTACCCATAAGCTTAAGAATAAAATGTTCATCTTTTAAGTTAAAGTTAATATTTCCGCCAAGCTTACCATTAAACATTTCTGCAGTTATATTTTTTAGATTTAATAAATTTTCATTTATGTTAAAATCGCTTGAAAAAGCAGACATATAAACTTGATTTTCATAAATATTTGCTAATAGTCTTTCCGAATAAAGCTTACCATCTAGAATGCATATTGGCATCAATTTTAATAGCGGAGAATCCTTATACATTAGTAAAGTTTCTGTATTTAAAAATTTGGATTTAATATTTGCATTTTTAACAACAAGTTTGTCTGAGACATCAGTAGAAACTAATGCATTAAATCCTAAAGAATTATCGGCCAATTTAACCAATGGTGCGTTAACTACCGCTATATTTTTATTAAAATCAACTGTACAATTCGATAATGACAACTGAGTAGGCTGATTAAACATATTTTGAATACTCAATTGACCAACAATATCAGGTTTATTAAATTTACCGTTTAGGAATAAATCACCTTTTACCTGTGCTAACGTTTCAAATATATTTATATTAAGCTGTTGGGGAATAAATATACGCAAGTTTTTTAATACAGGATTTTTAATATCTTCAATAAAACCTGTAATTATAAGTTTTTTATTCCCTTTTAAATTTAATTTATAATCATTTGAAAAATCGCCATTAAATATCGACAGACTTAAATCATCTAACTTTAATAGATTTTTTTCTAATTTAGAAGCCAAATTAATAATAGTCGCTTCATCAAAAATTGAAGTCGATTCTAAGAGCAACTGTGCATTAATATTTTGGATATTTTTATTACCGTTAACACTAATTATTAATGGATAACGTAGAGATTTTTCATTAAATCTTTTTATATCTTTCGAGTTTATAAACCCTGTTAATGTTGTATTAAAAGTTATGTCATTATTATTGTAGTTTGTAACATCACCATTTAATATTAACTTTGAATTTGGTAAAAAGATGTTTGTTTCAGGTATCTTAAGACACTCTGGTTCTAAAAGGATGTTTAATGTAGGAATCTTAATTGTTTCCGTTTCTGGAGTATTACACACGATATTGTCAATATGAGCTGTTGAGCTTTTATTTGTATCTATTTTTATCGAATCAACAATAAGTTTAGAATTATTTTTTTCAATAACAAGATTATCAACTTGAAGAATCTCTTTGTGAGTAATATTGTCAAAAGTTCCAGTAAAATTTGCAACAAGTGAGGCAATACCGTCTTTTACTCCTAGAAAACTTGGACAAAGGTGTTTTAACTCGACTTTGCTCATTAAAAATTCAATATTTATATCTTTGCTAACGCTTCCCTTTGCCATTATAGGAGAGTTTTTTACATAACCAATTGCTTCAACAATATTTATAGCATTATTAGAGAAATCAATATCAGAATTAATTTTTTCGATTTGGAGTCCACTTGCATTAATAGAGGCATTCTTTATTTTCATGTACCCATTTGATTTAATCTTGTTTAAATCCCCTTTAAGGGTAAAGTTAGCGTTCAAAATGCCATTAACAGTATTTATTCCTTTTAATACAGAAAAATCCGCAAGTATTTTTAACTTTTTATAAAGTTCACTAAGCTCTATCTCATCAGTTTTAACTTTAATGTCTAAAACAGGTTTCTGGGAGTTATTTACCATGCCCTCAATATAAACTTTTTTAGTTGCAGATGTATAAATATTGGAAAGCACACTTGCTTTATCTCCCCAAAGAGTAAGGTAAACAAAGCTTTTTGGCCCTTTTTTGCTTGCATCTAAAACCGTTATATTGTCAATATTAACAAAACCTGATGCTTGTATTACATTCACAGAATTTTTATATAGTTTAATGTCTGCAATTATATCCGAATTAAAGTCAAGCTCTTTTAAATGTTCAATAAAATTTATAAAATCAAAATCAGGTTTTTCATTTGGTAGATTTAATTTAGGCAATACTGTTAAATCATAATTAATAAATTTCTTTGAATTTATAAAAAATTCACCTTTTCCTATAAATTTAAAACTATCATAATTTGCGATTCTAGAAGTTTCTAATATTGTTCCTGAAATAGAATATTTATCATTATTATTTCTATTTAAATACGCAATATGGTAGTCATTAATTTTAATTTCAGGAGAAGTTTTTCTATCTTTCTTCTGTAACCTATCTATTAAATCAGGTAAATATTTATCATCAGAATTAACTCTAATAACAAGCTTGTTAGCTTTCAACTTGTTTATTGTTGTATTGTCTTTTAGAAGTGCTGTCCAAGGTATATAAAATTTGACACTATTAAATTGTGCAAACTTTTGTCCATCTTCATACATTAAATGCATAATAGGTGTTTTAAGCTTGATATTAGGGCCTAGACGTAATATAAGTTTTTCAATATGAATGTTTACGCCTAAATCTTTAGCTACCTGTTCTTCAATCGTAGGAATTAATTTAGTTGCGTTAAACGGTATAAAACATATTGCAACTAAAGTTGCTATTATACATACTGCTAATAATATATATTTACTATATTTTTTCATAAATCTCTTTTCTATTATACAAAGTAATTTTCGCCAGTGTGCTTATTAAAGAAATACATATCACTCTGCGCTATTTTTAATTCTATACTGCTATTAACTGGGTAATCTAAAGGAATTTTAGCTGAACATTTTGAGCTATTTAATTCAAAATATACATTTCTCTCTCCACCACTCATTTCGACTATATCAGCATTTACCGCTATTGTAGTGTCGCCATCAATCATTTTTTCAGCTCTTATCCCAACTACAAATTCATCCTCTAGAACTTTGTCCGGTTTATTAAACTCTGCACCATTTATGTAAAATTTACCATTAATTGTCTTAACATCGATAAAATTCATTTGGCCAATAAAACCTGCAACAAAAAGATTTTTAGGGTTATTATAGATTTCTTCAGGAGATGCAACCTGTTGAATCTTCCCTTTATCTAAAACAACAATTCTATCCCCCATTGTTAGAGCTTCGGTCTGATCGTGAGTTACATATATAAAAGTTGTTTTTAATTCTTGATGTAAACGCTTAATTTCAGTACGCATTTGTAATCTTAAATTAGCATCTAAATTAGAGAGAGGTTCATCCATAAGAAAAACTTTAGGGTTACGCACAATAGCACGGCCTAAAGCAACCCTCTGGCGTTGTCCACCAGATAATTGTTTTGGTTTTCTATCCAATAAATCTTCTAAGTTTAAAGCTTTCGCTGCTGCAAGAACTTTTTCATGAATATCTTTTTTAGAATATTTACGCATTTTTAAACCAAACGCTATATTATCATATACACTCATATGAGGATAAAGTGCGTAACTTTGAAACACAAAAGCAATATCTCTATCTTTAGGATGCATATTATTGACTTTTTTATCATCAATAAATATATCCCCAGAAGTTATTTCTTCTAACCCTGAAATAAGTCTTAATATCGTAGATTTACCACATCCAGAAGAACCAACAAGTACAATAAATTCTTTATCATTAATTTCCAAATCAATATTATTAATGACATTTTTCTTGCCATCATAACTCTTGATTAGATTATTTAAGACGACTTTACTCATTGCTCCCCACTTCCTTAACTTAATTTTTGCCAGTTGGAATAATAATATTAAAACTTGTATTTTTTAGAATAGTAGATTCTACCCATACTGCGCCTTTAAGTGCAAGAACAAGATTTTTTACACAAGCTAATGTAATCGCTCTTAAAAGATTTTTTCTATTAGAAGTATCAACTATCTTGTATGGGTCAAACATACAGTCTAAATCATTTTCAGACAACAATAATGAACTGCTAGCTAAAGAAATCATTATATATTCGCCATTAGTAAGATTTTTAGCTTGCACCAATTCTTCAGTTGGAACAGATAATGAAACAGCAACTTCGCCCATTTCTACTGATTTCAATATAACATCCATAACATTTTGAAGAATATTTTTCACTATTATTTCATCTGATATAATTGTATTTTTAAACCCTTCTTCGATATTAGTGTTCCAACGTAAGTCTTTATCTTTATAAAGTTGCTCGTTAAACCTAATAACGGATGTCACTGAATTTATTATGTCAAAAGTCTTCATTTCTGGAGCTTTTAATTCAGCTTCTGTTTGGGATAATTCTAATAATTTTGATATAAAATACATTAGTTCAGATGAATTCTTTTTAATAATTTTGATATACTTGTCTTGCTGTTCAGACATATTGCCACCAAGACCATCAGCCATTGCTTGAGCAAATCCAACAATCGATTGTAGCGGTGATTTAAAATCGTTTGTTAATTTTAAAAGAAAAGCATTCTTCTCTCTATTGATTGCTTTATATTCAGCTTCTTCATCGACAATTGCTTTTGCTTCTGCCTGATTTTTATATTCCCTAAAAGCTAGAACATATCCTTCTTCAATTTCATTAGCCGTCATATCATAGTAAACATCTTTAGTAACTAATTTTGTTATTACAGCTGAATCGGCAATTATAGCATTACTAGCTAAATTTAATACATTTTCAATAAAATCAGATATATTTGAAGTTAATAAATGCATTTTGGAAGTTTCAAAAACTTCTGCAGCTTTGTCATTCACCCATTGAATTTTACCATCTTTATTACAGAACACGACAGCATCTGGCAAAGCTTTTTCGACATCAATTGTATTAGTTTTAAATAAAATCTTTTTAATATCCATAAAAACAATTCCTATATTTACCCTATTGTATTTTAACACAAACTTGCAATATAAAACTTATAATTAAAAAAAAATTAACTTTATTAAGAATTGTAATTTTTTGTATTAATATAAGAATATAAAAGAGGTTAAAATGAAATATAAAGACTATTATGAAACACTTGGTGTTAAACGTGATGCTAGTGATGCAGAAATAAAATCAGCTTATAGAAAGTTAGCTCGAAAATATCACCCTGATATTAACAAAACAAAAGAGGCCGAAGAAAGGTTTAAAGATATTAATGAGGCATATGAAGTACTCGGTGATAAGCAAAAACGTCAGAGGTATGATAGTTTAGGTTCAAGCTGGCAAGGAGGTGCTGACTACACCCCACCGCCTGGTTTTGAAAACTTTAGCTTCAATTTCAATCAAGGTGGTGCTCAAAGTTTTGATTTCGGTGGCGGAGCAGGAGAATTTTCTGACTTTTTTGCTTCACTGTTTGGGGATATGATGTCTGGTCAAGGTGCATCACAAAAAAGTGGTTTCAGCGGTTTTGACTTTGGTGCTACAAATAATAGGCAAACTCGACAAAAAACACAAGATAAAGACATTGATTTAGATATTACCAAAACATTAAATGTCACAGCACAAGAATTATTTGATAAAAAGCCTATATCAGTAACATTTACAGATATAAGTAAATGTGGTTTTTGTAATGGCGGCGGCTATTGTTCTCACTGTGGAGGTACTGGTATTTTGTCAGCACCTAAAACAGTTAAAGTAAAACTCCCAAAAGACATCTCAGAGGGTCAAAAAGTTCGACTAAAAGGTGAGGGGAAATCTGATAGCTATGGTAGAAAAGGTGATTTGTACTTAATTATACACTTCAAAGATACTGAATATGAAATAGATAGCTTTAATTTAACAAAAGAAGTAGAAGTAACACCACCAGAAGCAGTTTTGGGGTGTAATAAAGAGATTAAAACGCTACACGGCAATATTAATATCAAAATACCTGCAGGAGTTTCTAGTGGTCAAGCACTCCGTTTAAAAGGATTAGGGCTACCTAACGGGAACGGTTATGGAGATTTAAACGCTAAAATTAAGATTATAATACCAAAAAACTATAGCGCAGAAGCTGTTGAGCTCTATAAGAAGATACAAGAAATAGAATAAACAAAATATTGTCATTCTGAGTGGACCGAAGAATCCCTTTTACTTTTTCAATTTTAGAGACTCTTCATTTCGTTCAGAGTGGTGATAACACAAGTGGCGTCGATTTAATCGACGCCACTAATTATTTTGTTAATAAATTATTTTTTTGCTTTTTGACCCTCCACCCAAGCTGTGTACTGTTCTTTAAAGTTTGTTGTAAATGTATTGAATAATTGAGTTGTATCAATATACACTTGTTGTTGGTCTCTTTTCCAAGCTCTATCAATCTCTACGCTGTGAACTGATGCTGACACCGCAGATGTTCTTGCTTTTACAAAGATTTCATTAAATGCTTCTGAATTAAATTCAATACCATTTGCTTCACACATTGCTTTAGCTTTAGCTAGCATTGTATCTTTTAAATTATCTATCATTTTGGCTGCAGTATCTGCCATTGCTGGCAATTCACCTTCTGCCCAATTTTTACGTTTTTTCTTCGTACCAAGAGGTTCGGATAACACAGATGTTGTATATTCCTCAGCTTTCATTTGAGCTGGATCAATATCTTGGAGGTCTAAGTCTGTCTTAAATTCTGTAATTGCATCGATTTTAGCAGCGATGTTTGTATTAAAGTTAGTAACAAAATTGTTAACTAATTCTTTTACATTAAAGCTTGCAGCATCAAAGCAGTTATCCCTATCCCATTTTTTATCTTTAATTGTTAAACTTTGGCTAATAGTTTGCTCAACAGTTGAAGCAAATACATCTTCAAATACTACATCTAAGCTATCAGTTGGAATACCTAGTTTTTCTAAATCGGCTTTTACTGCAGCATAGAATTGCTCTTTTAAATTATTTAGTCTATTTCGCGCATCTTGTTTACAGTCACTGATTCTAGTGTGTCTACCTTTATAGCCATCACTGATATCATATGAAACGGTTTTACCACTGTTATATCCATCAATTGCAGAAAGATCAATATCAGCAAAACCGACTTGTACATCAGAACCATTCATATTGTCTAAAGCTTCTTTTGCTTTTTGTTCTTCAGCAGCGACTTTATCTTTTTTTGCTTTATCTACCATGTTTAACTCAGATAAACCATCTAAAGCGGCTTTCACTGCATTTATTAAATCCTCAACATCAGGATAACTTGCTATTAATTTTTCAATTGCTTGTGCTGTAGCAATGTTTTTACCATCAATATTTAGTATTACACCTTTACTAATAACTGCTTCTAATAGTTCAGTAGTCAATTTTTTAACTTTACTAATATCGCTACTAGATAACCAGCCTAAGGCTTCAATACTTTTTTCCCAGTTAACTCTATCCTTTTCAACTAAATCTTTTTCTGAAGTTTCTAATGCTTCTTCTAAATATGTAATTATTTCTTCAAGAGTTGCTTCTGGATTATTTTTTGCATAGTTTATTGCTAAATTGTACAACTTGTTACAAACACTATTTCTAATATCTTTTTCTTCTTCTTTTACTTTATCATATAGTTCATCTACTGCTGCATTTGCTAAACCGCTCGGAGTTTTTGCCTCCATAGCATCTTTTAATTCGGTATACTTAACATTTAATGCTTTTTCAAAATCTTCAACGATATTATCATCGTTATAAAGCTCAACCCAAGCCATAGTCCATTCAACTAGTTCATTTACAATTTCGTTGCCAAATTTCGCCATTTCACCCGTAAAGTCTTTAGCTATTATAGATTTTAGAGCGTTTAATTTTTCTTGAACAGCAGCTCTATCCTCCATAGCTTTGAATTCTTCATTACTGATTGTACCGTCTTGGTTTTTGTCAACACCATTCAAAGTAACTGTATCCACACCATTTACTTTGAATAAATTTTCAATTTCTTTTGTACTAAGCTTACCATCTTTGTTGATATCACCCAAACTTAGTGCGTCTTCTATTGAAAGTTTTTTACCATTTGACATTGTTAAACTTCCAAATAAGTTCAAATTGTTCAAATCCATAATCTTTACTCCTTTTTTCTTTATTTTCCCTATGAAATTGTTTTATCGATACAAAGGTTAACGGCATATTTTGGGGAAAACTTTAGGTTTTCCCCAAAAATTGTAACAATTCTTCACATTTAATCAAAAAAAACTATATTATATTTTCTTAACAACTTGACAGTATCAGCATTTGCGAAGAAAATTATTAATGAGGAGCTAGGGATAAGTATGACTAAACAAACAATATTACACGATAGACACGTTGAATTAGGGGCAAAAATGGTTGATTTTGCGGGTTGGCATATGCCCGTACAGTATACATCTATAATCGACGAGCATAATACTGTTAGGAATGCCGTAGGGTTATTTGATGTTTCTCATATGGGAGAAATTATTATACAAGGGGTCGATGCCCTTGAATTACTTAACAAGCTTGTACCGCAAGATATTTCAAAACTTACTGATACAAAAGCTGTATATTGTCAATTAACAAACAATAATGGTGGTATTAAAGACGATTGGATAGTATATAAGTTAGAAAATAATAAGTACTTAGTTATTGCAAATGCCTCTATGGTTGATTCTGACATAAACTGGGTTGCAATGAATAAAGGCGATTTGAATGTCGAAATAATAAACGATTCGCATAATTATTCAATGATAGCGATTCAAGGGCCAAAAGCTTGTGAACTAATTAATGAGCTAGGCTGTACTGATTTACCGGCATTCTTCTCGATTGCAGAAAAGGAACTTCTTGGTCATAATGTTTGGGTGTCAAGAACTGGATATACAGGCGAAGATGGCGTAGAAGTTATTTTAGAAAACAAATATGCGCTTGAGTTGTGGAATACTTTACTAGAGGTAGGTAAAAAATATGGAGTGAAACCTATTGGCTTAGGTGCTCGAGATACACTTAGATTAGAGTCTGCAATGCCTTTATACGGAAATGACTTAGATGAAACTACGACACCTATTGAAGCGGGATTACGTTGGTCAATTCCTAAAGATAAAGCTACTAATTATAATGGAAAAGAAGTAATAGATAAGCACTTAGCAGATGGTATTAGTCGCAAACTTATCGGCTTTAAAATGATTGACAAAGGAATTGCAAGACACGAATACGACGTCTATTTCAATAATGAAAAAGTTGGAGTAGTAACAAGTGGCGGAGTTTCACCAACTAGAGGGGATAATATCGGATTAGCTTACATTAAAAATCTTGACAATTTAACTGTAGGCTCTACAATTCAAATAATGATAAGAGATAAATTTTATAACGCTGAAATAATTAAAAAACCATTTATAGAAAAAAGGAATAAAGGAGAATAATAGTAATGAAAGAAAGTATGCTATGTACTAAAACTCACGAATACGTTCTAGAACTTGAAAATGGCTATGAAGTTGGTTTAACAGATTATGCTATTGAACAGCTTGGAGATATTGTATTCATTGAATTACCTGAAGTAGGTTCTGAGTTTAATAAAAATGAAGTTTTCGCAACGATAGAATCTGTAAAAGCAGCTTCAGAAATATATATGCCAATCTCAGGCAAAGTTATTGAAATAAATGAAGCTGTTGTTGATAGCCCAGAGTTACTTAATGATGAAAATTGTACTGACAAATGGCTAGTTAAAATAGAATCTAATGCAGACCAAGTTGAGTTTGCAGACCTATTAGACTACTCAGACTATAAAGAAGAAATTGAATAATGAAAAATTTTATTGCTCATACGGATAAAAGAAGACAAGAGTTGCTTGGCGAAATATCATGTAACTCTATTGATGATTTGTTTAAACAAATTCCTGTATTATTTAATAAATTTAATATAGGAGATGCATTGAGTGAACTTGAGACACAAAAAAAAGTAAAAACTCTAGCTAAAAGGAATGCAACAGAGTTTTCGAGCTTTTTAGGTGGCGGTGTTTATAACAAATTTATACCTGCTTGTGTAAATTATATTGCACAAAGATTTGAGTTTTTAACCGCTTATACACCATACCAACCAGAGATTTCTCAAGGTACATTACAAATAATTTATGAATATCAAACTATGATATCAAAAATTACTGGAATGGACATTGCAAATGCATCAATGTACGACGCAGGTTCTGCTTGTGCTGAAGCAATTTTGATGTCACACAGAATTTCCAGAGGCAAGAAGAATAAGGCATTAGTTTCTGAACGCCTTAACCCTGAATACAAAGAAGTCATAAAAACATATTGTTGGGCTCAAGGAGTTGATATCGTTTGGTTTGATGAACTACCTGCGACATGTGAAGAATACTGTTGTGTGCTCATTCAAAACCCTGATTATTACGGTGAAATAAATGAAATTAAAAAACTTGACACTATTTTAGTTGTTGTAGCAAATCTAAGTGCGTTATCAATACTAGAACCTCCTACAGAGGCAGATATTGTTGTCGGAGATATTCAACCGCTCGGCATTAGTATGTCTTTTGGTGGCCCACATGCAGGGTTTATGGCTTGCAAAGAAGCTTATATGCGTCAACTTCCAGGACGATTGGTAGGTAGAACACTTGATGCTGATGGAGAAATAGCATATACACTCACAATACAAACTAGAGAACAACATATTAAAAGAGAAAAAGCTACAAGTAATATTTGTTCTAACCAGTCCTTGATAGCATTGTCAGCAACTCTTTACTTAAGCCTATTAGGGGAAAAAGGGTTTAGACAAACTGGAGTTATTTCTGCTAAATTAGCTCATTTACTATCAAATAAACTGGCTACAATTGGAATAAAAACATTAAATAAAAACTTTTTCAATGAGTTTACAATAGAAGTTAAAAATACCGACGATGTTTTAAGCAAACTAAAAAAAGCATCAATACTAGGCGGCATTAAACTTGATGAAAATCATATTTTAGTTGCCACAACTGAAATGAATACAGAAGAAGAAATTAACGAATATATAAATGCAATCAAATAAGGAGTAATAATGGAAAGATTGGTCGGTTTAATAGGTGTTATAGCTATTTTTTTAATGTGTTATGCACTTTCAAATAATAAAAAAGCTATAAACTATAAAACTATTGGAATGGGCTTTCTATTACAAATATCTTTAGCTGTTTTTATTTTTAAAGTACCAGTAGGACAAAAGATGTTTCTTCTTATAGGCGAATTTATTAGAAAAATTCTTGATTTTGCATATGAGGGAGGCCTATTTGTTTTTGGTCCATTAATGAATAATGAACGTTTAGCTGAATTATTTGGAAGTGGTTATAGCATATTTGCACTTCAATTAATCTGTTCAAATATATTCATGATGGTTCTAGTAAATATTCTTTACCATTATGGAATAATGCAAAGAGTAGTAGCGGTATTAGGTAAAGCAATGAACAAATTTATGCATGTATCAGGTGCAGAAGCTTTATCTAACGTAGCTAGTGCTTTTGTTGGGCAAATTGTTGCCCAAATTATGATTAAACCTTACTTAGAAAAACTTACTCGTTCTGAGTTATTAGCTTCAATGGCTGGTTCAATGGCCTGTATTTCGGGCGCAATAATGCCGATTTATATCTCTATGGGCATTCCAGCTCACTATTTATTAGCATCATCAGTTATGGCAGCTCCTGGTGCTTTAATTTTGGCCAAAATTATTTACCCAGAGACTGGAGAACCTGAAACAAGGGATAATATAAGAATTTCAAAAAGAAGAACCTTTACAAATGTTTTTGAAGGTATTTCAAGCGGTGCTTCAGAAGGTATGAAAGTTGCTATTAATGTTACAGCAATGATTTTAGCATTAGTTGCATTAGTCGCATTTATTGACTGGATTCTTGGAGTCACTGGCGGATTTTTATTTAATTATATACCTGGTTGTTCTCATTTAACATTCTTACCTGATTTGTCATTAAAAATGATTCTCGGTAAACTATTTTCTATTTTTGCTATAATAATTGGCGTTCCATTACAGGATGCATCAACAGTTGGGGCACTAATGGGAACAAAACTAGTTTTAAACGAAATGGTTGCATTCGTTCAACTCTCAAATATTGCTTCAACTATTGATCCTAAGAGCTTTATGTTAGCATCATTTGCACTTTGTTCGTTTGGTAACTTTGGTTCAATAGCTATTCAAATCGGCGGTATTGGCGAACTTGCACCTAATCAAAGAAAAAATCTTGCAAGACTTGGTGTTAGAGCGCTAATATGTGGCACGTTAAGTTGTTACCTATCTGCTGCAATTGTAGGTATTCTACTATAAATACGCTTGTTTTAATCAAACTTCACTACAAGATTTAATAAGCATATTTAATTTTTCTTCAACGACAGAAAGCATATTTATATAATGATTTCTTTCTTTACTAAGTTTAACTTGTTCTTCAATAGGTAAATGATAATATTGAGAAGAAATTTCATATCCTAAACAAGTTTCTTTAGTAAACTTAATTAAAGTCTCTAAAATAAACAATTCGTCTACTGTTGACTCAAAAATAGACATTGAACCAACATTAGCTAACTTATTCATAAGCACCTCTGTTCTAATATTATTTAATTCTTAATTCCAAACTATAATATCAGTATAACAAGAGATAAAAAAAACGTATTAATATATTTTCCAATTTACAAATATTTACATTTTATTTACATGTTATAAAGGCATTTAGATATTGAATAAGCTCATTGAATCCAACATTATTAGGGGTTTTTTGCCTATTTTTCAAATATTCATCAATTGTTAATAATATTTCATAAAATGTTGCTTCAGAAATATTATCTTCAAGATAATCTTCATAAATATTAAGTAAATATGCGTATGTATCGGCACCATTGTGCATTTTTATTTGGATTAATGCATCTCTCAACTTCTCATTTGGCATATTTACATTTAGAATATCCTTATATATCTCCGCTGAGCGTTTTAATTTTTTACATAAAGCCTCTTTAGAAATATATTGTAACATTGTTTCAAAATAATTTGTAAAAATCTCATAAAGCCTATTTTGTTGATATTCTTTAAAACTAAACTTCGTAATAAAAAAGTCTTTAAAAAACAAGTTGATATCTTCTTCTCTATTACGAAAAACTTTTTTTAATGAATTCCATTCTTTATCTAAAGCTAAAGAATTCATGTAGCTATCAATTAATAGATACTGATTTAATTCCCGTTTCTCTTTATTTAAAGTGTAGTACAAGTCACGAGTACATATATTTTCCGTTTCAACAAGATTTATAACAATCCTTTGAAGCATTGTAAAAATGTTTCCAGCTTGTAAAGATTCTTCTTTTATTTGGCTCCAAAGTGCATGCATTAATGTAAATACTGGTGATTTTTTTTCTTTTCCTGATAATCTTTCTCCAAAAATTAATTTATCATAGATAACCTGACAATCTTCAGACATTCTCAGTTTAGTCTTAGAGTCATTTAATAAATATTTTGAACGAATTGTCTTTATAGCCTTATCATTTTTTTCAGAGGTTTTTTTATAGCACTCACATACAGCATGTAAAAGTAATGACAATGACAATAGTCTACTAAAACCATCTACAACTACATATTGATTTAAAGTTCTTTGTGATACAAAAATAACACCTAAATCAATTTTTTGAGTGAACTGTTTATCTTCAGCTATAATATCAAGAAAATTTACCAAACCAATATCGCTCGTTGCAAAACTTGGTGCATAAAGCTCTTTTGATTTATTTAAAAATTCTAATAAATTTACAAGTTCCATTAATTACTCTGTTAAAATAAATCCACCTGAAGGTACATTTTTTAATTTATCACCTTCAATTTTAGCTCTCAAATTTTTTATATATTTATATACATAATCCCTTGGTAATTCAAGAAGTTCTGCTAAATCTTTAGCAAAAACTGTTTTACCAATATTATTTAAGAAGTATTCAAATACAAGTTGCTCTCTATCTGTAAGAGATTTCTTTAACACAATATTAACATCAGAATTAGAAGATAAATCCTCGACTTTCTTCAGTAAAGTTTCTTCATTACTGTTGGTTATCACTTTTTTGTCAGTTTTTTTATTTATAATTTCATTTATCTTTAATTCAATATTAGATTCGGCCTTAATTTCCGTGTTTTGGAAATCTTTTTTATTTATTGAAAATGGTGTATGCGAAATTTGACGTTCACGCTTAAAAGCTCTTTCAGCAATCGCAGAAAAACTGTCATTAATTCTATTATTAGAATTTGATGATGTTCCTTTTGACATAACAATATCAACAACATCATTAGTAGATTTACTTTCCTCTACTGTTTTCCCTAACCTAGCTGCAAACTCCTCTAGCGTAATCTTTTCCAAAGAACTTCTCCACTGTCTAATCTCTTCCTTTGTCAAATAATTAGGCATCAAACTTCTCCTATATTCACCTGTGATAGTCTAACTTAATTCCCCTAATGGATTTATTATTTATAATGTATCACAAAATATTAAAAAATAATCAAAATATTTCGTGATGTAAAGATTTATTTTCAAAAATTAATATTCTTGAATTATCCTACCAGGCAAATGATTTTGCTGGATAGTATATAACAATGCTTCTGCACTATTTTTATTTTTAAATATACCAACTTGTAATGTATAGTTATTTGATCCTATGCATTTAACAATTGGCGTAAGGTTTGAACCAGATTCTGCTATTATATCTTTTGCTACCTTTGCTTGTTCAGCTGATGTATATGACCCAATAAACACTTTATAAACAGGGTCTATAGGTTGAGATTTAAGAGCTTCAGCTACAGAATCCTCTGAAATTATTGTTGATTTGTTTATCTCTTTTTGCACGTCTTCATTTTTACTTATAGCTTCAGTGAAATTCTTCCCTTGATCTTCATCTTGTATCATCGCAAGACGTCCATCTACAATTTTTTTCATTTCCTCAGAATTATCAAACTCTTCTTCGTGTTTATAATCTCCAATAGAAACATCAACAGACGGAGTAAAAGATTTAATTAAAAAAGTAAATACCAAGAGCATACCAAAAAATGATATAGCAAAAAGCTTCCATAAAGAATAATCTTTAGTGGTGTTTTGTTTCATATATTTTTTATAGCTACGTTTTGCCATACCTTATACACCTCTAACCTTTGTGCTTGCAAGTATTATATCATTAATTTCTTCTGAATAACGTTTCATCACTTCAAGCGCGAAACTTTTGACATCTTGTATACCTAACTCGCTCTCCAGTCCTGCGGCTTTTACTGGAGCACCTTCAGAATCTATATTCAAACCTGTATGTATCAATATTGATGTTGAGGACTTAGTAGCAATAGAAACCGATAACTTACGGCCGTTTATCATTAAATCATCGCCATTTCTTACAACAAAAACGCCACGTTTTTCGAGTAGTTCTTTAATAATACATATAAGTAGCCTTTGGCGGAACACACCTTCAATTAAATTTACATTGAACTGTTCAGAAATAAAACTTAGCATTGATTTACTATAAATTGGTTCATCATTTATAACGTCTTCTATATCAACCATCTCGGTAAGTTTTACTTCACATTCACCGACAAAAGCAACTATCGAATCACCTTGTATATTAAAATTTTTATATATCCAATGTGGTGCTAGTTGCGAACCTATATATTTAATTTCTTTTTCTATAAAATATGTTTTCATAACTAAAATAATATATTAATTAACTCTTCACAATTATTAGCCAACAGAGCTTTCTTTAAGTAATAGCAGGATTCACATTCCCCACAGTGTTTCTCGCTTGAAACGTAACAACTTTTCACCAATCCTAACGGAACAGAATGCTCAATCGCAATTCTTACTATATCACTCTTAGAATAATTTATCAAGGGGGCTATAACTTTTGGTTTTACTAGCGTTGACGATTCAAAAACTTTTGAAACCTGTGCTCTAAATTCTTCTGTATTATCAGGGAATGTCCTACCTTCTTCACTATTAGCACCATAGATAATATACTTATAACCATAAGAATCACAAAAAGAAGCCGCTATATTTAAAAACAAAGAATTTCTATTTGGCACCCATACAGATTCAGCACTTTGTTTTGTTTCTAAATTTTCAGTAGGAATTTCTTTGTCTGCGACAAGTGCTGTATTAGTGATTTCTTTTAACCAATCTAATTTTATTATCTTATGTTGAATATTGTAATAGTCACAAATCCTCTTAGAAGCATCTATTTCAGCTTTTGCAGTTTTTTGCCCATAATCAAAGGTTAAAGCTAAATTAATTAAATAATCTTTATTTTTGTTTAAAAAACCTAGAGCTACTAATGAATCTAATCCTCCAGATAGCAGAATAATAGCTTTATTCATCGTTTCCCTCATACTCTTCTAACAAACTTTTAGCCTCATTTCTTAAAAACTCAGAATAAGTAGGCAATTCAATAATTTCATCTAAAATATCTCTTCCTGAAAGATTGTATAGCGCTATTAACGCATTCCTTTTAACTTCATCATCTTCATCTTTCAATGATGGCCTAATAAGTGATATAGCATTGTCATCTTCACTATTCATTATTGCTTCAATAGCATTAATCCTTACTAAAGGTGAAGAATCCATTAAAGAATTGCTTAATGCTTTTAATACTTTTTTATTATTTAAATTAAGCTTTCCTAGTGCTTCAACAATTCTTTCTTTCAAAAAAGAAAACTTATCAAGCAATCCCTGTTTGGATTCTAAAATACTAACTAATGGATCGATCGCCCTAATATCACCAAGCAATCCTAGTGCAAATGTTGCCGATTCTTTTAAGTAAACAGATTTTTCTTCATCGTCCTCAACCACATCAATTAAAGATGTCACAGCATATTTATCACCAATACGTCCTAAAGCGTCTGCACAAGCAAGTCTGACTTTATAATGTTCATTTTTATTATTCATACAGTCTAACAAAGTCATTACAGTTGAATTATCTTTATAATTTGATATTGCTTTAGCGCACAAAGCTTTAACATTGATAAAATTATCATAGTCTTCTTCACTAACTTTAATATTATTTTTTAACATATCAAGTAATATCTGTAGCGTTGATAAGTTTCGATTTAAATCAGTCAATTTTATTACATGTAACAAAATTTCAGCATCATTTACATTTAATAAAATATGATTGTATATGCCGATTAAAGCTAAAGAATTATAATGCTCAGACAAGTCTTGTATGTTTTTAATAACAAGACTCGACGGAGAACTCCCAACTCCGCACTCTGTTAGTATTGAATTGTAATCAATCAAATCATTACTCACACATACAAAATACAATAAAAATCTCTTTTTATCAATTATAATCCAGCTTTCCAGTTATTATTTTTCATAATTTTGTTAACACTTCTTTACAAAAAGAAAATAAAAAGGCAATTTTATAAAAGACATAAACTTTATATATACATAGACAGTTAATAAGGAGTTCTCATGAAAGAGGAAGAATTGAATGCAGCTATGTCCGTAATTGCAGACCCTGTTAAAAATGTATATAGACTGGAATCACGACAAGATATAGAAGAAATTCAAAGAATATGTCGAATATTTACTATTGCTGAAAAGCAAGCTAATAAACATAAAATGTTATCTATTAAGAACCTAGCCACATTTAGGCTGGTTTTAAGCAATAACTAGATTAAGATGGCCCGCTATTTCTAGCGGGCTTTCTTTTTTATACACCCTACTACCATCTAATGTCTTATATTAATAAATTATCTTTTGTAAAGAAATGTAACAAATAATTCAAAGCGTGAAATTCGATAAAATTTATATACTTTATATAAATGTAAGATGAAACAAAAGGTATAAGAAGATGGCTAACACAGCAGCTTTATTAGGAACATTATTATGCACTAATGCAGATATTAACTACTATACACAGCAATCAATTTATTGGAATGCTAAGTATGAAGCTAACATGGCTAAACTTGAAGAACAAGTTAAGTACCACGAAAAATGGGAACAAGCTTTTGACTCAGCAATTGACAATACAAAAGATTTAACAGCTGGCGGAGTTACAGTTGCAGCTAATAATAAGAATGAAGCTCTTGCAGATGCTTATGCAGACGCAAAAGTCAGACATTATGACGAAGAGCTATCCTTAGAATTAGCAGATTTAGATATTGAATACGATACAATGAAAACTATGTATGATACTTTATTAGAAGAATTGAGAGCGAAAAAAGATTCAGAAAAAGAAGCTACTTCAACTGCTGCTTCAGACACAGGCTTATTAAGCAGTGGAGGTTAATACATAGATTAATAAACCTTGGATGCGTTGAACATAAGAGATGCTATTGTCATCGGACCAACGCCACCAGGCACAGGAGATATATACGACGTAGAATCCACTACATAATCAAAGTCAACATCTCCAGTCAGTTGACCGTTATTATCCTTAAAAATACCAACGTCAACGACAACCGAATTTTTCTTAACCATCTTACATCTTACAATTTTTTTACCTACCGCAGAAATTACAATATCTGCGGTTTTTATTTTATTATCAATATCTTTTGTGTACGAATGGCAGTTTGTTACGGTTGCATTGCGTTTTAATAACATTTGGCACATTGGTTTACCTACAATATTTGAACGCCCAATTACAACCACGTCAGCACCTTCTAATTTGATATTATATTCATCTAATAACATTAAAATGCCTTGTGGTGTTGCAGGATAATAATACGGTTCCATTCCTATTGTTAACTTGCCTACATTTTCTGGTGTAAAACCGTCGACATCTTTCTTCGGAGATATTGTATTTATAATATTATTTTTATCAATATGTTCAGGTAATGGCATTTGCACCAAAATACCAGTAACATCAGGATTAGCATTTAATTCTTTAATTTTATTTAAAAGCTCTTGTTCTTGAATGGTGTTGGGAAATTCAATAATTGTAGATTTAATCCCGACTTTTTCAGCAGCAATTCTTTTATTTTTAACATAAATGTGGCTTGCAGGATCATCACCAACTAAAATAACAACAAGATGTGGTTTTTTACTCATCTTGTTAACCTTATCTTTAACAACAGTCAAAACTTTTTCTGAAACAATTTTGCCATCTAAAATCATTAACAATTCTCCTGCGGTAAATTCAGTCTAAAATACAAGTTTTTTATTGCTTCATAAACTAATTCTGATTCTCTAGTAACAGAGCCTTTTGCCAATATTTCATCATAAGGTACAGAACCAAGTATTTCCAACTCAACACTATTTGCTATATTATAAACTTCAGTCATGTCTTGATTTGTTGACTTATTAATAATTACACCCATTTGTCCACCTGTTGCATACTTAGCAGAATAGTCATAAATTCTTTTCGCTAAATTTATAGATTCTACAGTTGGATTTGTTACAACTAATGTTAAATCAATATTTGTATCAACTAACTGATTTAAATATTTCAAATCAAATTCACAATCAAATAAGACAAAATCATATCTATCAACAAATTTCTGTAAAGCATCGTTTAACTGTTCTGTAATTGGGCAACGGCAATCCTTAGAACCGCTCAACCAAGAAACAATTATATCAGTGTTATCATCAATTGAAAATACAATATCCTCTAAAGCCCATTCAATATATTCTTGCTTGGTCATTTGTTGAGGTATACCCGTTCTATATTCGTGTTTTCCGCTTCTAATACCGTAAATTGTATTACGGATATCTAAGCCAAAAGTATGCCCAAGTTCTCCAGCTAAATCATTATCAAAAAGTAATATTGATTTCTCAGGGTACTTTTCCTTTAAAACCTTAAGAAATGCTTTTAAAATAGTCGTTTTTCCAGAACCACTCTTACCTGTAATTGCTATTGTTGTAGTCAAAATTATATCCTCTTTTTTACAATTTTATCATAAAATTTGAGATTATGTTAAAAGTTATTATTAGAACTACTTTTAGTATATTATCAACAATAATAGTAATTAAAACTTTAACGCTAAAATATTTTTCAAAAAAAAAGAAAGACCTAATTGCTTAGGTCTTTCTTTTTGGTTAGTTTATCTATTCTTCATCTAGAGTTTCTGTTTCCATAACTAACTCAGGAGAACCAAACATTCCTTCGATTTCTTCTAAAATAGCAGAAGGTTTTCTTGCTTGATTTCTTTGAGCTGCTCTTCTTTGAGCTTCCTTATCTCTTTCTTCACTAGCAAAAGATAAGTGATGGAAACCAGTACCAGCAGGTATTAAACGACCAATAATAACGTTTTCTTTTAAACCTCTTAATAGATCTTTCTTACCGTCTACAGCTGCTTCAGTTAAGATTCTTGTGGTTTCTTGGAATGAAGCTGCTGAAATGAAGCTTTCAGTATTCAATGAAGCTTTTGTGATACCTAATAACATATGTTCGCAAGTTGCTTCTTGACCTTCGTGTTCACGAACAATTTTGTTTTCGTTTTCAAAAGTTTGAACTTCAACTAATTCACCAGGTAACAAGTTTGTATCGCCTGAATCTACAACACGAACTTTTTTAGTCATCTGACGGACAATAATTTCGATGTGTTTATCAGCGATTTCAACACCTTGAGAACGGTATACACGTTGAACTTCATCTACTAAATATTGTTGAGCTTCTTCAGGACCACATAGTCTGATAACATCATGTGGATTCAAAGGACCACTTGTCAATGGTTGACCTTTTCTAATTTTTTGTTTGTTTTGAACAACAATACTTGCATCAATAGCAAACTTGATTTCAGTTCTAGAACCTTCATCTGATACTAAGAATAATCTAGGCATATCATCTTCAATTTCTATCTCTGCAGTTCCGTCATATTCAGCTAAAATTGCACAGTCTTTTGGCTTTCTAGCTTCAAGAAGTTCTTCTACTCTTGGAAGACCTTGAACGATATCGCCTGTTTTTTCTCTTTCAAATACTAATGTAGCAAGCATATCACCACGAAGAACTAGTGAACCTTCTTCAACTTGTAACATTGTACCTGGGCTAATCAAATATGGACGACCATTTCTGATTGTAACAGATTTTGCTGTAACATCTACAATCTTACCAGATACAGGTGCAATTTCACCTGAAGAAGCTAATTCTGAATCAAGCTTAATAAAATCACCCTTCTTAACAGATGGTTTATTTTTTGTATTAACCACTGTTTCAAAATTAGCACAGTTAACAAGTAGTCTTCTTGATTCTGTAGCATCGCCTTTTATAGAAGCTTCACCATCATTGATAGCTAATACTTCAGTTTTAGCGACTGGTGTTTTCGCATCAATAACTTGCCCATTGTCAACTAGAAGAGCAGTTTGCAATGATGCATTCATTTTAGAATTACCCTCAATTTCACGACGAACAATTAGAGTTTCCAATACAACGATTTTCAATTCACCCTTAGCATCAAGTTCAACAAGACCTTTTAAGTGTGATAGATATCCTTGCATTTGAAGAACTAAGCTTGTTCTTGTTAAAGTTGCACCATCAAGGTTTCTAACTCTTGCACCATCTTTATATTGTAACTGAGTTACAGGAACTATATTAATAAGTTCATCTGTAGTGTTAAAGTTAATTGAAACTTCTTTAGGTTCAATATACATAGGTTGAACAGGTCTAACTAATATTTGAATAGGTCTGTCCTCTAATGACTCTTCATCTAGAGATGTTGTATCAATTTCTTCATCTAAATCATCAATATCTAAATCATCAAAATCCATTTCCATTATTGTAACAATTGAAGTTTCTTTAGCTTTTATACCTTTTGCAATTGTAGCTCCAGCTTCAACTACAGCACCTTCTTCAACTTTTAATTCTGAAACGCTAGGTAAAGTATGAACTTCGCCCGGTCTAATTGTTACTTCATGAATAACTTCATTAAATTCTTTAAATTCAACAACACCGTTTATGTGGCAATAAATATCTTTTACAACTTCAGTACCAGCAGTTACAAAAGTACCATTTTCAACCATTTTAAGTGTTGCATCTTTATTCACTTGATGAACCTCTTCTGGAACAAAAACGATATTACCAGGTTTTGTAACAATTTGGTTGTCATCGACTTCAACGTCAATATATCTAATTTCACCAGAAGATGATACAGCACATTCATCATCAACTAACTCAGCAATAATCATACCATTTTCAACAGTTGTATCAATCGGTGCTTTTACAATATATTTTTCACCAGATTTCTTAACTGTCCAGAGTTGTTCTTTCTTAGTTTGTTCGAATGATGCGTTTGCTGGAGTTAATGATGCTATAACAATAGTAATTTCTTTACCTTTTACTATCTTATTAATCTTAGATTTACCAGATTTAATAGATTCAATTTCTAAATCTTCAGCATATCTTACTTCACCACCGTGTTCAGAAATCATAAGAGTTTCAGCTAGTTTATCGCCAGCTTTAACTTTTTGTTCATCTTCGACAAGAACTTTTGAACCACCAGGTAAGTTGTACACATCACCACCGATAATCCATACAATACCATTTTTGTTAGCAGTTCTTGAAATGTTACCTTGTCTATCTTTCTTTTCATCAGCGACAAAATCTTCAAATAATACTTGACCAGACATATCTGAGTTAATATCTTTTGTTGCTTTTTCTGTTAGACGGCTACCGTCATTTGAAGAAGGTTTGAATTCAGCAAGTTTGAAATCTTTCTCAACTTTTTGTCCATCTTCAAAGAAAATAGTAGCACCAGCTGGAATATGATAAGTAACTGATTTTTTAGAACCAACTACTTCAATATCAGCTTCATACATAGAAACCTTAACAACATCACCGTGACGAGTTCTTAGTTCTCTAGTCTTAACTTTTGATGAAATAGTACCAGCAGCTGTTGTGTTAATAGTTCTTGTAGCTTCTTTAACACCTACCGCACCACCTGTGTGGAATGTTCTCATTGTAAGCTGTGTACCAGGTTCACCAATTGATTGTGCTGCTATAATACCAATAGCTTCACCAACATCTACTAATTTTTGAGTAGTTAATGCCCAACCATAACATTTTTGACATACACCATACTCAAGCCCACAAGTTAAACCTGAACGGACTTTAAGTTCAGTTAGATTTAAGTGTGATATTTTTTTAATGTCATTTCTATCCATTGTTGTATCTTTTTTGACTAATACAGTTTTACCGTCTTCGTCAAGAATATCTTGAGCAACAGTTCTACCAAGTAGTCTATCAATAAGTGGCACAATGATAGAGTCGCCATCAGTAATAGGCTTCATGTTAATGAACTTGTCTCCACCACAATCTTCATCACGGATGATAACATCTTGCGCAACGTCAACAAGACGTCTAGTTAAGTAACCAGAGTCAGCTGTTTTCAACGCTGTATCTACAAGACCTTTTCTTGCACCATAAGAAGAAATGATGTACTCGGTAACTGATAGACCTTCCTTAAAGTTTGATGTAATTGGTAAGTCGATAATCTGACCTTGTGCGTCAGCCATCAAACCACGCATACCAACTAACTGAGATACCTGAGATAAGTTACCTCTCGCACCTGAGAATGCCATCATATATACAGGGTTTAGTTTATCAAAGTTGTCAACAACTTGTTCTGTTAATTTAGCTGTTGTTTCTGACCAAGTATCAATAACTTTAGTATATCTTTCAACTTCAGTAATTTCACCCTTTAAGTATCTATTAGTTGACTTTTCTATTTCAGCTTCTGCTTCAGCTAATAAAGCTTTTTTAGATTCTGGAACTGATAAGTCTGCAATTGAAATTGTTACGCCAGATTTTGTAGCGTATTTATACCCTAAGTTTTTAAGAGTATTTGCTAATTCAGCAGTTTTAGCACCACCGTATTCCAAATACATTTGAGATAAAAGCTTATTTAAGCCTTTTTTATCCATTTGGTTATTAATAAACTCAGGAGTATTATTTTTATGTGTGTAAGTATTTTCCATAGTTTATATTTCCTATTCCTTAATTTTAACTTCTACGCTAGTGCTTTTCTAACAGCTTCGTTGAATATAATTCTACCAACTGTAGTTTCTATTCTATTACCTTTTTCATCACGAACCACGATTTTGTCATGAAGTGTGATTACCTTAGCTTCAAGAGCAGAGATAGCATCTTGGAAGTTGTAGAAGTAACCTTTAACTTCTTGATCAGGATCCTTCATAATGGTTAGATAATACATACCTAATACCATGTCTTGAGAAGGAGTGATGATTGGCTTACCATTAGCTGGAGCCAAGATATTGTTTGTAGCTAACATAAGCATTCTAGCTTCTGTTTGAGCCTCAATTGATAGAGGAACGTGAACAGCCATTTGGTCACCGTCGAAGTCAGCGTTAAATGCTGTACATACTAATGGGTGTAGTTGAATAGCTCTACCTTCAACTAGTTTAGGTTCAAACGCTTGGATACCTAATCTGTGAAGGGTTGGAGCACGATTCAACATAACCGGATGTCCGTCAATAATTTCCTCTAAAATATCCCAAACTTTTGCATCAGAGCGTTCAATCATCTTCTTAGCAGATTTAATATTTTGAACGTATCCTCTTTCAATAAGTTTATTAACAACAAATGGTTTGAATAATTCAATTGCCATTTCTTTTGGAAGACCACATTGGTTAAGTTTCAATGTAGGACCAACAACAATTACAGAACGACCAGAATAGTCAACACGTTTACCTAATAAGTTTTGACGGAAACGACCCTGTTTACCTTCAATAATATTAGATAATGATTTTAATGCTCTGTTGTTAGGACCAACAACGGTTCTACCACGTCTTCCGTTATCAATTAGAGCGTCAACAGCTTCTTGTAGCATACGTTTTTCGTTTCTAACGATAATTTCAGGAGCTCCCATTTCAAGTAATCTTTGTAAACGGTTATTTCTGTTGATAACTCTTCTGTATAAATCATTTAAGTCAGATGTAGCAAATCTACCACCATCTAATTGAACCATTGGTCTTAAATCTGGAGGAGTTACAGGAAGTACATCCATAACCATCCAAGTAGGATCTGTTTCAGAAGAAATCAATGAATCTAATAATCTTAATCTCTTAATTAACTTACCTTTTCTTTGAACAGATGTAACACCATTTGCTAACTCAGATCTAATTTCTTCAGCCAATTCCACAGTGTTGATTTCGCTCAAAAGCTTTTTAATCGCTTCTGCACCAATACCAACTTCAAGTTTTGACTCTTCATTTTCCATGATGAAATCTTCATATTCTTCTTCAGAAAGAAGTTGGAATTTCTTGAATGGAGAATCTGCTGGATCAATTACAACATAATTATTGAAATAAATAACTTGTTCTAAATCTTTAAGAGTCATATCAAGAAGTAAACCAAGATATGAAGGAATTCCTTTAAGGAACCAAATGTGAGAAACAGGAGCAGCTAAAGCGATATGTCCCATTCTGTGACGTCTTACTTTTGAATCTGTAACTTCAACACCACATCTTTCACAGATGATACCTTTATGACGAACTCTTTTATATTTTCCGCAATAACATTCCCAGTCCTTTGTTGGCCCGAAAATTCTTTCACAGAATAAACCATCCCTTTCAGGTTTAAGAGTTCTATAGTTAATAGTTTCAGGTTTTGTAACCTCACCGTATGACCACTTCAAAATTCTTTCAGGTGAAGCGATGCTTATACGTATATAATCAAAATAATCAATACTTGTAGACAATTTTCTATCTCCTTATATTTCACCAAGTGTTGTAGATGTTTCAAAGAAGTTTATATTCAACAACTCTGAATCAATGTCTGATAATGTTCTTTTTGGAGCTGATTTTCTCATATCGTCCATATCAGTCATTAAGTCAACTTCAACACCATTTTTCTTCGCAACAGTAATATCAAGTCCGATACTTTGTAATTCTCTTACAAGCACCTTAAATGATTCAGGAATACCAGGTCTTGGAATATTATCGCCTTTTACGATTGATTCATAAGCTCTGTTACGTCCATTAACATCGTCAGACTTAATAGTTAACATTTCTTGAAGAGTATAAGCTGCACCGTATGCTTCAAGTGCCCATACTTCCATTTCCCCAAATCTTTGTCCACCGAATTGAGCCTTACCACCAAGTGGTTGTTGTGTTACTAATGAGTAAGGACCAGTTGAACGTGCGTGAATCTTATCGTCAACTAAGTGAACAAGTTTTAGGATATAAGATAAACCTACTGCAATTGGTTCGTCAAATGGTTCACCAGTTCTACCATCAATTAGGTAAACTTTACCATCTTCTCTAACCCAATCACAACCAGATTCTTTAATACCACGAATCAATTCAGCTCTTGTTGCAATTTCAGATTGGTTGTCACCATATCTTTCATCGAATGAAGGAGCTTCGTAGTGTTCTTTTGTTAAGTACGCAGCTAAACCTAATAAACATTCATAAGTTTGACCAACGTTCATACGAGAAGGAACACCTAGTGGGTTCAATACTATATCTACTGGAGTACCATCTGGTAAGAATGGCATGTCTTCTTTTGGAAGGATTCTTGAAACAATACCTTTATTACCGTGACGTCCAGAGAGTTTATCACCTACAGATACTTTACGTTTTTGAGCAATATAAACTCTAATAACAGTATTTGCACCTGGTGGTAATTCATCACCTTTTTCTCTATCGAATACTTTTACATCAAGTACTCTACCGCCTTCACCATGAGGAACTCTCAATGAGTTATCTTTAACATCTCTAGCTTTTTCAGCGAAGATAGCTCTTAAAAGTTTTTCTTCAGGTGGATGTTCTGATTCACCTTTTGGAGTAACTTTACCAACAAGGATATCATCAGCATAAACTCTAGCACCAATACGAACAATACCACGTTCATCCAAGTGTCTCAAAGCTTCTTCTGAAACGTTTGGAATTTCACGAGTAATTTCTTCTGGTCCAAGTTTAGTTTGACGAGCATCTATTTCTAATTTTTCAATGTGAAC
>SUTX01000016.1 GCA_015152465.1 Cyanobacteria bacterium SIG31 | reverse complement strand
GGCCTGCTAATCGTCAAGGTCGAATTGTTGCAGATAATATTTGTGGATTTAATTCGACTTATAAAAACACCCAAGGCACAAGTGTCGTAAAGATTTTTGACTTAACTGTTGCAAGTAGCGGAAATAACGAAAAGCAGTTAAAACAAAAAGAAATTCCTTATTGGAAAACCTACGTTTACGGTCGCTCTCATGCCGGATATTACCCTAATTCAGATATGATTTTGTATAAATTATTATTCTCTAATGACGGTAAAATCCTAGGTATTCAAGGAATTGGCGAAAGTGGAGTTGAAAAAAGAGTCGATGTGATTGCAACAATTATGCGAAATAATGGCACTGTGCAAGATATGATTGACGCTGAATTGTGCTATGCTCCGCCATATTCTAGCGCAAAAGATTCTGTAAATATTTTAGGAATGAGTGCTGATAATATATTAAAAGGGCTGGTTAAGCCTGCTTATTTTGAAGATTTGAAAGATGCGGTTGTTATTGATGTTCGACCTAATATGGTTTATAAAATGGGTACAATTGATGGTGCTATAAATATTCCTATCGCTGAAATTAGAGAAAGGCTTGATAAAATTCCTCGAGATAAAAAAGTGATTTTATCTTGTAATACAGGCTATACAAGCTATTGTGCGTTAAGAATATTAGCTCAAAAAGGGTTCAATAATGTTTATTCTTTTATGGGCGGATATGAATTGTATAGAGAATTGGTAAATGAAAGTGCCAAATTAAATCACGCCTAAAATTTGACATTCAAAATTAGTTACTGTATTTAAAATTATAGTTTCCAAAGATTATAAAAGCTTTCTAATTCTTTGGCTCGTTCTTCGATTATTCCACTTTTAAGACCAACTGCAACATTTTGGTGCATTGTACCATCTTTTTTGAGCATAATTTCTGCAACTCTAAATTGAGCCTCTTTGTATTCTTCCCATTCTTCTTGGGATTTTTCAATTTTTTCAAAGTCTTCTTCTGGTAAAGTTGATTTTAATAAGTTCAAATATTTATCAATTTCTTTTTCCCAAGCTTTCATCCCTTCATACACACACTTATTCATTCCGACAGTTGAATAATCTTTGTCAATACAATCACGAACTTTCTGTTCGATAGGATGTAGTTTCTCTACGACTTGTTCTGTAGGTACATTTTTAGCTTCATTTGTTTCAATAACAACTTCAGGTTGTTTATTAGAACAAGCACTGGTTAAAAATAGAATAATAAAAGCTATTAATAATAAGTTTTTCATAAAAATATTATAACAAAATTTACAAAAAGTAGGTTATAATAATTTTTGAGATAAATATTATGTTTAAATTTATAGAAAATAAAATTAAATTTCATAAAATTGAAAAAAGACAATTTAGTCAGCACGTTATTTTTATGGCTCAAACTGCTGGCGAATATTTTCTATTCTCAGAAGAAGAACGTTGGAAACATTTACCTCCAAAAACAGAAAACTTTAAAGTTAATTTTGAGGTTACAGAAGATTCTAGAATCTTAAAAATAATTTTAGATATTGATAACAACAAGTATGTCTTAAATATAGATACAAAAACTGAAAGTGCAGTTTATTTTATCAATTTTCTTGAATCCATTTGGTGTTTTAAAAATTGGGATTCTCTTGTGTATGTATCTTCTACTGATACTACAAATGATTTTTTATGCTTAAGAAATGTTGAAGCAGATACTTTTACTCAAAGATTAGCAATAATGTTGGATGCTAATGGTGAAAAGAAAATTGTTGATATTTGTATTGATGCACAACTTTTTGCACAAGAATTTATTTATCCGTTATATGAGTGTGAACCATTTGCAAAATTTGTCAAAGAAGCTCAATTATTAGAAAAATATTCACCCAAAAAAGTAAAAATGCCATTACCATAAATAAAAAAGGCAACATAACATTCCGGAAATGCCATTTTACAAATCTTGTCATTAAGTTAATTTAGTATCATAAAGATTTTTTCACTCGTCATTGCCGCCATTTAAGAGAAGGGGTTTACACCTTCTTTTCTATCCCAAGAAAACTGTATATGAGTTACATTCTCGGTAGTATTCTCATTTATTTATCCATTAAGATAGTTTTTTATTTTGTCTAAATCTAAGACACAGTCTTCTACGCCTAAGTTATAAATCGCATTGAGCTTTTTAATATTCTTTTCAACCCTTGCAATTTTTAAATTTTTTGTAGGGCGCAAAACGACAATTTTACCGTCTTTTTCATATTGTTCTATTAATTCAAGTGTTTTATTATAATTTTCAGCTTGTTTTTTCGCTGTTTCAATAAAGTTAGGGTATTTACTATAAAATAGCTTATATGGCATACCACACTTGCTTTTTCTATAATTTTGGGTTCTTGTTAAAACTACAACAATTTTTTCGTATCCATCGTCAATGGCCCTTTGTAAGGGAATAGGATCGCTTATAGCTCCATCCAAGTACTTTGCACCATCAATATCAACGCATTTTGATACAAAAGGCATTGAACCTGAAGCCCTTAAAGCTTCTAAGCCGGCTCTTGCATCGCTTATTTTCAAATATTCTGCTTTACCTGTTTCAACATTTGTTACCACAGCATAAAAATCAATTGGAGAATTGTTAAAAGTTTCAAAATCAAATGGGTCTAAATCATTTACTAGTTTGTTAAAACAAAATTCTTTATTCATTATATTTCCAGTAGTACAAAGAGAATAAAGCCCCATATAATTCTTTTCATGAGCGTATTTTATGTTATATCTTATAGCTCTACCAATCTGCTTCGATTTAAAATTTATGCCAAATAATGCTCCTGCTGAAACACCATAGATAGCATCTGTAGAAACACCGTTTTGCATAAAAACATCCAAAACTCCAGCTGAATACAAGCCACGCATAGCGCCACCCTCAAGCACAAAAGCTGTCTTTGATTGTTTTTGATTTTCCATAAAGACCTCTAAAATAATTATATTATAAAATTTATGCCTTAAAAATTATAATAGTTAAATAATGTTTTTATTAAATAAATAACGTATAATTACTGATTATTTTTGTTCAGTTTTATTTTCAGGATTGATAAAAGGCTTCAACGCATTCATTACAGGAGAGACCATTTTAGCAACTACAAGTGGACATAAAATAGTTAGTATAAGACCACTACCTATCATCTTGATAACCTCCATACCACCTTTGGTATGTTGTAATTGCTTAGCTTGCTCTGCGGTTGTAGAAATTAAACCTTTAGAAAATTCGTCATAAACTTTCGTAAAATCTTTTATATTATTTATTCCATTTAAAGCTTCATATTTTTTAAATTTAGGTAAATTTTTCAAAAATTTGTAACCACCTTTTTGAAAAACAGTAGTAATAATAGCAAAATACATTGCCATACTCACAGATTGGAATATCAATTCTTTTGTAGCAGAATATTTCCTTGCATCAAGACTTGCACTTCTATCAGCCAAAGTAAATGCAGGTCTAGCAACCGCTTTAAGGCTTCCTTCAGAAAGAACTTGGAACGCAGAATCTTGAACCAATTTTGAAGCAGTATTACTTGTTATAACATTTAATCCTATTCCCATCTGCTAAACCCTCATTCCTGTCGAATAATTTGTGTAACACCCCCTAAAGCTTGCAACAGCTTCATTCTTCTTTACAACAGCATTGTTAGATTGTAATGTTGGTTTTGAAATAAGCGTTTGTTGTTCCATAGGCTTTTTCACTGCGTTACTATCTGTTTTGGGGCTGAATTTTTTCATTAAAGGAGCAATTACCGCATTACATATAGGTGGAATAATTGCTACCGCCAATACCCACACTGAAAGTTGAGATAAAGCAATTCTTGTATTATGAAAAACTTTTAATGGTTTTAATATCTCAGGATTTTTCGCAGCTTTTCCGGTCT
Source organism: Cyanobacteria bacterium SIG31 (assembly GCA_015152465.1). Classification (GTDB taxonomy): domain Bacteria; phylum Cyanobacteriota; class Vampirovibrionia; order Gastranaerophilales; family Gastranaerophilaceae; genus CAG-196. The sequence goes on along the minus strand of SUTX01000016.1, from coordinate 43,240 downwards.
CTTTTGCTATCGGTTTCACAACTTCAGCAGGTTTGCTGTTTTTTAATCCCGATACAAACGTTTCTAAAGTTTGTTTTAAAGGTTTTTCACCTGATCCCTCAACTTTTTCTACAATTCCGTTTAATTTTTCTATATATTGACTAACTTCCTTTGGTAATTCCTTTCTATTAGGGGAAAGCCTATTCAAATAATCCTCTCCTGCCATTTTTATTTTTTTTGAATCAACATTACTTAAAATATCTAATTCTTCTTGAGTTAATAGCCCAGTTTTTGCAAGTTTTTTTGCTTTATCTTTATAATAAGCTTTGCATATAGGGGCGGTTGCATGCTTTTGGACTTGTCCAGTAACACCAATATAAGTAACAAGCGCTAACGCCTCCATAATAATATCCCGAAGAATTGTATAAGTTTTTTGCTCAGGAGAAGCTGTCTTGTCTGTTGCTGTTGCAAGTGGTAAAAAAAACATCTTAAACCCTGCCAAAACAGCAGTTGCTATTTGAGATGAATTGTTCGTACCTAGTGTTGTTAATATGTTATCTATCTTACCCATTATTATAATTTTTTACTTGTTGATACACTGGATATTCTTATTAAAACCCAAGATTATTTTTTTTGCTAATTAATTTAAGATTTTTATACACAGATTATTAAGTATATAGAAAATTAAATAGTTTCAAAACATTGTAAAAGTTTTTGTTTATAGGGCTTTCAAACAAATAAACACTCTAAAAACTTCTATTAACATATCTTAACAAAAAAAGCAATAATTATAGCTTTTTGGTTTTATAATATATAAATAGGGGAAATAGGTGTCCAATTGATTAATTTAAACACAGATCTTGCTTCACTACAACAAATTGCAATTTCAAATAAAAATATTGAAAATGCAAAAGTTTTAGGTGAAAATCATACCAAAATTATACAAGCAACAAAACCGAATGATAGCGAAAACTCCTCTGCTACTAAGGTTGAGGTTTCTGAAAATGCAACCTCTTCTATTGATGATGCTATAGCACAAGAAGAACTTTTATCACAAAAAATTAATTTTGCTACAAATATTCATGACACTTTAGGCTCTGTTAGATCAGAAATATCTTCTATCTTATCAGATTTACAAAACCCTGATGTTGAATATTGTATCGAAGATTTAGAAAAATTGGATAACGCAGCTAATGATCTTATCGAGAAAATTCTTTTCTCCCTAAGACAAAATAATGCATCTTGTTTAGTTAGTACTGATTACCTTGGCATTTATATAAATGGACTAAATTCACTAAAAAATTTAAAAATTTCAGATATAGATTTCACAACAAAATTTGAAACATTAAAAGAAAACGTAAAAAAAGAACAGGATGTCTACAATAATATTACAGAGAAACTATACGCAAACTTATCTCAAAATGCTGCAACTATAGAAAATTCTCAAAAATTTTCAACATCCCAAAATACCAATTCTGAAAGTATACAAAAAAATATCATTACAAATATTGAAGAGACATTGAAGTCAACTTGTTCAAAATTAACGCCTGAAACGGTTGCAAGACTCTTACAAGGATAGTCTTTACAAACAAAAAAAAACTCTGATATAATTAGTCTAGAGATTTAAGGAGTTTTTATGAAGAAGATTGTCGTGTTGTTTTTAGCTTTATTTTTTAGTTTTTGTTCAGCAAAGGCTGTCGAAAATCCAACAGAAGTAACTTTTATTTATATTAATGGTTCAAATAACCTTGCATATAAAAATCGCTTGAAATTTAAGGTTGCTTTTGAAGAAGACGTTAAAAAACTACATCCACAAATCCAAAAACGATTTGAAAGCGATGAACTCATTAACGAAATCTTTCTTCAAAACGGAAAATATACTATTAACCCTGAGCCGATAACTTTTTACTGGGGAAACAGAAGCTTAAAAATAGTTGAAAATCTAGATAGAGATTTAAAATCTGCAAGCAAATATTCTCCTAAAATAGCTCATCAAGCTCGTTCCATATTTGCTCACTGCTTACATGACGCAGTTTGGGTTCAAAAAAATCAAAATATGATATCAGTATTAGAGGACTTACATAAGCTTGTAAATGCAGAAGTAAAAAAAGGAAACAAAGTTGTTTTATTAGGCTATAGCGCAGGTTCTTTTGTTACATACCAGTATTACATGACAAAAGCAACAACGATACAGCCATCTGATATTACACTTGGGGAATACAATCCTGAAATAGGAAATTTCATTGCGCAAACTCCTGTCAATCCAACCTGCTTTGACGCACTTATTGAAGCTGACTTAATAAAATTTAATCCTGCAACCGGAAAATATAAACCTAACCCTGAAACAGAAACATTCAAAAATAATTATGTAAAGCTAGACTCAATCACTCCAAATGCTTGCTTCGCAAATGGAACCGTTAGAGGTGTTGTTGGTTTTGCATCTCCAGCAAGATTGTTTTATTCAGATTTAATGGATAACAATACAAGTATAAATTTCATTTCACAATTAATGTCAAAAAATATTGTTGAGAATGATGTTTTCTACTTAACAGTAAACTATAACAATGACCCATTTGGTTTTTCAAACGCAGAAAATTTCACGCTTAAAAAATTAAAATCAACAAATGCTCATCCAGCTAACATTATCGGAGATGGTAAAGGTTTCATCTATAATAAATCAGATAACTATGTACCTAGAACTTTTATCACAGCACATTTAGCATATTGGCAAACCCCTAAACGCTTTGCAAAAGCTGTCGTAAAAGCCTTTAATGAAGGCTATCCTAACTTTTATGGTATAAAAAAATAAAATTTTACGAAAAATAATTTCTTATCAGATTCTCAATCCTTATAGAGGTTTTACCATCTCCGTAAGGATTTTGAGCTTTTAACCTAGTCAACTCTTTAGTAGAAGACAATACTTTTTCACTTTCTTCTACAATTTTGTCATAGTCTGCACCCACGAGTTTTGAAACACCAGCATCAATACCCTCTTTTCGCTCGGTCTCATATCTCATAACTAAAGTTGGGCAAGCAAAAGTAGGAGCTTCTTCTTGGATTCCACCTGAATCAGTTAAGATTAATTTTGCGTTTTTCATTAAATAAACCAAATTTGGATAGTCTAATGGTTTTAATAAATATATGTTATCAAACTTTCCAAGCCTGTCATGGATTTTGTCATGAACATTTGGGTTCGGATGAACAGGTATAACAAACTTATGTTCAGAATATTTTTTAGCTAGATATGAAATTGCTTCAATAATCCTATCAATTCTTTCGCCATGATTTTCACGTCTATGAGCCGTTATTAAAACCAAATTGTCATCAATAGGAATATTCTTATCTTCAAAAAATCTTTTTGAAGCCTCAACCACATCATCAGATAAGCAAAATAAAGCATCAATAACAGTATTGCCAACAGTATGAATTTTATTTTCTGGTATATCTTCTCTTAAAAGAGCATCCTTATTTACTTCAGTTGGAGCGAAGTGTAAATCAGCAACTCTTGATGTCATCTGACGCATAACTTCTTCAGGGAATGGTTCATAAATATCATAAGAACGCAAACCAGCCTCAACATGGAAAACTGGAATTTTATGATAAAAACTCGTTAAAGCACCACAAAGAACTGTCATTGTATCGCCTTGAACGATTGTCGCATCAATTTTATTTTCTTGAAAAACTTTATCTAAAGAAGTCAAAATTCTTGCTTGAACAGAACTCAAAGACTGATTTTCTCTCATACAATCAAGATTAATGTCAGCTTTCAAGCCAAAATATGCAAGAGTTTGATTAGAAAGCTCTTTTTGCTGTTCTGTATTACAAATAATCACATTATAATCTTGCGGATATTTCCTAAGCTCTATAATAACAGGCGCAAGTTTTATAATTTCCGGACGTGTCCCAAAGATAACAATAATATTTTTCATAAGTGTATTATACAACAAATATCTTTTTTGCTATACTGAGTATAAATAAGATAAGGTAGAAGACAGGAGCAAAGATGAGACAACGACCGATTGAACAAGATATATTTGAACGAAGAAATAACTTTAATGCTGTAGAAGAAAATTTGACAGCTGAACAAGTAAAAATAGAAGCAAGCCGTTGTTTAAATTGCAAAAATCCACAATGCGTTAAAGGATGTCCTGTTAATATCCAAATACCAGATTTTATAAAAGCTCTAAAAGAAGATAACTTAGAACAAGCTGGAGAAATAATTCGCCAAACAAGCATGCTTCCATCTGTTTGTGGTCGTGTTTGTCCACAGGAAAGACAATGCGAGGGTAAATGCATATTAGGAATTAAAAGTGAACCTATTGCAATTGGTGCTCTCGAAAGATATGTTGGCGATAACACCGAAGCAAAAAAAGTTTCTATTATCCCCAGTGGGAAAAAAGTTGCGATTATAGGTTCAGGATGTGCTGGTATCACAGCCGCTGCGGACTTAAGAAAAGCAGGGCACGAAGTAACAATATTTGAAGCCCTACACAAATTCGGCGGAGTTTTAAGGTATGGAATTCCTCCATTTAGACTCCCTCGAAAGGTTTTAGACCGTGAAATTAAAAACCTACAAGAGATGGGAGTTAAATTTGAAAAAAATGTTATTGTTGGGAAGTCAATAACACTAAAACAGCTAAAGGAAGATGGATTTGATGCAATATTTATCTGCTCAGGTGCAGGACTTCCTAAAATGATGAATATACCAGGAGAGAACCTTAATGGAGTTTTCTCTGCTAATGAATTTTTAACCCGTGTAAACCTAATGGGAGCAAATGATGAGGATAAAGCTACTCCACTAAAAGTTGGCAAGTCTGTTGCTGTTATTGGTGGTGGTAATGTTGCTATGGATGCGGCTAGAACAGCAGTACGGGTTGGTTTTGAAATTGTATATATAGTCTATAGAAGAACTGAAGCAGAGCTCCCAGCAAGATTGGAAGAAATCAGACACGCAAAAGAAGAAGGTGTTAAATTTGTTTTCCTACACGCTCCAAACGAAATCATAGAAAAAAATGGTTACGTTGACGGAATGAAGTTTGAGATTATGGAGCTTGGCGCACCAGATGAAACCGGTAGAAGAAGCCCAATTGGCACAGGAAGATTCAAAGTCCTAGACGTAGATACAGTTATTGTTGCTTTAGGAACAGGTCCAAATCCAATTATTCAAAAATCTGCATCAACTGACGGTATAAATTTTGCAACTGATAAGCGTGGATATTTTATTGTTGATGAAGAGACGAGGGAAACTTCCATTCCAACAATTTTTGCAGGTGGCGATGTTGCACCTGTTGGCGCATCTAATGCAATTAACGCAATGGGTGCTGGCAAAAAAGCAGCAAAAGCTATCAACAAATATCTCGCAAATAACTACAACAAATGATTGAAAACTAATACATAATCACTTAAAATTTGTTTACAATTGCACAAAAATGTGTTATAGTTTTTGTGTAAAATTGTGCAAAATTGTATTGCATAAATACAAAGAGGGCTTTAATAAATGCTTATAGAAAAATATTTGGAAGTTGTTGTAAAACAAAGAGGTTCAGATTTACATATTTCAGCTGGACTACCACCAGTAGTTCGTATTGACGGAAATCTACAAAGAATGGATGTACCGCCATTGAAACCTGAAGAAGTAGAATTGCTTTTGTTCCCTATGTTAAATAAAGAACAAAGACGTAAACTAGAACAAGACTGGGAACTTGATTTCTCATACGGAGTTCAAGGTTTAAGCCGTTTTAGGGTTAATATTTATAAAGATAGAGGAAACTACGCAGCGGCTTTTCGTGTTATTGCATCAAAAGTTCCTTCTTTTAAAGAATTAGGCCTATCTGATACTGTTAGAAAAATTGCAGAAAAGCCAAGAGGATTAGTTCTTGTAACAGGTCCTACAGGTTCTGGGAAATCAACAACCCTTGCTGCAATGATTAATTACATCAACGAAACACGTTCAGAACATATTTTAACAATTGAAGACCCGATAGAATTTATTCACCCGTCAAAACGTTCTATTATTCACCAAAGAGAATTAGGACAAGATACTAGGAGTTTTGCAAACGCATTAAAAGCAGCACTTCGTGAAGATCCTGATATTATCCTAGTTGGTGAGATGCGTGATTTAGATACTATTCGTTTAGCGTTAACTGCTGCAGAAACAGGACACTTAGTTTTTGGTACATTACACACATCTTCTGCGTCACAAACAATTGACCGTATTATTGACGTATTTCCAGAAGGTCAACAACAACAAGTTCGTGTCCAACTTTCTAACTCGTTAGTTGCAGTATTTTCTCAAACACTTCTACCATTACTACAAGCTGATGGAACAAAGAGTGGTCGAGTTATGGCTCAAGAATGTATGCTAGTTATTCCTGCTATTGCTAACTTAATTAGAGAAGCAAAGGCAGCACAAATATATTCAACAATGCAAACAAATTCTGGATTTGGAATGCAAACACTTGAAATGGCTCTTCGTGACTTATATCTTAAAAAGAAAATCACATTGGAAGATGCCCTTGCTCGTTCAAGCCGTCCAGAAGAATTCAAACGAGGCTTACAAAATTCATAAAAAAGAAGAGCCGAAAGGCTCTTTTTTTTTATGAGTAAAATCTCATTTTACATAATATTTATTATTGCTACAAATTATTTATAATTATATTTGTGCATTTCTTTCTCTTTTATTGCGAGCAAAAGAGAAAGAAACGCACCCAAAGAAAGAGAAAAGACGCTTTTAATTATTGGCTTCGGCGGTGTAAACCGCCTGCGCACGCAATCAAAGATTGCGTAAATCAAACCAAAGCTCGTTAGAGCTTTCGTCGAGTCGATTAATATCGACAAGACAAACTGTTAAAAGCGTGTTTCTTTTTTCTTTGGGCCTTTTCTTTTTTCTTACCTCGCAACTAAGAAAAAAGAAAAGGCTAAAAAAATATAAATTTAATTTTTAAACACATACCAATAATAAATATTATGTAAAATTATTCAGTTAGATTGAAGAATTTTACCTCTTCAAAAGTATTGCCAAAAATAAGTGTTTATAGTACAATTAACCTTGTATAGGAAGCTTTAATATAAAGGAGGAAGCTATAAATGGAAACTTACGGAATTGAAAAATTTGGTATCATTGGACCAAAAGCTGTATACCGTAACCTATCAGTTGCTCAACTTACAGAAGCAGCTCTTCGTTTAGGTGAAGGTACTTTAAGCAACACTGGTGCTTTAGTTGTTACAACTGGTAAATATACTGGTCGTTCTCCTAAAGACAAATTCATTGTTGATACAGAATCTATTCACAATGATATAGCTTGGGGAAAAGTTAACAGACCAATCAGCAGAGAAAAATTCAACGCTATTAAAGAAAAAATCGCTGCATACTTACAAAATAGAGAAATCTTTATTTTTGACGGTTATGCTGGTGCAGATAAAAAATATCAACAAAAATTCAGAGTTATTAACGAATTAGCAAGCCAAAACTTGTTTATTCACCAATTATTAATTAGACCAACTTCTGAAGAATTAGCTAGCTACGGTGAAGCTGATTACACAATCCTTTGCGCTCCTGGCTTCAAATGCGATCCAGAAGTTGATGGTGTAAACTCAGAAGCTTGCATCGCAATCGATTACGAAGCTAAAACAATTATTATTTGTGGTTCTCAATACGCCGGCGAAATCAAAAAATCTGTATTCGCTACTATGAACTACGTTATGACTAAGATGAACGTATTACCAATGCACTGTTCAGCTAACATGGACCCTGTATCTGGTGAAACAGCAGTATTCTTTGGACTTTCAGGTACTGGTAAAACAACTTTATCAGCAGATCCAAACAGAAAACTTATCGGTGATGACGAACACGGTTGGTCACCAGATGGTATCTTCAACTTTGAAGGTGGATGCTATGCAAAATGTATCAACCTTTCTGCTGAAAACGAACCTGATATCTACAACGCTATTAAATTCGGTTCATTAATCGAAAACGTTGTTATGGATCCTGAAACTCGTGAATTCGATTTCAACGATGGTTCATTAACAGAAAATACTCGTGTTGGTTACCCAATTGAATACATTAACAATGCACAAGTTCCTTCAATGGGTGGCATTCCAAAAGTTGTTGTATTCTTAACAGCTGACGCTTTTGGTGTATTACCTCCAATCTCAAGATTAGATAAAAATGCAGCTATGTACCACTTTGTGACAGGCTTTACTTCTAAACTTGCTGGTACTGAAAGAGGTATTACTGAACCTCAACCTACATTCTCAACATTATTCGGCGAACCATTCATGCCAATGGATGCTTCAGTTTATGCAAAAATGTTAGGTGACAAGTTAGACCAATATGGCACAAAAGTTTACTTAGTAAACACTGGATGGGCTGGCGGAAGCGCTTCTATGGGTGCTAAACGTATGAAACTATCTTACACAAGAGCTATGGTATCTGCAGCATTAGACGGTTCATTTGATTCAATCGAATTCAAACACCATGATGTATTCAATGTAGATTATCCTACAAGCTGTCCAAATGTTCCAAGCGAAATGCTTGATGCTAGAGGAATGTGGGAAGATAAATCAGCTTATGATGCTCAAGCTAACAAACTTGCTCAAATGTTTGCTGATAACTTCTCTGAAAAATATCCAAACATGCCTGCTGAAATCGTAAACGCAGGACCAAGAGCAATTGCTAGTGTTTAGATAAATACTTATAAACAAACTTAATTGAGGTTAGATTGTAAAAAATCTAACCTCAATTTTATTTCTATGTTTTCAAGCATCTAGTTTATCCATTGAAAGCTTGTAACATAATTATCGCCATTAATATTACCTTTAATATCCGCCACAAACTTCCTGTACGCTTTACTAGATAACTCAATAGCCGGAATTTTATTAATTCTTTCCAAAACAACACTATCTTTTGACAGGTCAACTCCAGGTATAATATTGAATAATGTATTTATCGATACATTACCAATTGGCCCCAACATTGTCGGCAATTTTCTTAAAAGTAGCCCATAAACTTGCATATCAGCTAAAGATGTCGCAAAATTATATGTTCCTGTCATAAATAAACTCAAGCTTTTTCCTTTTGATGTAATTTCTATTTGTCGTGCAATCCCGTCTTTTATCCGTATTGAGCCAAAAATATCAGAAAACTCTCCTGTTTTTAATGGGCTTATAATATCTATAACACTATTAATAGAGAGTCCTGTTATACCTCCCTTAACCAAATTAGCAGCCCTTAAAAGATATTCTAACGAGCCTAGCTTTGGCATTCTACCATTTGTAACATTAAAAACGGTATTGCCATTTAAAGTCTGCATACAGTTTTGAAAGTTTAATCCATTACATGCCAACTCAACTTTTCCAGTCATATCACCATAAATTTGGTTATTCAAATCAAAAAGAGCCCAAGTTATATCATTTGCATTGATATTATCCACATTAAATTTAAGGCTCATATCATTATTTTTCAAATTATATTGATATTTTCCATTTAACATACCTTGAGCTATATTAAATGAAAATTTTGAGACATCAAATTCACCTTTCTCAGACAGTTTTGACAACGCATCAAAGTTTGTTGCATGAATATTTCTCAGCTTAATATTATCAGCTTTTAATCTAAGATTATTAAATGATATCAAGCTTAAATCTATTTCACCCAGCGAATCAAAAGAAGAAAAATTATCAACTTCTGATACTTTAAGTTTTTCAACAACTCTATTCAAATCCAAATTTTTTGTATACAAAAAACCTTTTTCTATTATGTATGGTTGAGTTAACTTGTTTTTCAATACAGCATCAAACTCGAACCCATTACTTAGAATATCCCCTTTTGAGGTTAAATCTATGGTCTTATCTTTGAATATAAGCTCTACATTTTTCACTTCTGTATCAAGGAATGGTATGTTAGTTTCAAAAATATGAAAATCGCCTAAAACTTTAGGATTAGATAATTTTCCATTAAATTTTAAATCAGAGGTAAATTGACCCTGTTTTATATTTGGTTTCCTAAAAATTATATTAAATATTCGTGCATCAGTAGGGTGAGACGTTTTTATTTGTAAGTCATCAAATATCAAATCCTCTTTCAATATTTGAACTCCACCTCGAGCTTTCAACAAATTAAGTTCAGTCTGTTTACCATTCAAAGAGTCAATAACTTTATCATAAGAAAACTCTTTAATTTTCAAATTATTTCCAGCAAATATTTTAGCATCAAGGTAAACAGAAATTGCATTTTCTATATCACCTATTGTTGCACCAAAATGATATATGCTAGAGTCTTTGCTCATATTAGTTTTTGTTTTTAATTCAAAATTATCCACAACACCTTTTAAGCGTGCCCAATAAACAATATCGCCTTTTATCTTTATAGGATAAACCTGATTTTTATTAATATATTTATCTATAAACTCTTGCTGAGGTTTTGAGTTTACATAAACATTAAAATTACGTTTGTCAAAAATCTCTCGAATTTCACCATCAGCTAGAACCGGCATATTATCTAAAAGCATATTTAGTTTATTCAATTTTAGTATATTATTCTTGACAGAAAGAGAACCATTTACAATTTCTACAGGTAAGTCAAGAGGTATATATTTAAAAGCCACACCACCCAAATCTACAAATGTAGTTAATTTATTATTAATAAACCTCAAATCTAAATCAGCATTACCTTTAATAAACTCAAAGTCTTTAATATGTTTTTTTATTTTTTCAGGTAATATGTCACTTGAGATTATGTCATTCAATAAAATCAAACTTGGCGACTTCAGTTGTAGATTCCCATTAATATTAGGCTCTTTAGAAAAAGCTTCGGAAACTTTTAAATTCGCATGAATTATATTATTTTGATCGACGACATAACCTTTAATATTATTGAAATTAAGCTTATTATTAACCATTTGAATCTGGCCAGAATTAATTTTTACTTTACTATTCAAAACAGGACCAAGAACTTTAGCATCTAAAAAAAGCTTATTAAATTGTATATTATTAACATCACCCTTGTATTTAGCTAAAACTGATATATATGGCAAATATTGTTTTTTTCTTGTCTCCTCATCCTTGATTAAATAATTTGGATTCATCTTAGGGATATCAAGCACTACATCTGCTACATCTTTTTTTACTTTTGCTTTAACCATCAAAGGCGATTCACCAATTAATGCATTTATATTTGTATCAATGTTCAATCCGTCAACATTAATTTTTGCACTTGTACTTTTTACATCAATATCATTTATTAAAAAATTATTATCAATAATATTTATATTACCTTTTGCAAAAACATTTTCATTAAATTTTAACGAATTTAATGACTTAACGGCTCCATAGATTTTAAGATTCAAATCAGTATTACCAGTAACATTATCAATCTTAGGAATAACACTTTTTATATCCGGAATCATTGTAGAAGACTGTATTGCCTTATATAAAAACATTGTTGGTTGAGCTTTTGAAACAATATCAAAATCAAACTTTCCATTTAAATTACAAATACCGCTAATTTTAAAATCTTTACCATTAACATAGCCCTCTTTGGTATTAAACACTACATTTTGGTCATTAAATTTTAAGACCGCACTTGCATCTTTCATTCTTAAATCAGGAATTTCATTAAACCAAACATAGCCGTCATTAATATTCATTCCACCCCATACATGCGGATTTTTACGATTGCCTTTTACTACAATATCTATATTCCCAAACCCATTCAAATCCATTATTGGAACTGGGCCAATAATAAAATTCAATATTTCATGAAGCGGATTTACTACATTTTGAGCAGATTTCAAGTTTACATTTTCGGTACTTTTAATTACCATATCTGCAAATTTAATATTATATATTTCTTGAGAACCTTTAACCTTAACAGATTCTTTTCCTCCTGCCGGAACAAGCACATCAAAATCAGCTTGTCTACCACTTAGAGCTATTTTTATTGTTGCTCCCTGCGTAGTATTTGGTATTGGTTTTATCAAAACACCATTACTTATATAAATATCACCATTAATATCAGGCTCTGGCAAACGTCCTTTGATATTAATATTTGCAAGAACGTCTGCCATAAACTTATATTTCTTTAAGCTATAAAGATTCAACTCCTCAAAATTAAAAGCTGGTAGCATGCTGACAATATCTTCTACTCTTGATTCATCTAATCGCAAGTTTAAATCTAAACTAGGCATTGACTTCCCTAAATAATTATGTATTTTGCCATCTAAGCTTGCGTGTATATGAGGAGACTTAAAACTCATATTATTAATAATAATAACTTGCGGACTTATAGAAAACGTTGAATTAACAGTCATCTTTTCAGGTAAAATTATTGATTTAGAAGAATCACGCATAATAGCTGCACAGTTTTTAAACTCCGTAATTAATTCACCCTTATTAGCATGAATATTTATTGTTCCCCTTAGTTCATACAAATCATCAGGTAAATAATGTTTCAAGTAGACCCTTAACGGCGTTATGTCAAAGTTTGAAAGTTGAATATCAAAAATAGTCTTTTTAATATCGTTATTTTTAGGTAAAAACAAATCCCAATTTGAATTAGAATGTTTCCCCGCAATTTTAAGATTACTCTTCATTTGAAACTTTATATATCGATTTTTTCGCTGGAATAATAAATCATTTCCGTAATGTTTAATCGGAGCTTTTAGCTCTCTTTGAAATAAGTTTGTTTCAAATTTCTTTACATTAACATAATCACAAACCGCTTTTGTCGACTCAAGTTTATTAAAAAAATCCTTATCTAATGCAAGTTCTTGTTCCAAGTTCAAATTCGTAACTATTTCTTTAGCAAGAAAATTATTCAAATGTAGTCTTCCAGATAATAGGGGTAAGATTCTAATTTTAGAATCAAAACCGTCAATCATCATACTATCATTATTTCTTTTGGAGCTTATTAAAATCTTTTCAGCTTTTAAAGAAATTGTTGGCAAAAGAGAAAGGTTAATTTTTGGCGATTGTAGCTCAACAAAATAATTTGATTTGCTTGAAATTTTTTCACATAAAACTACAAGCGAGTTTGTCAATACAAGTGGTAAAACTCCTAACCAAAAAACATAAAACCCTATTAATAATATTATTATTTTTTTCTTAAACATCTAGTAGTAATTATATTACAAAATAATAAATAATTACTCCTTATAGGAGAGGAAAAAGTAATTTACTTTTTAGCTTTTTCCAATTTTTCAATTCTTTTTATTAAATCTTCATTTAGTTCTTTAATTTCTTGGTTTTGTTTTTCTAATTCACTTACTTGTTTTTGTAGTGTAGCTATTTCTTTATTCATTAAAGAATCGATTTTATTACTAAGTTCTTTTACGGCATTTACTAACGCATAGAACATATCTTCCATTCTTATGCGTAGAAATCCATCATCTCCCTTGAATACGGCTTTAGGGAAGATTTTTTCTAAATCCTGTGCCATAACACCTACATGAGGTGTTTTGTCAGGGTCTTTTTTGAATGTGTAATTGAATACTTCAAGCTTTTTGATTTCTTCAAGCCCACCAGTAAACGCCTTGTCGATATTTTTCAAACGTCGGTCGGAAAAACCCGGAACTTCACCGTTATAACCATCGCCATATTCTAATCGTCTTCCGCTACTTTCAGCATTTCTAATTCGTGCTACCCAGTTATTACTTAAATGACCTTCTTCATGAATTCTTAAAAATGTTGTAAACCCCTTCTTATAACCTAATACAGCATACCTATCAACAACCAAATTACCAGGAATATAGACTGTTGTACCAGCATTCCCAAGTACAATTTGATCTTCTTTGTCTGCAACAGCACAATTACCGATAGCAGTAGAATAATCGCCGCTTGCTTTAGCACCAGGACCAAACGCTGTAGAATACTGCCCTGTTGCTTTCGCATTAGCTCCCATAGCAACAGATGAATCATTAGTTGCAGATGCTCTGTGTCCAATAGCAATTGATTTTGAAGCAGTCGCTTGTAATGTTTGATTGTTTCCGGGTATTCCATCCGTGTCGGCTTCCACTAACCCAGAACTTCCTATAGCTATAGAATCTGCGCCTGAGGCGTGTGCGCTTGGTCCAATTGCTACAGAACGCACTTTTGCCGTAGTCTTAGCCCCCATTGCAACAGCTTGATCCCCTGAAGCATTAGCTTTGTTGCCTATTGCTAGCAAGCTACTAGCAGATACTATTGCTGTTCCTGTTTCACTTGGAATAGAAGCTGTCGCTCCGTTACCAATTGCAATAGCGCCAGCTTTTTTTGCAGAAGAACCGTTACCTAAGGCAATAGCTGAATCTCCTGTTGTATAAGAAGCTGTGCCAATTGCAATAGATTTATCAGCAATGGCACTTGTTGCAATCTCTCCGTTCTTTGCCCCAATTGCCAAAGAATAGCTTCCGCTCGCTGTTGCATTTTTACCTAAGGCAATAGCTGAAGAATTTGTTGAAGAAGCATTCCCGCCTATAGCAATTGTGTTTGAAAGGCTAGCTTTTGTTTCTTCAGAGCTAGAGTTGCTACCAATTGCTATCGCACTTGCGCTTCCAGCGGTTGTATTATTACCTATCGCTATTGATTGATTTGCACTTGCAGTTGTGGACTTTGCCCCAATTGCTATTGCATAATCATTTGAATCACCTGGTTTAGCACCAGCCCCTATTATAACATTGTTAGATTTTTTACCAATATTACTATGTTTGGTTAAATAGATGCTATTGTTGTTTGCCGCAAAAGATATAAGGTTATTACTTCCGTCTCCGAATGTGATTTGAGGCTTGCCGGCAGCTGTTTTTATAAACATAGCAGGTTTGTTTACATCGCTTCCATTTGTAGATTTTAGTGGAAATTTAAGAGCTCCAATAGTTGCTGTTTGGTTTTTACCAGCCAAATTAAATGCAATATCATTGGTTGCATCTGATGTATAAACCCAAGGAGTTGTGTTTGCTGCTTGGTTTTCTAACATTTTTCGGTTAATCATTGGTGCTGTAGCAGCTGCAATAATTGCAGTAATCAACAACACAATCATCATTTCCATTAAAGAAAAACCGTTTAATCTTCTCATAATTAAGCTACCCTCGTGTTTTCAGTCTGTTTGTTTATAATTATAACATGTTTTTATACAGTTATCTATACTATATTTTAATTGTAGCCTCTTAAATCAGGTTGACTATTATCGAAAAATTCAAACAAACCGTTTTTCTTTTTCTTGATTTCTATTTCTATTAATTCTGGGTATTCGATGTCATTTTTTTTCTTTTTCAAAACAGTATTTTTAAGAGATTCAATTTCAGAAGTTGCTTTATCTGAAATATCTTGTATACCAGCGTTTTGTAGCTTTTCAAGTTCTGCTTGTTTTTCTTCTAGTTTTAGCTTTAATTCTTCATACTCAGCGTCTTTTTTTATAGCGTTGCGTTCACTTCTATCTTGTCTATATTCTTCAAATTTTTGTTTTTTATCTTCAATAAATATAGAGCAACCCTGTTTATTTTGTTTATATAGTTTATCGGATTCTTTTCTCAGATGTCTGTATTTTTTTGTGAAGACATTATCTATATTGCCCAAGTCATAATCGATTTGAGTAGATTCTTGTTCATATAAATCTGCAGGCAGGATATTTCTTTGAACGCTTCTAGCGATTTGAGGACAAACGTATCTTGAGTAGTCTTTTATTTTTTGTAGTTGCTCAGTCTGTGGTGATGGGCCTCTTGTTATAATTCGGTTTTCACAAGTGCTTATTGTTTTGTAAAAAGTATCAGCCCAAATTTTTGAATTGTTTTCTGTGTTAACAAGGACTGCATAGGTTGAAATCTTGTATGCAGGGTCTATAACTGAAGCGCCAGGAATATTTAAAAAATCCCAAAATGTTCTACGAGTTACATAATTTTCTGCATCAATTGCAGAGGTCATTAGTAATACATATTTTGCATCAGCTTTGTTGGAAATCTTTTTTAAAGCCACATAATCTACGTTGTAAGAGGTTTTAAATCTTGAGGTTAAGTTTTTTGCAGAAAGTAAGTCTGACGGATTAGACTTTAGCTTCGTACGAGTTTCGCTAACTGTTGGTGCAGAAATATAATCTGTATTGTTCAAAATATTGATTATTTCGTCAGCAAAGAATTCTGCAGTTGAATTATAGATATATGAATCTACTGCAACGTTTTCTGTTACAACATTATCAGGTAATACAAGCACTTTATAATCCTCAGCAAAAGTCTGAGGTGCAAAACTTAGAATTATCCCAACTATCAATAATTTTAATAAATCTCTCACAAAAAAATTATAACATAATATATAGAATAAGGGAATAATATAATATAATATTATGTTGTCTTTTTTGTTTGAGAATTATTTATTGTTTTTATTTTACCGTTTCTTTTCTTTCTTTATTTACGAGTTTTTCATTTTATTTCAAGTATAAAGTTATATATCTATACCTAAATATTTACCCCAAGAAAAGAAACTGCGAAAGAAAAGAAAGAAAACACGTTCTTGCTGCTAGCTTCGGCGGTGTTAACCGCCTACGCTCGCCGTCATTAACGGCGAAAATAATTTATTTAAAGCTCATTAGAGCTTTAGTTGAGTCGATTAATATCGACGAGACCAACTGCAAAAAAGCGTCTTTTCTCTTTCTTTTCGTACTTTTCTTTCGGGGTAAATATTTTAGCTAGTAATTGAAACTACTAGCTTGTAAGTGAAGCAAAAAAATCGCAAATAAAGAGAAAGAAAAGTACATTAATAAAAATAATTAAATCTATAAATAAAAAAAAACAACATAATATTAAAGAGTAACTTAGACTTGAACAATGTTTATTGCTTTGTGTTATAATTATTCAAACAAAGGAGAGCAGAATGAACGATTGCATTTTTTGTAAAATAATTAATGGCGACTTCGGTACAGAATTTGTTTACGAAAACAAATACGCCGTCGTATTTAAAGATATAAATCCAAAAGCAGAAACTCACTTACTTGTAGTTCCTCGCTTACACGTTGAGTCACTTAATGAATTAGATGACAAAGATATTCTTGGCGAATTGATGCTTACTGTAAAAGCTGTGACTAAAGAACTCGGAATAAAATCATACAAAACACTTATAAATACTGGTAAAGAAGCTGGTCAAGAAGTGTTTCACTTACATATACACATTTTAGCAGGGAGAATTTTTTAATGAAAAACGGACTAGAAAACGGATATTATCACGAAATCACGCCTAGTGGCTTTGGAATTGCAATAAAAGCAGGTAAATTATTATATTCAAAACAATCAGAGTTTCAAAAAGTAGAAGTTTTTGAAACAGAAAGTTCTCTAGGTAGAGTTCTTACACTTGACGATTTAATGATGACAACCGAAGGTGATGAATTCCATTACCACGAAATGATAGCCCACGTCCCAATGATGCATCATCCAAACCCTAAAACAGTTCTTGTAATTGGTGGTGGCGACGGTGGTACAATTCGTGAAGTGCTTAAACACGATACAGTCGAAAAAGCTGTGCTTTGTGAAATCGACGGACTAGTAATAGAAGCTTGCAAACAACACTTGCCAACAATAGCATGCGAATTAGATAATCCAAAATGCGAAATCCTAGTTGAAGATGCAATCGAATATATTAAAGATAAAGAAAATATGTTTGACATTGTTCTTATCGACTCAACAGACCCAATGGGACCAGGAGAAGGCTTATTTACAGAAGAATTTTATACCAACGTAAAACGCTCTCTTAAAAAAGGTGGCATCGTTGCAGCTCAATCAGAATCACCATTTGTAAACAAAGAAGAAATCAAAAAAATGTATAATCTTCTTAAAAAGGTTTTCCCAATTTGCTCAACATTCACTTCTAATATCCCAACATACCCTGGTGGGTACTGGGCTTGGGCATTCTGTTCAGAAGAAGTTGCACCACTTTCATACTTTGATGAAAGAAGAGCTGAAGCAATTACAAAAACTTGTAAAATCTATAACAAAGATTATCACAACGCAAGGTTTGCTTTGCCAAATTATTTAAAAGAACTTTTATAGAAAATTTTTAAATATTTAAAAGGGGCGGATTTTTTCAAAGAAAAAATCCGCCCCTAAACATTACAACTTACTTCTCAAATCCAAAATCTTTTGTTCTTCTTCTGAGGATAAATACTTTGCGCCACCCAGAATTTCAGTATTTAAAACCACTTGTGCATAAGATTCTGCCAATTCCAATTTTAGATAAGCATCTTCCATTGTTCTTGCACCCACTATAAACCCGTGATTTGCCATCAGCACAGCATCGAATTTGTCAAAAAATTTAATTGTATTATCGACTAGCTCTCTTGTTGACGGCAATGCATATTCTGCAAGAGGTATACCTCCAAAGTAAAAAACATTTTCTGCCATAATTGGAGCCATCAAATCTTTACCCGCAGAAGCAAAACTACTTAAATATGGTGCATGAACATGGATAATATAATTTATATCTGGCCTTTGTTTATAGATTTCAATATGTAAAAATTTTTCGCTAGATGGTTTCTTACCTTTTTCTAAAGATTTTCCGTCAAAATCAGTATAAACAATTTGATTCTTTTTTAAGTACCCATTTGAAGAACCAGAAGTTGTTATGAGCAAACCTTGTTTGTACCTTGCAGAAATATTGCCCGAATAGCCAGGTGTAAAATTTTTTACACCACATAGTTTACCACATTCAATAATCTCATTAATAAATTTAGCCCTAGAGAACATCTTCATGCACCTTTATATCTTCTACTACAGCCCTTTGCAATACGGTTTGGGTTACTGGCGCAGATTCAAAAGAATTGTCACTCTTTGGTTTACTATCATTCTTTGCCTTTTTATCTTGTTTTATTTCCAAAGAATCATATTCAACCTTTGTACCTTTAGCATCCATCATTAATTCAACAGTACAATAAAGATTTTCCCGAACAAAATCATAACCAACATTGAATTTCATATCATCAGGACCAACTGAGACGTAAAAAGAATTCTCTTGGAAATCTTTTCCATTCGGAGAATCACCACTTAAATTTATTGATCCAAACCAAGATAGAGTTAAATATCTATTAATTCTAAAATATTCTCTCAAGTAAACATTTTGTTTACCGTAGCGATACATATCAAACACTGGCATCGGCGTATTGTCATCAAATTTTGAGTAAAAATAACCAATATCTTGCATCCAACGTTTGTATTGTGTATGCAAACGTGGGCCGATTCTACCAATAACTTGGGTATTACCGTTACCATAAACTGCCCCTGAGAATTGAGCTACAGCTGCTAGTTCTAAAGCTTTTTGTTCTTCCTCATTCTTATAAGAGTAAATATTTTGTAATCCTTCAGCCATATATCTGAAACGAGATGTACCCATATCAGTACCCTTAATTTTCTCAAAGTGAGTATCAAAATCTAAATCTTGGTAATAGCCTGCATCAAGCCTATGTGTATACATTGCTCGTTGTCCTTTTATCAAAAAGTTATTAGAGCCATAGCCTTTTTTATATACCAAAGCCGCACCATACTTAGGTCTACGTCTACCCAAGAACCACTCATCCATGTAACTATTCATACCATATTGTATGTACAAATCGTCATCAAGTTTTTGTTTACCAAGTACTATCATTTTTTCAGTTGCAGTACCATATCCCAACATTGTTTGGTTTGTACCACTACTAAAACGTCCATATCCACCATAACCAAAACCGCTCTTATAATTCAAAATTGGCATTGCTTTTAAAACAGAGCCTTTTGGTAATTCAAAAACGACTCCAGGCCCAGCAAAAACACCAAAACCCCTATAAGCACCTATTTCCCAGTGATTTGTTTCTGCATAATCATGATTTTTATTTGTATATACCTTTATTGCAGGTGTTCTAAAGAATACTTTATCCCCTTTAAACAAACGCATTCTGGTAAAAGAAATTGTTTCAATATCACCTTTTTGCTTAATCTTAATGTCTTTTGCTTGTAGCTTTATTATCCCTTTAGACATGTCGTCAGTTAAAGTTTCATTCTTTGGTACAAGCATTCTGCGCATTTGAGGTCCTCTATTTGCAGAATGAAAGTTGATAGGGAATGAATCGGTTATCACTAAGGAGCCATCTTCTTGAACAACTTTATCTGTATAAACATAGCCCTTTCTTGATTTGATTTCAATATTTCCAGAAGTTGTTTTCGGATTTTCAATTAACGCATTTTCTTCGTTCATATCAACGAAAATATAATCACCTGTTATAACCTGACCAGATTTTAAAATTTTTACATCACCCTCAGCCATAACTGTATTATTGAGTCTATCAAAAGTAATTGTCTCAGCTTTTACTGTTGTACCTTGTTTTACAAACTCAACACTAACTCCACCAGTGGCTTTTATTAAATAATTTTGCGTATCATAATCAACATTATCACAATCTAGTATGATATCATTATCTTCGTTTTTATTTTTTAATTTTTTTCTGAATAATTTTCTCTTAGGCTTTTCGATATTTTCAGTACTACTTTCTTCAACAGTTTCAAAACCATCGGGACTCATTTCCTCAAAATCATCTTCTACTTCTTTTGAAGCATAATCAGAAGTTTCTAATTCACCTTCATAAATATCTTGAGCTGTCGGCGCAAATTCATAACGCTTTGCGTCACGATTCTTAAGCTTTTCTTGTATAGACATTCTTATTAGCTTAACTGGTGGGATTGTACCGCTATTTGCTTCAGAATGTTTCTTGGCTTTCGGTTGAGGTTCAGCGACATACGGAGTAAAAAATGCTTCGCCCGTAAAATCAGACTGTTCTGTAAAAGCAAAATCCGCAAACGCAGGTATTGACATTGCCATAGATATTATAAATGTTGTCGTCAGTTTCTTTTTCAAAATATTTTCCCTATATATAATTTAATGGATTGTTAGGTTGACCGTTCACCCGAACTTCAAAGTGACAGTGTGGGCCAGTACTATAACCTGTCGTACCTTCATATCCTATAACTTGTCCTTTTGTAACTTTAGTGCCATTTGAAACAGCTATTGAACTCATGTGAGCGTATAGAGTTGTTATTGGCTTACCATTAACAATACCGTGCTCAATAATTACAACTTTACCATAGCCACCGTACCAACCAGAATAAATAACTTTACCCGAGTTAGAAGCCCTTATTGCCCCTAAGTTTGGCCCTCCAATATCAATTCCTGAGTGGAATGAACGACTGTTAAATATTGGATGCGTTCTCCAGCCAAAAGGCGATGTTATACGACCCTGTATTGGCTTTATAAATCCTGAAGCAACTTGAACACTAGATGCAGATGTAGCTGTTTTATTAATATAAGAACCAATACTTGCAGACTGTTTTGCAAGTTCACGTTCTGCTTTTTGATATGCAGCTCTGTCCGTTCTTAATTTATTAATCATGCTTTCATTTTTTGCAATTGCTTTTTGAATATATGCTTGTTGAGAATTTATTGAAGCTACAGAACGTTCTAAGTTACGTTTTCTTGCTTCAATGTTATATTTTATAGTTGCAATCTCTCGAGCTTTATCTCTAGCCCTAGCCATTTTATTATAATCATTCTTTAAAACAATTTTTTGATAATAAAGCCTGTCCACAAGCATATTAATATCTTCTGAATTTAGAAGAATTTCAAAAAAAGCTTTTCTTTGTGATTTATAAACACTTCTAATATGTTTTGCAAGCGTATAATTCAAAGCATTATATTCAGCATATGCTTTATCCAATTTTTGTTGTAAATCTACCAATTCTTTTTGTGCAGAAATAATTTTTGTCTTTGAAGATGTTAAACTGTTAGTCGCAGATTCGAGTTTCTGTTGGTTTTTATATAGTTTATTTGTTTCTAATTGTTCTAACCACTTGAGACGATTAATCTGCTCTCTTGCTTCTTTTTGTTTTGCTTCAATATCTGTTGTCGCATACGAAGACAAGCACCCAGCGGTACTCAATAATATCGCTAAAAATATTAAAACATTTAATATTTTTTTCAAATCTTATCTCCCAGATTAGGCAAGCATCATAAGAAGTCCCATACCTACAGTCCATAAAATAAACGAAACTGCGATAAGACCAACTATCAATTTTTTATGTTCTCTAAAAAAATCCATCTTCTCAAAGCCTCCACT
The DNA here is from genome assembly GCA_015152465.1 of Cyanobacteria bacterium SIG31. Taxonomy (GTDB): domain Bacteria; phylum Cyanobacteriota; class Vampirovibrionia; order Gastranaerophilales; family Gastranaerophilaceae; genus CAG-196. The sequence goes on along the minus strand of SUTX01000016.1, from coordinate 21,174 downwards.
AGAAATATTATAGTATAAAAATTTTTCTAGGGCAATTCATTAATATATCTATTAAGTTTTAATTTTACCAGAAAAAAAGCTAATCAGATAAAATTTTAATTTATACCAAAATGCTGATAGCAGTAATGGTATAACGACACCTGCCATAAAATATACTATCCAATAATATCCATTGTCATACGTCGGAAAAGATGCCAATCTGTACATCGGTAAATCATAGTAATAGATTTGGAATAACGTAACAAATTTAAATGCTATAAAATGAAAACATAAAATTACCAACGTATTTTGCCCGATATATGAAAAAATATTTTTAACAAATTCTCGTTTTGAAAATAAGAAAGATAGATTAAGCACAAATATAAAACCAAATATTGATGCTAGTAAAAACAGAAGAAAAGAACTATGTTCGCTCGTTCCAACATCAACTTTTACATTAAAATAACAAAAAATTAACAGCATTATAAATGAAAACAGGAATAAACGCATATTCAAGATTAGATTTTTAAAATAACGAGAAATCAATATCCCAATATAGAATAGAAACAAAGTTGAAAAGATTCTACAACAAGAAGATTGATTTATATATCCCCAATACGCTAATAATAAAATAACAGAATAAACAATCGCCTCATAAACATAAAATTTATTATCAGATTTAAACAAAAGGTTTTTCGTATATCTAATCAAAGCAGAAAATACTGAAACTAAAAAAAGTGCTTTTAAAAACCACAGTGCACCAGCTAATTGTTCACTATTAGAAAAAGAGAACGCCTTTAAAAGTTTTGAAAAAACCTGTTCTAAGCTATAGTAATTTTTCAACCCCCAGGAATTTCCATTTGAACCTTGCAAGAAAAGCTCATTATTTGTAAGAAAATTAATATCTACAAAACAATTGTGCAAAAGTATCAGAGCTGAAACAAAAATAACAAAAGGTAGCCATAGACGTTTTGCGATATTAAGTAAATGTTTAAATAAGCTACTTAAAGACAAATATGTTCTGTCTGCAAAAAGGTAGCCTGATATTATAAAAAATAGTGCCACGTGAAATAGGTATATAAAATTCACAAAAGGAGACGTTGTATGTCCCAAGACCATAAAACAAATACCAATTCCTTTTGCAATATCTAATTTAATATCTCTCATTTTTTCACTTATAAATAATACAGTTTCCAGAATATTCTTTCCTGAAATTTTAACAAGGATAAATCCTTAATGCAACAATAAAACATTATTCAAAGATTCCAAGCCTGTGTTTTGAGCTATATTCATAAGGTTTTGTTTCTAATATGGTTGAAACAGTTTTATAATTGGGTTTCTCTTCTAAGCTATAATATTTAATATCAAATTTTGAATTTTCTTTTAATGGTGTTTCTAATATTCTTTGTTCAATCTTTTTGGTCAGTAAATTCTTTTCTTTATCAATAAGAACTTTTGTCACCGTAATTTCTGTTGGCAATAAACAGTCTTCTTCTTCAGTTTTACCTATGATTTGTTTAAGTTTATTTTCTATAACAATATATTGCTCATAAATCTTTTTAGGAAAGCCCTCAAAAAACTCCCTTTTTATCATTGTTCTTCTACTTAATTTATTATCAAGCTCCCTTTTTAATTCACTATTATAATATTGCCTACCTAAATACTGTCCAGTAAGATTGTTATAAAACTCAAAATTTGTTTTTGCAACATCCAAAGACGACATTGATTTAATGCTTTTTATAACGGCATTATTGTTTTTTAAATATTCTGCAACTGGTGATATAATTGGATTTACTTTGGGCATAATACACATCTCCAAAAATGGTGTCGTAGGCGGGACTGTCTTGGTCGCTCGCATTTAACGGCAATTCCGAGTTGTGCTTCAAGTCTTCGACTTTCGCAAAACTCTCCAGCCTCAGCTCGCTCCCGCTTGAACCCGATAAATGCTTCGCATTGGGGTTCTGCGCCCCTACCACACTATTTAATTATCAATTAATAAATGTCGTAGGCGGGACTTGAACCCGCACGGGTCTCCCCACACGCCCCTCAAACGTGCGCGTATACCGATTCCGCCACTACGACTCGTACTATTGTTTATTCAATTTTCAAAATTTTTGTTTGTCTTTGTGGCGGATGTTCCCTCAAGGGGAACCCTCTCGGAAAACGTGACATTTAGTCACCTTTTCCTGCGGCAGAGTGCCACTACGACATCTTCTTGCCTTATATTACCACAAACATATCGATGTTACAAATGTTTATATTTTATTGACTCATCGTTTCTTCTATCGGAAAATTATTTTTGGTAATTACTTATGTGTAAAGGGATCTTACCCCTTTATCCCAAACTTAGAAAAGGTGGAATATGAAAGTATCAGCTATCAACGCAATATCTCATGATGAACACAATTCAAGGAGAAATATATTTATACAATTGAGCAACACATTTATGTCTGCTCCAAAAGTTGAAAGTCCTATTGAAAAAGCTCATAAATTAGGAATCGAAAACTTAGAAGAGTTTACTATCTTCCCTAAAGAAGTTGTAAACGGAAAAACAATTATTACTGCGTAGGGTTTATCACCGACCCGCCCTCTGGGCACTCTCTCCCACAAGGGACGAGAAAAATTACAAAAGGAGAGTTCTATGATTTTAAAAATTTTCAGAATGGAACATAACAAATTTGTTCCAGAATACAAAACAGACGGAGCCGCTGGTATGGATTTATGCGCTGCTATTTCTGAACCAATCACGCTTCAACCACTTGAAAGAAAATTAATCCCTACAGGATTAAAAATTGAATTAGAACACGGATATGAAGCTCAAATCAGACCTCGTTCTGGTTTGTCAATAAAACATGGTATTAGCTTAATCAATTGTGTTGGTACCGTTGACGAAGACTATCGTGGCGAAGTTTGTGTCGGTTTAGTTAACGTATCAAACGAAGCATATACAATCCAACCTGATGAAAGAATTGCTCAAATGGTTATCGCTAAATACGAACAAGCTAAAATTGAAGTGGTAACAGAGCTTTCAGACACAGCCCGTGGCGAAGGTGGCTTTGGCTCAACTGGAAAAGTATAAAATTCTTAATAATAGCCGAAAAAACTTGACCAATACTAAAAAAAATTATAAAATTAGACCATAATACACGTCATGTGCGTTATGGTCAATTTATTTATTTAGGAGAACAGTCATGTACCAAGATGAAACGCTTATTTGTGAAGAATGTGGAAAAGAATTCGTATTCACAGTTGGAGAACAAGAATTTTACGCAGAAAAAGGTTTAACAAATAAGCCTAAAAGATGCCCAGATTGTAGAAAAGCAAAAAAACAACAACGTAGAGGAAAGAAAAGAATGTATGACGCAGTTTGCGCTAAATGTGGGGTACAGACTCAAGTTCCATTTAATCCTACTCAAGGTAGAGACGTTTTATGCAAAGCTTGTTTTGATGCACAAAAAGCTGAAGCTACTGCAGAATAAATTTTTAACAAAAAGATGGGCGAGTTGCTTTGCAACTCGCCCCTTTTTTATATTAAAGAATTCCATACCTTTTTTTTAGCTTTAAAATTCGTTCGTTTGATTCTATAATCTTTGTTTTCAATTCGTCATCTTTTTCTACAGCTAATAATAAATCTTCTATAAGTTTTATCGTATCTTCATCCGAATTCCTAAATATAAACATATCAACGCCAGCTTTTATAGCCATAATACAAGCTTCAAGTGAGCCAAAGTCTTGAACCCCTTTCATTACCATATCATCAGTAATAACAACTCCTCTATACCCAAGTGTATTACGCAAATACCCTACTGCATTTGCACTTAAAGATGTTGGTAAGTTTTCTTCTTTATCAAAGCAAGTACAGTGCAAATGAGCTACCATTATCATTTCAATATCATTTTTGATAGCTTCTTTAAAAGGTTTGATATGCACTTTTTCCATTTCCTCAAGTGATAAATCTATTTTGGGAAGCGTTAAATGACTATCCTTATCAGCGTCTCCATGTCCAGGAAAATGTTTTACACAAGGAATAATACAATTTTTACGAGAAGCTTCTATAAATATTTCTTCACCTTTAATGACATCATATGGATTATTCGCAAAAGCTCTTTCACCAATAATCGGGTTATCTGGATTTGTATTCACATCAACACAGGGCGCGAAATTCAGATTCAATCCCCAATTATTTAATTCAGAAGAAATTTCTTCTGCTTGTTCTTTTAAAAATTTTTCACCTTTTTCAAAAGCATATCTTGCTGAAAGCCTTTTGGGTCTAATATTTTCGGTACGTTCAACCCTACCACCCTCTTGATCAATAGATAAAAAAGGTGGGATTAGAGCTTTGTTTTTGATACCTAAAACCAAATTTTTAAATTGATCTTCGTTTTGGATATCTTTAGTAAAAAATATTACGCCACCTAAACCTCTTTGGAGTGCTTGAAGGAGATTATCTTTATCATTTACCCCCAAGATAAACTTTTGATAAATCATTTTTTTCATAAAATAATCATACATTTAATTGATGAGAAAAATCAACTTTTTTATATAATTGAAGTATACTATTGGGTAAGTATCGGAGCTAATTATGAAAAAAATCTTTACTTTTATATGTGTTGGAATCTTCTTAATATCAGCTATTTGTCTTGATGTTTCTGCAGCTAAAAAATCATCTAAGCTGTCAAAAGAAGCTGTTCAGGAAATGTCGGATAACATTGATAATCTAACAAAAAAGATTTATGCAAGAGCTTTACTATCACCACAAGATAACGAAACTTTAATTGGAATAAAAATCCAATTAGATAATCAAATGCTAGTTGCAACAGCAACAGAAATGGCTCCTTTATATTTCAAAGCTGGAAACGTATACAAACTAAGAGGAATGAAAGCTGAGGCTATTGATTGCTATCAAACAATCTTAGAAAACTTTTCTGACACTGCCCTTGCTCCAAAAGCTCGTGCTGCTTTAGCTGAACTTGGAGTTACAGTTACAGCCCCTATCGAGGCTGAAGAAAGCGAAGAAATCTAGTTAATCCGCATAATATTTATATTTATCTCTGTTTGTCATATAATAAACGGGTAAATATAAATAGTTGAGGATAAAAAATGTTAAAAGATTTTTTCTTGAATGAAGTTAAAGCTGGAATCAAAAAAGCAATTGAAAATAACAAATTAGGCTCTATGAGCACAAACGATGAATTTAGCCTTATTATCGAAAAGCCTAAAAACCCTGATTTTGGGGATTTTGCAGTAAACGTTTCTTCACTTGCTCGAGTTGCTAAAATTGCACCTCCTATGATTGCAAACGCTATTGTAGAGAATCTTTCTGGCGAAAATTATTCAACTTCAGTTGTTGGTGGTTTTATCAACTTTAAAATAGAAAACTCTCTTTTAGCAAACTCTGTTGCAGAAATTCTTGAAAGGGGTAAATCTTATGGCAAACCCGTTGGCGTACCTACTGAAAAGATTCTTTTAGAATATGTTTCAGCTAACCCAACAGGACCTTTCCATATTGGACACGGACGCTGGGCTGCAATGGGTAGTGCTTTAGCTAATTTGCTTAAATTCTACGGACACGAAGTCCATCAAGAATTCTATATTAATGATGCCGGTAGTCAAATTCAAAAACTTGGAAATTCTTTAAGAATAAGAATTGGTCAAGAATTAGGTGAAGATATTGATTTCCCAACAGATGAAATCGAAAAGAAAAACTTCTATCCTGGTGATTATTTAGTACCTGTAGCAAAGAAGTTTTTAGAGTTAAATAAAGTTGAAAAAAGTTCTGATGTAGAATTACAAGTCCTTTGTGATTTTGCAAAAGCTGAAATGGAAGCTTGTCAAAAAGCTTTATTAGAAGATTTTAGAGTGCATTTTGACGAGTTTTATTCAGAGCTTTCTCTTCATAATTCAGGAAAAGTTGAAGAAAGCTATAAAGAATTAATCGAAAAAGGTATGCTTTATGAACAAGAAGGCGCAATGTGGTTCAAGTCAACTCAGTTTGGTGATGATCAAGACCGTGTTATCAAAAAAGCAGATGGCTCAAATACTTATTTGACAGCTGATATAGCTTATCACATTGACAAACTAAGACGTGGATACGATAGAATGATTAACATTTGGGGTGCTGACCACCACGGATATGTTGCTCGTGTAAAAGCATCAATTGAAGCATTAGGCTACGATCCTAATAAATTAGAAGTTCTTTTGGGCCAGCTTGTAAACCTTGTAATTAATGGCGAAGAAGTCCGTATGGGTAAACGTAAAAATATGGTTACTCTAGATGATTTAATAGAAGAAGTTGGTATTGATGCAACTCGTTACTGGATGGCAATGAGAAACATTGATATGACATTAGATTTTGATATTGAGCTTGCTAAACGCTCAACTGATGAAAACCCAGTATTTTATGTTCAATACGCTTACGCTAGAGTTTGTTCAATCCTAAGAAACGCTATTTCTGAAAAATTAAATACAGAGACTGGCGAAAAGTCTCCAGCACCACTAAGTGAAGCTGAGTTAGAAGATTTGGTTAAAAACTTTGATAAAGAAGCTTTCTTAAAAACTGCTGATTGTGCAAAATCTTTAGTATTAAAACTAGAAGAATTTAAGTCTGTAATCGTACTTTCTGCTCAAAACAGAACAGTTTATACAATTTGTAGATATGTTCAAGAACTTGCAGCGGAATTCCATTCTTTCTACAACGCAAATCGTGTAATTTGTGATGATAAAGAGCTTATGAAATCAAGGTTAGCGTTAATGGTTGCGATTAAAACGACATTGAAAAATGCACTTGATATTCTTGCTGTAAGTGCACCTGAGCGCATGTAGTTACTAATTATGATAGATAAAATTGTACGAGCATTAATAGACGCTAAACAGCCAAGAAGTGAGTTTGTAGAACTGATGGAACAGTTCAACGATCCATACTTGGTTTTGATAGGCTGTATTTTAAGTCTACGCACAAACGATAAAACTACCTATCCTGCTACACTAAGAATGTTAGAGCTTGCTAAAACCCCTCAAGAAATGATGATGGTGAATATAAGTGATTTAGCTAAAGCAATTTACCCCGTTGGGTTTTATGAAAACAAAGCACGTCAAATAATTGAACTTTCTCGTCAAATAGTAGAAGAACTCGATGGAAAAGTTCCAGATGAGATTGAAGAATTAATAAAGTTCAACGGTGTTGGACGAAAAACAGCCAATCTAGTCTTAGCAAAAGGATTTAACAAGCCTGCTATTTGCGTTGATGTTCATGTTCATAGAATTTTTAATCGATTAGGTTATATTAAGACCAAAAACCCTGAAGAAACAGAATTTGCGCTAAGAAAAAAACTACCTAAGAAATATTGGCTTGATATAAACACACTAATGGTAACTCACGGACAAAACATTTGTAAGCCAATAAAGCCTCTGTGTGAGGACTGTCCAATTTCAGAATGGTGCAAAAAGATAACCTAAATCTTCAACTCGAAAGTTGATTTTAGAACTGCACAATTTGCGTGATAAGCATGAAGAGCTGCATTTACATTGCAAGCATCTTGAACACTCATGCCATTTTCAAGAGCTGACACCATTGCAGAATCTAAAGCATCTGCCGATTGAGCAACGTTCTGTGCAACTTCTGTTAATAAATCCCTTGAAGCTAAATCAGAGTAATAATTACTTAAATCAATAGGTTCATTAGGACTTGAATAGCTCTCAACGACAGAAGACCTTGTCCCCGCAAGAGGCTGTCTACTCGACGGAGTCTGTAAATGTTCTATCAAGCCAGAGTAAATGGATGAATCTATTGATGAAATTGAGCTCATATAATTAACTTTCTCTTACTCTTATATTTTAACTTATTTTTTTAATTTTTCAAGCTCTTTAAAACTTTTTTAATTAACAAATAAGGGGCGAATAATAGAATTATTCGCCCCTTATTAAAAACACCTTATTAATTATTTAACATCATCTTTAATAACAATCAAATTTTTAACTATTTTCATAACACAAGTAGGGAAAACTACTTCAGATAAACCATCTGCTATACTAACAATGCTACCTGCTCGAAGTGTTACATTTTCACCTTTATATTGAAAATTATAATCATCTTTTCTGTCTGACCTGATTGTGATTTTGTTGTCCATAAATTCTTCCTTTTCAAAAATAAACACTTATTAGATTTAGAAAGGAATGACCTAAAGTTTTAGGTCATTCCTGAATACTTATACTGACCTAGTATGAAGAATTTGCATTCTACATTTTAAATTAGTCAAATACATAATTAATAATTGCAGCTTCTCTAGCTCTTTTGATAGCTTTAGCAATCATTCTTTGGTGTTCAGCACAGTTACCTGTAACTCTTCTAGGAATGATTTTTCCAGCTTCTGTTAAGTATCTTTTTAATTTTGCTGCATCTTTGTAATCGATGTACTCAACGTGATCTGCACAGAATGAGCAGGTTTTACGTTTTTTTCTATCATTTTCCATTTTTGCCATTTTACTATTTGCCTTTCTAGCCTAGTTTATACTTTTTGTAATTACTTTTATTTATTTTGATTCCGTAAATTGCTTGAATATTCGACACTTCAATATTTAATATTTCTTCTTGCAATTTGGAAAGTTGTTTTTCTATTGCTCTAAATTTATCAGTTTTACTTATAGTTCTTAGAATCTTATTTTTTTGAACACAAGAAACTTTCATTTTAAAGCAACCTAGAACGGTATTTCGTCTTCGCCAATTAGTTCATCAGCAAATTCTTCGTTTGAGAATTTAACAATATCAGAGCTTGAAGCAGAAGCCGAAACTGCTACTGGAGCACCTGCACCCATCATTTCAATTGTGTTTGCATCAATTTCAAAAATTCTTCTTTCAGCACCTGTATCGCTTTTTACAGTTGTAATTTGAAGTCTACCTTCAACAAGAACTCTATCATCTTTAGAAATTGCTGAAACAACTTCGTCTAGAGCTGTTCTTTTTACAATAACTCTTAGCAACATCTCTTCTCTTTCACCAATGTTTAATACAAATGATGAAACAGGAACGTTATTTTGAGTAAATCTTTTTTCTGGAGCTCTAAATACTGAGCCTGTTACAACTGCTTTTGCTAATGCCATTTTTTATCCTTTTCTTTTGTCTTGGAGTATTAATTAAATTAACTTTAAAAATTTACCCCTATACTGTTTGAGCTTTTTTAGAAACTTCCATAAACATGAATCTTAAAACATTGTCATTTAACTTAAGATTTCTTTTGAATTCAACAATTGATTCAGCTGGAAGTGAAACAACTAAGTTAGCAAAGAAACCATCTCTATATCCTTGTACATCGTAAGCTAATTTTTTACGACCCATTTTGTCTACAGAATCAACAGATCCTTTGTAAGATTTGATTTCTTCAGATACTTTTTCAATAGCTTTGTCTAATTCTTCTGAATCAAGACTTGGTTTAAAAACCGTTAATAATTCGTATTTTTTCATTTTATATTTCTCCTTATGATTACATGCTAGCATAAACAGTGCTAAAAGCAACCTGTTGAATATCTCTAAAAACCAATTCTTCTTCGTTCGTTTTTGTTTTGTTGTTTATCTAATTGTTCTAAAACTTTATCAAAATCTGAACGTGTAATTGCAATATTTGTCATATCTTGAGGTGAAAAAGTCCCTGCCTCCATTTTTTCATAGACATTATTTCTTATCCAAGAATTCAAATGAGCTTCATTCACAACATGTTTTATATCCGCACCGTTCATTTTTCTTTTATAGAACTCATCAAGCAAAGCTTCTTTGTCAAGACTCTCATCTAAAACTTTGTTTCTAGCATGAATATCAAAAATAGCTTCGAGTCCACTCCTATCGGGTGCTGTCACTTCAATGTGTTTACCAAATCTACCTGCACGCATTAAAGCATTGTCAAAAAGCTGTGGTTTATTGGTAGCAGCAAGTACAAAAACTTGATCATCATTTTTCTCTAGATCACTCATTAAAGCTAAAATTTGGTTGACAACTTTAGAACCATGCTCACTACTATTAGCCCCATCTCTACTCTTTGCTACAGAGTCGAATTCATCAATAAAAATTATTGATGGCTGATTTTCTTTTGCTTCTTGGAACAAATCTCTCCATTGTTTTTCTGATTCACCAACCCATTTTGACTCTAAATCTGAACCACAAATTTTCTTGTAATGAGCATTACACTCACCAGCTAATGATTCAGCTAATAATGTTTTACCAGTTCCTGGCGGACCATAAAGCAATATCCCTTTATTCATCGCTATATTTTTATATGCAAAAGGGTATTTTATTGGATATACAACGCATTTTTTTAGCTCTTCGACAACTTTATCCAACCCTCCAACATTACTAAACGATGGTCCTTTTTTAGCTACATACGTTTCGTCTTGAGCTTTTAATAATTTAGAAAGCAACGACAAATTTGTTTTTTCAATTTCATTTTGTTGGTCAAAAGTATAGTCATAAATTTCAGATACATAATTTATAATGCTTGGTACGTCAACTTTTCCATCATTAGCATCAGCGTAATCATTAAGCCAGTCGTGTAATTCAATCTCTTTTTTACCATTAACAATTATGTCACCGTCTTCCACATAAACACTTTCATACGGATCGATTGCAAAATGTCTACTAGGTATAACACTATTTGTATCACTCTTTATTAAAGCAAAAGATTTTTCTCCAAGATTTACACAATGAAAATCACCATCATCATCTAGCGCTATTGCCATAGGAATAGAAACTCCTGCACTTATGTGCAAAATACGTTTAATAGTCCCAGTAAACTGGCTCATCGCATTTTGTAGTCCTTTATGAATTTCTTTTATATTTGGACCAATTGCAACAATATCACCATAGCTTGATTCAGAAATAACCCGTGAAACTTTTTCTGTTAATTTTTTATCTAATTTTGTACCGGCTTTACCTTGAAAGCTGAGACTCATATAACTATTAGCTGAAGTATTATTACTTCTGCAAAAAGCATAATTGTTTATAGCTGGGATTTTCATAAAAATTCATACCTACACATATCTATTGTTGACAAGAACAATACTACATAAAAAAATGATAAAAATCAAGAGCTGTCTATTTTTTAATGGTACTTCTTTCAAGAGCTCTAACAAACCTTGTCGGCAAATTTTCCACAGGATTTATTGAGCCAACCAAGATAGTTTTACACCCTAATAATTTCCCAGCTAAAATATCAGTAAGAGGTCTGTCACCTATCATAACTGCTTCTGTGGGTTTTACATTTATAGAATGTAAATATTCGCCCATAATTCTAGGATTAGGTTTATTTGCCCAACCTATAACCTTGCAAGGCGCAAGCTGTGAAGCATTTTCTATATATTGTTCATTTTTGTTATTAGAAATTATTGCGACTTCAAAATCATTAATAAAAGTGTCAAACCAGTCTAACGTTTCCTTAGTAAATCTACCAGATTTTGATACCATTACGGTACTATCCAAATCAAACATCAAGCATTTAATGCCTTGTTGTTTTAAAGCTTCTAAATCAATTTTATAAATATTTTCTAAATTATAATCTGGTTTTAATAACATTTTATCTCCTATGAACAAGCACAATTTTGTGTTTCGTTTACCCCACCTTTTATTCCAACAGTGCGAGCTAACGCATACTCATATTCAACAGGTGGCTTTGCAAATTTCACCCACAAATCATCATTGGTATTTGCAAGCTCTAGTTCTTCGCCTTTTAAAGTTTTAATTTCTGTAACCTGAGTAGTATATTTTTCTGACGGCGAGATTATTTCTATATCTTCATTTTTAAAGAATTTATTTTTAATTCTAATCCTATACCAATCGTCTTCCGTTTGTGTAAGGCTTGTAGTCTCAATTCCATCTGAATTATATTTACCCCCAATTTCGCACAAGAAATCTGCACCTGCTAACCCCTTTGAAATATCATAACTATAGCCGTCTTTTGGATAGCCTTCGCCTAAGTAAAAACCAGTTGTATAGCCTCTATTTCCTACTTTTAGAAGTTCTTCAAAATAAGGTTGCATATCAGCATTTGGATTTTCCCAAACCTTATCAATCGCTTCACGATAGGCTTTAGCGACAGCAGATACATAATATAAGCTCTTAGTTCTGCCCTCAACTTTGAAAGAATCTATCCCTGCATTAATCATTTCTCTAAGATTTTTTACTAAGCATAAATCTTTTGTAGAAAGAATATGTGTCCCTCGAGGATTTTCTTCTATTTCGTAATATTGCCCAGGACGAGTTTCCTCTACTAATTTATAACTCCAGCGACAAGGTTGTGAACAATTTCCTGAATTAGCTTTTCTCTCACCGTTTGTCATATAATCACTTAATAAGCATCTTCCAGAGAAAGATACACATTGCGCACCGTGAATAAAACATTCTAATTCCATATCCGGAACTTTGTTTTTTATTTCAGCAACATCTTTTATTGGTAATTCTCTAGCTAAAATCGCTCGAGTAGCACCCATATCTTGCCAAAAACGTACAGCTTCATAATTTAAAATATTAGCTTGGGTCGATACATGAATCTCTGTATTTGGCATGTACTTTTGTGCCATTCGCATTATACCTACATCACTTATAATAAGTGCATCAGGATTAGAGTCTTTAATCTTATCCATACAGCTCTCAAGAAGCTTAATATCATTATTGAAAGCAAAAATATTTAAAGTTAAATAAGCTTTAGCGCCCATACTACGAGCAGTATCTATTGCTAGTTTAAGGTTATCAAGAGTTATTAACTCTCCCTTTCTCATTGCACGCAAGCTAAAATCGACAACTCCAAGATAAACAGCATCTGCGCCGTATTTAATTGCGTATTTTAATTTTTCTACATTGCCAGCCGGCATTAATAATTCTGGTTTAATCATAGAAAAATACTATCATAAAGCAACTTCAACTTCAAATTTTCTATCCCATGGGTAAATATATTTAATAACTAGAGGATTTGCAATACACATAAATTCTAGAAGTTCTTCTTCAAACGGTTTCATTAGCCCCGAAATCTCACAAGGTTTTTCAATTTCACCCCTAACATTTGCTTGGTACGCCCAGTCATCAAGAAAACGTATCATTTGAAGCTTTTTAAACGCATTCTCATCGTATTTTGAAGCCTTAAATCGTATTTTTACTCCAGCAAGCAAACTCCCCAAAGTATTTGCAGAAGTATTCCAGCCAGCATAGCCATAAAATTTATTTAAATCAATTCGTGGCAATAACTGACTTACAAAAGAATTATCAGCACCATTTGCATATCGTACATCTGCAACACAATAAGGTTTGGTAGGTGGAACAAAAGGCCCAATGTATTTACCACGAGTCTCCCATCCCATTACAAGCTCGCCCTGTTTTTCGATGAAATTATTTACTATTAAAACAATATCAGCATCGTCTTCATTACCAACAATTTCAAAACCTCCGAGCTCAAGTTGTCCCAAAACAGATTTTTCAATAGATACGTCCTCATAATTTGAAATGCAGTCTTTATAATCAGGTTCAATATAATTTACAAAAACTTTTATTCTTTTTTCAACAGCTTTGCTAAGCAATGAAAGCGGAATCTCATCTGCTCCAGTCTTTGTTTTGCCACCTAACTTTTCAAGCTCTTTTGCCTCTTCAACATTGAAACCAAATTCTGCACAATCATCTTTAGAAAAAATCAAAGCCTCAAATATACCCTCTTTTTGCCAATCAAGATAAAGTTTATTTATTTCAAAATTACGTTTTCTTGTAGCAATATAATCATCTAAAATATCTTGAGGAATATCAGATTTTTCAACCCCACCAGAATAAGAATATTCAAAAATCTTCTTTCCATAATCTTTCCAGTACTCTTTTTCTTCTTCATTATAGTTATTATTAGAAATACGCATTATGCTTGAAAAAGCATAAATTTTTGCATTCTTTTCCATTAATATTCTTTTTAATTCTTCAAGACGTTTTTTTATTTGCTCAAATGTTTCTGTAGAACGTCTTGATGGAATTAATCCTCCATAAGCTATTGTATCTAAAGATAAAATTATAGCATCACACTTTGGACACTTGTCTAACCAATTGAGAATAGCATCATTGTCAGCATTTTTTGTTAAATCACCAAGTAGCTTCCTTGATGGCAAAAACAGCTCTATAGACGAATCTATAGCTACAATGTCTTTGGGCAATAAATAACACACAGGCCTATTATCTATGGGTATAAAAGCTACTTTCATAAAAATATTTTATCATATTTTACAAAAAATTGAATAATATTATTGACAATAATTTTTGTTTCACTTATCATAGATTCTGTTGCCGGTATAGCTCAACGGTAGAGCAACGGTTTTGTAAACCGTAGGTTGTAGGTTCGATTCCTATTACCGGCTTTTTTTATTAGGTTTGAAAACTAAATAAGCTCAGGCAAAAGCAAGCCCTTGTGGCGTGGGGACTCTGCCGAAACAAAAACGCTAGACTTGCCTTTGTGGCGCAGGGGTAGCGCACTCCCTTGGTAAGGGAGAGGCCACGAGTTCAAATCTCGTCAAAGGCAATTTTTGAAAAAAGAATATGGGTAGGTGGCCGAGTGGCTAAAGGCGACAGACTGTAAATCTGTTCCCGAGAGGGTACGGTGGTTCGAATCCACCCCTGCCCAAATAAAAAAGAAGGTAGTTTATCTACCTTCTTTTTTTATTTTAAGTGAGTGAGATGAGAAGTACTATTTTGGTGGTTCGGCGGATTTCCGTACGTATTGAGCAAAGCGGAATTCGGATAGCGAGGAAATTGAGCAAACTTGAACCGCAAGGTTCTATTGCGAAACTTTCCGAGCGTATTTTTTTGTCCGATTTGGGAATTTTGAAGGGGTAAATAAAAAATTATAGGTTGGCATTACTATGCCAACTACAAACAAACACAATTCAGATATAAAAGCTTTTACCTCAAAACATTATAAGTTTTAATTGCATTAATAAACTTTGAATTATTTTGAATCTTATAAATCTGTATCAATGCCCATTTTGCGACCTTTTTACTCTCAGCATCAGAAATCTTGCCTGCCGTTTGAGATTTTTTTATATTTTTATTAATAATGCCAAAAACCCTAATCAAAGTTTTGTTATCCATTCTGTGTATTGGACGTATAAAATAATCAGCAACCCCTCCAGTATGATACTCCAAAGTTCGGTAAAGACATTTTAATAAATCTTCAGCTTTTGTTAGCTCATAATCCAGAAATGTAACCAGTTCGTCTTTTGTTCCGTGTCTATATACATATGTTTTTAATATTTCCATAGTACTTTGTGGCAAAAACTTTGCATTATCTATATCCTTAATTGATTCTGAAACGTTTTTCACATATTTTGGGATTTCCGATACTGGGATATTTAAAGCTTTTGCTAAAATTATTTTATCTCCCCATTTTGTATAAGAATTTTTTAAAGGCCGAAATTTCTGCAACGCCCTATTGTCCATAAGCATTTTAAAATCACCCTCTGTAATCTCATGCGTCATTATATTTTTTATTTCATTACGATTCGCTAATATAAACCGAGTTTTTTCAGTATCTGTAATTTTGTTTGAGCTCAAAACTTTATAGATTGAATCGAAATCTAAACTATTTATCTTCTCCACACGCATAAACACCTCAAAGTATGAATATATAAGGTATTATTTCATATTTTTCCCCAAAATTCAATTACAAAGTTTGTAAAAGAATAGGCTTATAACCTCCTTTTTCCATTTTCCCTTCAAGAGTATTCCTCTCAACACGGACTTTTTTATACTCTATATCTGATAAAATTTTTCCGGTGGCATCGTAGACTCTATATTTCCCATTTTTTTTAGTCACAATGTATTCGTCCATTTTTTTTATTTTATCGCATTCAGTCTCTAATATAATTTCACCATCCATGTCAGCCAAACCATACTTACCATATTTTTTCAACAAAAAAGTATCATAAACTGGCTTTATTTTTTCATATTCATTTTTTAGAATTAATTTACCAGACGAATCCATTAGACCATAATAGCCATTAAGTTTAGTAAGGTATAAACTATTATTAGCTTTTTCAAAAGACTTGTATTTAATTGGTACAATTATATCCTCATTTAAATCTATAACCCCATATTTTTTATCCACCCGCACAAGTATTCTGTTATTAGAAATTTCTTTCATTTTAGAATATCTTCGTTTTGCAAAAATCTCCCCCTCTGCAGTTGCTATTTGATATCTTCCATCTCTTTTAAACAAAAAATAGTGTTTTTTATTGAATATTACATGTTGAATATCAGCGCAATCAGATAAAACAACTGTACCGTCGTTGTTAAAAGCTGTATAAGAGTTATATGTTCGTCTTGTGCCATTTGAATAAAAATTAACTGTTGTCTTCGTTAGCAAATAATGCTTCTCACAATTCAAAAAATTCTGTTCATTTTCAAAATAATCACTTCTTACAACATAGGCTGGAGTTGAATAATGATGATAATGCGCATAACATCTAGCCTCAACAGCATTGTAAGAAAGGATTAAAGATAAAAACAAAAAAACTATGCGAAACTTTTTCATATACAACCTCTTTTCTAAAATACAACGATTTATAAGATAAAAAAGTTCAAAATTTTGTTTACAAATTTTCTATGATATACTTATTTATATCCAAGAAGATATAAATAGCAAAATAAAATTTTTAGGGATTTTAAAAACAACATGGCAATAAAAGAAACTTTTAAAAAACTGTGTGAAAATTTAGGAAAAACTAATAAGCCTACATATGCCGTAATGGCAATTGCAACAGTAAAAGGCATTGCTCGTCCTATTTTCACAATGATGGATAAAGATGAAGACCCTGAAACAAAGAAATATACAGCTATCAGAGAGGGATTAACTGAGGTAGTAGCAATACCTACTTATTGGGCTTGCGGGGAAATGACAAGCAAACTTGCGGGAAAAATGAAATTAACTCCTGATAAAATGGCAGCTGCAGAACACAACTTAATGTTTTTAGGAGTTTGTACAGCCGCATTACTAGTCATACCAGCAGTTACATCGCTTGTAATCAAACCTCTGATGAAAAAATTAAAAAGCAGAGGAGAGAAAAAAGAAGCTCTCGAAAAAAATAAACTAGATATAATCGATAAAGGCACAGAAATTGCCACAGTTAAACCTAACGTAAATAAAATACAAAAAAACAACAAATTGCAATTAAATTACATGCCAACTAAATTGGCAGATATGAAAGTAGGTGGACTATGGTAAGCGCAATCACAAACTTTTTAACAAGTCCAACCCTTACAAATATCGCACAAAGTACTACGTCTTCAGTTTCAATTGAGACTGGAATGAAAGCTGTCGGCAGACCATCATTCATTCTTGCGGACAAACAGCTTTCATCTCAAACAAAACGCTATGCAGCAACAAAAGAATTTTTATATCAGGCAACTTGTTTAGCTACATATATGCTACTTGTTATCCCGATATTCAAAAAAGGTGCGTTCAAACTGGCTAAAAATCATATTTTCAAAAATGAAAAAGCTTTTCAACAATTTAATACTGCAGATCAATACTTAAACTATAGAAAAATTGCAGGAATGTACGAAAAAACAAATAGAATAAAAGCTCTAGAAGAATCAAAATTTAAAGATACTTTTTCTAAAGAACTCAAAGAGAGCTTGGCTTCAGATGCTCCTGAAAAATTTAATTTACTTAAGGGAGTTATAGAATTCGGAAATATAGTAGGATCTGTTTTAGGCTTAGCAATTCTAGCACCTGAAGTAAGTCATTTGATTGTCCACCCAGCAATGAAAGCTTTAGGTATTGATAAAAAATAAGGAGCTAAAAATGCCCATCGATTTTAATCCACATGTTTACAACTACATGCATCAACCACAAATAGAACACCCTCAAATTTTTAGACAGTGTCAGCCAATGCGTGATACTTTTGTAAAAAGCTATGACTTTGATATTGATAAAGTTAAAATTGAAAAGAGAAATTTTGGAAAAATCGAAAAAACAGGAGAAATTGCAGAGCTCTATACCATTACAAACAAAAACGGTATGAGCGTAAATTTATCAACATTTGGGGCAACTATTGTCGGCATAAAAGTTCCAAATAAAGATGGTCATTTTATAGATGTAACTCATGGGTATAAAAATGTTACCCCGTATGAAAAATCCCCTGTAGGTCATGCCGGAGGCACAATCGGACCTTACGCAAACAAAATCAGCGAGGGGAAATTTATAGTTAATGGTGAAGAATATCAACTTGATTGCAACAAAGATAATGGCAAAAGCCATTCACACGGTGGTAAAAATGGACTTGATATTCAAAACTGGAGAGCAAAAACATTAAAAGATGGTATTGAATTTACCTACAAAACAAAAGATTTAGCAAACGGATATCCTGGCGATGTTAAATACCGAGTTATTTATCGACTCGACGATGATAACAATTTGCACATACAATACAAAGTCAAAACCAATAAAGACACCATTGTAAACTTAACAAATCATAATTATTTCAACCTTGATGGTGCCGAAAACACACAAGAAAACTCAGTTCTTGACCATATCGTTCATTTACCTAATTCAACAAAAATAACTCCTGTAAACTCAATAGGGATACCAAAAGGCGAATTTATGGATACAAAAAACACACCTTTTGACTTTTCAACACCACAAAAAATAGCTGATGTAATCAACTTAGAACACGAGCAACTAAAAATAGGAAAAGGTTTTGACCAAAATTATTGTGTAGATAATTATGACGGCAAAAATCTAATAGAGGTTGCTAATGTTAAGTCCGAAAAGACAGGAATAAAACTTCAAGTTTATTCAAATCTACCTGGTTTTCAATTCTACACAGCAAATAACCTTGGCAAATCAACACAACCGGTTGGTAAAAGCGGAGAGAGGTATGAAAAACGTTCTGGTTTTTGTATAGAACCTCAATTCTACCCTAATGCTATAAACACAGAAAGCTTTAAAGAAAAAGGAGTCCTAAAAGTTGGTGAAGAATATAATAGAAAAATCATTTATTCATTTACAGTTGAATAAACTTCTTCAACAACAACCTCTTCTTTTATAGCATGTTTACGTCTTTGATAAAAATCAGCCGTTGCCGTGAATAAAACGTCACTTGAAGAATTCAACATCGTTTCTAAACTATCTTGCAAAACTGAAATAATAAAACCTACTCCAACAACTTGTATCGCAACATCGTTTGAAACACCAAAGAGCGAACAAGCTGATGGAATCAAAAGCAATGAACCACCTGCAATACCAGAAGCACCACAAGCAGCAAAAGTTGCAAGTACGCTTAAAATCACAGCAGTAGAAAATGAAACTTCAATACCTAGTGTGTGTGCAGCAGCAAGAGCCATAATAGTGATTGTAACCGCACCGCCACTCATATTGATTGTTGCACCTAAAGGGATTGATACGCTGTACATATCTTTATCTAGGCCTAGCTTTTTACAAAGTTCCATATTAACCGGAATATTTGCCGCAGAACTTCTTGTAAAAAACGCTGTAATACCACTTTCTCTCAAACATGTTAAGATAAGTGGATAAGGGTTTTTTCTAATTAATAAGGATATAATTATCGGATTTGTAACCAAAGCCACTATCGCCATACATATTGCTAATACTCCAATCAATCTTCCATATTGAGTAAATATCTCTACCCCATTTGTTGAAACAGAATCAAAGACTAACCCCATAATTCCAAAAGGTGCTAGGTTTATAATCCAAGCAACAATCTGTGAAACTGAAGCTGAAAAATCTTTAAGCATGTTTTTAGTGCTATCTGAAACAATATCTTTCAAAGCAACACCTGTAATAATTGCCCAGAAAAGAATTCCCAAATAATTACTTTCAGATAGCGATGATATTGGATTAATAACAATTTTTACAAGTAAATTATGTATAATTTCCGCCAATCCCTGTGGCACAGAATCAAGTTCTTGTGTACTTGTATCAAGAGTTAAAACCTGCGGGAACAAAAAACTTGCTACAACAGCTGTGATTGCTGCGAAAAAAGTTGATAACATATAAAGCGAAATTACTGTTCTAAATTTACCTCCAGATTTTTTTACGCCTTGAGCAAGAGAACTCATTACCAAAATCAAAACAAGCATTGGTGCGATTGCCTTTAAAGCACCGACAAACAAATCCCCTAAAACTGAAATCCAAGAAGCTTTTGGAACTATTAATGCCAGACCTAAACCTATTAAAATCCCTATAAAAATCCTACTTACAAGATTTATACTGTTATATTTATCAATTAATTTTTTCATCCCCATAATTTTATTATATAACAGACACCTTTTTGCACCATGCTTTATTAAAAAACTCTTAAGATTTTTCTTAAGAGCTTTTTTCCTTTTATAACTTACGAACAGTATCTACATCTAACTCTGTTGTATTGTATTTTTTCTCAACCTCTCCAACAAGCTCTAACTTATCTTGAGTTCCGGCTGTAACTCCACCCCACTTGTCGTCATCAATCTCAACAGTGATAGTTCCGGTAGAATCTTTAAATGAATATTTATCATTAGATAAACGCTTAACAATATTACCTTGAATCAAAACATAAGCATTATTATTCATTTTTAGTACTTCTGCAACAGTTGATTTGCGAGCATTGACAGAATCTTTAAAGCCCCCGTGTGCAGCAAATACGATACCCGCAGAAACACCTATCAATAATAATGCTGATAAAATTTTATTCATATAGCTCCTCCTTTTTTATCCTTAGAATTATATAAACGAAATAAAGCTTTTTATACTGCACAAATGGATATAATTTAAGAAAATTATTGTTAAGCTAAAACCAGCCCTTTTGTCAGCTTTCTTCGTCTACATAATCAAAATAAATAGAGACTAGATTTAAATCTAGTCTCTATTTATTTACGCCTGCCGCGATTGTCTTGCTCACTCGCGTTGAACGGCAATTCCGCGTTTTGCCTTCGTGATTTTATCACTTGGCAAAAGCGCTTCAGCCTCCGCTCGTTCGCGTTCGAACACGAAAAGTGCTTACGCACTTAGCGTTCTCATCGCTTGGCTAACAAAAATTAAATAGGATAGGAACTTTGTCCTATCCTATTTAATTTACGCCTGCCGCGATTCGAACGCGGGACCCTCTGCTTAGAAGGCTCTTTCATAGCCTTTTTTATGATTTTTACTGATATCGTTTGATGTGGTTATAGCCCTTATTTATCAATAGTTTTGA
>SUTX01000015.1 GCA_015152465.1 Cyanobacteria bacterium SIG31 | reverse complement strand
AGCTTGTACAGCTTTTTCGCTTGCAACTTGCAATTCATTCATAGCATACCTCTCAAAAGGTACGCCAAGACTGCTCCCCCTAGTCAATCCAAAGCATGACCATAAGCGGGTTGTAGCTAGTTTATCTCTATTTGGTTTTACTCTTCTTATTTGTACGATATCCATATACCCTGTATTTATTATACTGTCCTTAGTTTTTTAATTCCACATGTTTAATATTTTGTAACGCCAATCCATACAAATCGTTACATAAGTTAATAAAAAAGTCTGAAAAGCAATATATGCAGTTATTACAAAAAGTGATTATTATTAAGAAATGTTTATTTATTTTTTTATTTAACTTGCAAATCAATAACATTCATGGTACATTTATCCTTGTCAGACTACTAAGATACGCTTTTAATGAGCAACAATTAACTTAGCAAGTGACGTGTAGAATGGATACTCCCGATAAGGGACTTGTGCAAAGCAGTTTGGGCTTTGTTGCACTCGATTCGTGGAAGTCCGCAAAAGAAAAGGATGTAAAAATGAATACAGATCCAATAGCAGATATGCTAACAAGAATTAGAAACGCTAATGCAGTTTCTCACACATCAGTTGAAATGCCATCTTCTAAATTAAAAGTAGCTTTAGCTAGACTTTTAAAAGAAGAAGGTTATATTTCTAACTACGAAGAAAAAGTTGAAGGTGTTGTTAAAACTCTTTCAATCGAACTTAAGTATGATGAATTCAACAAACCTGTTATTACAAGCTTAAAAAGAGTTTCAAAACCAGGTTTGAGAAATTACTGTAAAGCTAAAAACTTACCACAAGTACTTGGTGGTATGGGTGTTGCAGTTGTTTCAACAAGCAAAGGTCTTTTAACAGACCGTAAAGCTAGAAAAGAAAACCTTGGTGGTGAAGTTCTAGCTTATATCTACTAATTTATTTAGTGCTTTGATTAGTCCGAGTCAACGAAATTGACAGAAAGGTTGGCTCAAAAAGTAAAAAGGAGAAAAATATGTCAAGAATTGGTAAAAAACCTATCGAAATCCCATCAGGGGTAGAAGTTAAGATAGAAAACAATGTAGTAACTGTAAAAGGCCCTAAAGGTACTGAATCAGTTGCATACAGAGATGAAGTTAAAGTATCAGTTGTAGAAAACAACATTATCGTTGAACCAAACTCAGACGATAGAAAAACTGGTGCTTTACACGGATTATTCAGAACTTTAATTGCAAACGCTGTATACGGTGTTTCTAAAGGTTTTGAAAAGAAATTAGAAATCGTTGGTGTTGGTTACCGTGCTAATATGGAAGGTTCAAACCTAAATATGGCTCTTGGTTACTCTCACCCAGTTCTAATCGTTCCTCCAGCAGGAATCACTCTTTCTGTTGAAGCTAACACAAAAATCACAGTAGCTGGTTCTAACAAACAAGCTGTTGGTGATGTGGCAGCATTCATCAGAAGCAAACGTCCACCTGAAGTATACAAAGGAAAAGGTGTTAAATACGAAGGTGAATACATCAGACGTAAAGCTGGTAAAGCTGGTAAGAAGTAGCGCAGCTCGGTGTGAGCCGGTGTCGCATTTGCGTAGGCAAATGCGAGCAGGGCGAAACACTACGTCAGCGCCGTTACGGAATGTAGCGTAAGCGAAATGAAGTGTAGCAATCTCTGATTGCACAGGCGCAAAATAGCATATAACAAAAGCCCATATAAACTCTTGAGTGGTATCAAGTAAGTTTGGGTGAAAGGATGAAAAAATGATTAAACAAGAAATTAGAAAACCAAAAGTTCAAAAAAGACACAGAACAATCAGAACAAAGTTGGCTGGTACAACTGAATTCCCTAGATTGGCAGTTTATAGAAGTACAAAACACATCTATGCTCAACTTATTGATGACGAAAAGAACGTAACAGTTTGTTCAGCATCATCAGTTGACAAAGACCTTAAAGAAAAACTTGCTCACGGTGGAAACATCGAAGCTGCTAAGGTTGTTGGTGAAGCTATCGCTAAGAAAGCTTTGGCTGCAGGCGTTGAATGTGTAGTTTTCGACAGAGGCGGTTTCTTATACCACGGTAGAGTTGCTGCTCTTGCTGACGCTGCTAGAGAAGCTGGTCTAATGTTCTAAGAAATATTTTTTGAACAAAAAAGCGAGGGTGGTTTAAATATCACCCTCGTTTTTTGTTAGTTAGAGCTTTTAAAAAATAAAATGTATTATTGGTGCCAAATGTTTAGTATCATTTTTACTACATTTGTAATATTTCGTAATATTAATAAAAAAAGTACAACATTTACCCCTTTTTTGCTAAAATAATCTTGAGAGGCTCTTAATTATGATGGATAAGAAAAAATTATACATATCATTAGCAATATTATGTACATTATCAGCAATGTCGACTCCAGCCGACGCTAAAATGACAAAAGAAGCTCACGCATTATATCAACAAGCTTGTGCCTATGAATACAAAAGTGATTACAATACCGCTATAAAAATTATTCAACAAGCTTTAGATTTAAACGGCGAAGACGCTATGTTATATACAAAAATTGCTGGTTTGTATTCCGATATAGGTGAATATGAAAAATCCCTCTCAGCATACAAAAAAGCTGTAAAACTTAGACCTAACGATGCTTTTATTTATATAAGCATGGGAAATATTTTACAAACAATTGGAGACTACGAAAACGCATATAACGCTTTCAAACAAGCTCAAACTATTTATCCTGAATATAAGTATAATTACCTTAATATTGCTAACGTGGAATATTTTAGAAAAAATTACAAAAATGCCACTGAATATTATAATGCATTCTTAAGTGCTTATCCTGAACATATGGAAGCTAGCGAAAACTTAGCAAATGTATACATTTTATCTAATCAATTTGATAAAGCTTGCGAAATGTATTCCAACATATATAAAAAATATCCGTCTGCTTTTACTGAGTTTGAAAAATATGGTATTGCTCTTTTTGAAACAAAACAATATCAAGCAGCCGCTGAAATACTAGAAAAAGCTTTAGATGCCAACGAAAACAGCGAATTAATTAATGCTAAGCTTGCATTAACATATCAAAACATGGGCGAAAACGAAAAAGCCCTAAAAAGCTTTGAACGGACTTTTATGCTTAATCCAAACTTAACAGCTTTAAAATTTGATTATGCGAATTTACTTGGCAATATGGGTAAATCTGAGGAAGCAATTGAACAGTACAAAGCTTATCTTATTTCATTTCCAGATGATGCAAACGCTTACAGGAACTTAGGACTTGTTTATAAAAATTTGGGTAATAATGATTTAGCATTATTTAATTTTGAAAAATCATATTCAAAAGATTCTTCTAATTTAGAAACTAAAAAAGAACTTGCTTTAAGCTATCACAAGAAAAAAGATTACGTTAACGCTCTAAAATTTTATAATTTTGCACTAAAAACAGAGCCTGAAAATACCGATTTATTAGCAAACAAAGCTTTAACATTGCATGCAATGAACAATTACGTTGCTGCTATTGAGTTATATAAAGAAATACTAACTCAACAACCAAACGAAAGAATTGAACAAAACTTAACCGCAGCTTCAATTGCATATGGCTATAATTTATATGATAAAGAAGATTTCGGACAAGCTATACTATATTTTGAAGATGCAATTGATTTAAGCCCAAGAGAAGCTTCCGCACACTTTGGCTATGCTATGGCTAATGCAAAAATGGGTTGCACAGATATTGCTCTTGCCAGTTATGAAAAAGCGGCGATGCTAGCGCCTGGAAACATAGAGTACGCTACAGCTCTAAATAATTTTAGAGAACAATACAAAAACCAAATTAGTGAAAGCGTAAAGGAAGAAGAAATCGCTTCTGAAGAAACAAATTCAAAAAATGATTTAAGTATTATCACACCAATTGCAACAGAAGCAGTATCTACATATGATACACTTATACAAAAAGGGGATGATTATTACAGGCAACAAAAATACAATGAAGCAATCGATAGCTATACTAAAGCTGTAATTTTTACTCCAACAGATAAAGTTACAATGCTAAAAATCGCAAACATTTATAAGCTTTTAGGTAATAATACAAAAGCTTTAAGTTTTTACGACAAAATTATAGAGCTTGATAAAAATTGTACAGATGCTTACTTCAACAAGGGTTTGGTCTTTGCTAACCAAAAAAATTATTCAGAAGCAATAATTTGTTTTGAAAAAGTTATTGAACTCTCCCCAGAAAATCCTTACGCATACTATTCCTTAGCTTTAACTTACGAGCTACAAGATAATTCAAAAAAGGCTTTAGAATATTATTATCTGTATATAGGACTTGAATCTGACGAAAAAATGCTTGAAATAGTTAATAAAAAAATAAAACAATTAGAGGCTAATAAAGATTAATGAAAAAACTTGCTTTATTACTTTTATTGTGTGTGTTTGTTTTATGCGGATGTAAATATGATAGGGGAATAATACTTTTTAATTCCCAGCCTATTACTCGTGAAAATGCACTTCATGATTCTAAATCTTTTAATTCAGGGCAGAGAGTTTATTATCTCTTTATTGCACCTAAAAAAATGGATAATAATTACATCCGAGTACAAATATTTAAAATGACAGATAAGGCACCTTGGGGTGGAAATGAAGTTGTCAGAACAAAAGATTTTAGGCTTATGAAAGATGAGAGATATTACCATTCAGATTACTTCACATTATATGAAAAAGGTAGATACGTCATGCAAGTTTTTTCTATTAATGATTTCCAGCACCCTCTTTCTGTTGGCGACTTTTATGTAAGATAGAATTTGTGTATAATAGAATAAACTTTACTTAAAGGAGAATATATGAGCGAAATTTGTAAAAACTGGACACAATGGCTTAAACAAAATCGTTTTGCTGGTCAAACACCAGAAATGATCGAACAGACTACAAAATGGTTAGAAGCTGTTCGAGATGTTGTTCTTGTTTACGCCGAAATCAAGCCTTATGATGTTGTTATCGACATCGGAACCGGAACTGGCCTTTTAGCTTTTAAAGCTCTTGAGATGCAAGATTGCAAAGGAAAAGTTATTTTCTCAGACAAATTTCAAGATTGCTTAGATGACTGCAAAAGAATTCTTGACGAATCTGGAGTTGTTAGTGGTTATGAAATGTTACTTTCTCCTTGTGAACACATTGCTTTGCCAGAAAGCAGCGTACACAAGGCTTTAATGCGTTCTGTTTTAGTACATATTGTTAATAAACAACCTGCAATCAACGAAATTTATAGAATCCTTAAACCTAGTGGCAAATTTTGTGCTTTTGAGCCTGTAATTCGTTCTA
Organism: Cyanobacteria bacterium SIG31; assembly: GCA_015152465.1. Lineage (GTDB taxonomy): Bacteria > Cyanobacteriota > Vampirovibrionia > Gastranaerophilales > Gastranaerophilaceae > CAG-196. The sequence goes on along the minus strand of SUTX01000015.1, from coordinate 51,691 downwards.
ACACAAGATATTGGCAGATTTTAGATCCTATGTACATAGAAAAATACGAAGATTTCAAACGTGTTGAAAACGAAATAATGGAAAACCCACTCGATTCGTTATGTAATTTTGACGAAGACACGTTAAAAACCAATCTTGAAATAGCAGGTTTTTCTATTCCAGAAGTTAAGGTTCAGGAAGTAAAATCAAACTACGTTGTTCAAGAGGGTATGGTTGCACAATGGTTTAATAATCCTCCATCTCCAGGACAGCCATCCACAAAAGAAAGATATATGAAATACTTTGACGAAGCTACTGTTGATAAATTTATGGCTGACGTTCAAAACTATTTAACGGGAAGAGAAATTAGCTTGAAGTCAAATGCGGTATTTATTAATGCAACTAAATAAATACCTACCAAAATAAACCAGTTGGTAATACGTTCCAAAGGGGCACTTGGAATATTAGTTATAAGTTAGTAAATAGGGGGAATGTGTCCCGCCCAAAGGTTAAAAAATGCAAACTGCAATTATTATACCGGCAAGATACGGTTCATCAAGATTAGAAGGCAAACCATTACTAAGAGCATGCAACAAACCTATCATTCAATGGGTTTGGGAAAAAGCTAAAACTGTTCCTCATGTTGATAGAGTAATTATTGCCACAGACGATGAAAGAATTTTTAATGCTTGTAAAGAGTTTGGAGCAGAAGTTGAAATGACTTCTACCGAGCATAAATCTGGCAGTGACAGGATTGCAGAGGTTGCAAAACGTCACCCAGAAATTGGTTATATAATTAACTTACAAGGAGATGAGCCTTTAATAGAACAAGCTAATATCGAACTTGTAATTAAAGGTGTTCTTTTCGACGAAAAGGCCGATATTTCAACTCTTGTAAGAGAAATTAAAGATATAGAAGAAGCTGAAAATCCAAACCTTGTTAAATGTGTTTTTGATGTCAATAATTATGCTTTATATTTTTCACGTTCAAAAATTCCTTATGAACGCAACACTGGTAAAACTAAATTCTATGGACATTTAGGCATTTATGGATTTAAACGAGAAGCTTTATTTAAAATGACAGAACTACCACAAGCGTCATACGAAATGGCAGAGAGTTTAGAGCAATTACGAGCACTTCAAAATGGAATGAAAATAAAAGTAGGAGTTGTTGCGAACATTCCTGTTGGAATCGATACAATGGAAGATTTTGAAAAATTCAAAGCAATGGTAGAAAAATAGAGGTAAATACATTTTGAATATAAAAACAGAAATAACAAAGCTACATTACAATAAAGATGCAAAGGGGATACTTTTTAACGCACTTAAATTTACATCTCTTTTTTACGGAATTGGAAGCAACATAAAAAATTTTTTATATGATAAAGGTTTTATCAAACCTAAAAAAGTTGATGCATACGTTATTTCTGTAGGTAACTTTACAACCGGCGGTGTTGGTAAGACCCCTGTTGTTGCAGAACTTGCTCGATACTTTGTAGATAAAGGGGAACGAGTTGCGATTGTTTCTCGTGGATATGGTGGAAAATTAAATAATAAAAAAGTTAACGTTATCTCTGACGGAATTAATCTCCACTACAAAGCTGATATGGCTGGAGATGAGCCTTATTGGTTAGCTGTTAATCTTAATATGTGCGCAGTACTTACCTGCTCAAACAGATACAAAGCTTGTCAGCACGCAATAAAAAAACTAGGTGTTACTAAAATTATTCTTGACGACGGGTTTCAGCATAGAAAACTTCATAGAGATTTAAATATTGTCCTTGTAGATTCTGAAAAAATGTTTGGGAATGAAAACATTCTACCCGCAGGTCCTTTGAGAGAAAAACCAGATTTTGGTAGAGTTGATTCACTTTTAATTGTAAGTAAAAATACTGACCATACAAAAGCTGAAAAGTTAGCTCGCATAATGGAGAAGAAACAAGGTGTTAAAACCTCATTGGCAAAAGTTGAACCAGATTATGTATACAATATTATTTCTGGAGAACATCTTGAAAAAGGATGTGAAATCACAGCAATATCAGCAATTGGGCAGCCAGAACAATTTTATCAATTCTTAGAAAATGATTATAAAATAAAAAATAAAATAACATTTGACGATCATCATCAATATATTTTGTCTGATATAGAAAATATTGACGGTAATATTATCACAACAGAAAAAGATGCAGTAAAATTGGCTTTGCTAGGAAGAAACAATATATATGCCTTAAAACTCAAAACAGTATTTGATGTTGAAAAAGTTGTGCTATAATTTAAGAAGAATAAAGTAGCCGGATAATCGCGCTTTAAAAAGGTTGATTAAAGTTTTGAAGTTTATCTTTAAACAAGTCCGCCTGTTATAAAAAAGGTTGATTAAAGTTTGGAGGTTTATCTTTAAATGAGTCAGCCTATTACGAAAAGTGAGGAAAGTCCGTGCATCCAAGGACAGACCGCCGGAGAAACTCCGGACAGCGTGAGCTGGTGGATAGGACCACAGAAAATATACCACCTCTAACAAGAGGAACGGGTGCAACGGTGAGGTAAAAGCTTACCAGCGACATCGGAAGGTGTCGGCTAGGCAACCCCCGGTCGGATGCAAGATTGAAACAAGCGTTTGAGGTGTCCGCCGAGCTTGAAAAAATCGCTAGAGACTTGGAGTAATCCAAGTACCAGATAGATGATTATCTAGTAGCTTTTTGCGAAAAAACAGAACACGGCTTATGAGCTACTTTATTCTTTTTTTATTATGAAAGTTTTTCACGCAAAATATCTGCTGAACCTTCATATCCAGCCCGTCCCATTAGAGCATAAGTGTAATTTTTAGATTGTTCAACACTTGGTTGATTGTAAGCATTAATTTCATATAATTCACCAGTTATAGCCGTTTGAACCTCTAACATGTAAAGAAGTTGTGCTATGTTATACTCGTCAATACTATCAATACTTATAGTTAATGATGGTCGTGAATAATCTAAAAGCGTAACTTGTGTTGAATCAGCTTCTGCATTCAACAAATCATTTATTGTTTTACCGCCGAGATAACCGATTCCTGTATACTCAAAAATTTTAGGGATTTCTAAAACTGTATCAAAATTATTTATTCTTATAAAAGTAATAAGCTTATCATTCGGTCCCTCATTAAAAAGCTGCATTTGAGAGTGCTCATCAGTTGCACCAAGAGCTTTTATCGGAGTTAAGCCAACATTGACTCTTTCAAAATTATTATTTAACTCCTTGCCTAATGATTCAGCCCATAATTGGACAAACCAGTCAGAAATATACTTCAACCTGCTTGAATAAGGCATCATAACAGATATTTTTTTCCCTTTATAAATATCCATCAAATAATGAATTAACGCACCTTGTGCAGAAATATTTTCATAAATATCTGTATTCTGTAATGCCAAATCCATATCTTTAACGCCAGAAATTATTTTATCTATATCAAGCCCAACAACAGCAAAAGGAACTAAACCAACCGCCGAAAAGACTGAAAATCTGCCACCAACATCATCCGGAACATAGAAGATTTTGTACCCTTCTTGGTTAGCAATGTGGTTTAATACACCCATTTTCTTATCGGTCGTAGCAACAATATGTTTTCTGTAATCATCGCCTAATTCTTTTTGCATTAAGTCTTTTAATATCATAAACTGAGACATTGTCTCAGCTGTATCACCAGATTTTGTAATTACATTAACAAGTGTCTTCTTTAAATCAATCACTTGCAAAAGCCCATTCATAGAATCAGGGTCTATATTATCTAAAAAGAAAATCTTAGGAAAATTATTTCTTTGCTCGTTATCTAATAAATTCCAATATGGCTTAAGAAGTGCTTCTGTAACAGCCAAGCCACCCAAAGCAGAGCCACCAATACCAAGAATGATAACATTGTCAAAACGGTTTCTTATCATTGAAGCAAATTCTTTAACATACCAAATAGTTTGCTCATGATCACCCAAATTCATCCACTCTAGCCCTTCTCCTGCTTGAGAACGACGTTCATTAAGACTAGTTATTATCTCTGCAATTCTATCCTTATATTGCAAAAACATCTCATCTATATTTAAACCATTTTCACAACCAATAACAGAATCTTTAATATTTCTGTAATTTAGTTTAATCATTCTTTTTATAAAACCTTTCTAGTAGACTATAATATTAATTGTACTATTAACAATTAATTTTTCAAATACGGCTCTCTCATAAAACATAATCAAAGTATTTAAATGCGAGTTTTATTTTTAGCTTCTTTAGCTCTTTTTTTACGACGCATTAAATCAACAAAAGCTTCAAGCCTTGTGATGTAACCAGCTTTACCAGTTTGCTCATCCATAATAAGTGCAAGTAAAGGTATGTCGTGTTCTGTCCTCATTGTAGGGAAAATATTTTGTGACATAATTTCTGGCATACAAGTAAAAGGTGAAATGTGGATAATTCCGTCTTTTCCTTTTTTATCTGCAAAAACAACGTCAGAAATGCATTCTAAAGCATCACCGCCAATATCACGCATTAAGTATGGTTTTGCCATTCTTTCAGCTCGTTGCAAATGGGTTTCTTTATTTTGGAATGCCTTAGGAATAATTGCATCTTTTAGGAAGCTTCCTACAGTAAGGCTTCTACGAGTTTGAACCCCCATTCTGCCAAGTTCTCTTTCTATATTTTGATTAGAGAATTCATCATTTACTAAATAGATTTCACCAGTTAAATCAACATGAAGAACTTCTCTGTTTTCGTCTATTTCTGTTTTTTCAATTTCTTTAAGAGCTAAATTATAAGCTTTCTTTAGTTCTGTTGTTGATTCGACTTTATCAATAATTTTTAAAGCTTTTTTATATTTTTTTTCTGCATCTCCAAATCTTATTTCTCGTGCTCTGTAGTAAGAAAGAGCTTTATCCAAATCATCGATAGCAAAAATTTTACGCATTGTAATATTAATCGCACGCATAATCAAAATTGGATCATTTTTTCCAGAAATATCTCTCAAAAAATTATATAAGCCCTTAATACCATCATATAATGAAAGCTCTATATAGTTTGCTTTATAGCCTAAATCTTTCAATGTGCTATAGATATTATTTCCATATTCACCCAAACGACAAATTCCAGGAGAAGTTATCATAGCTACATAATCAGCGCCACCATCAATTGCCTCAATAAAATTACCTAAAATCAATTTATAAGGCAAACAAATAGCTTCTGGAGAGTTCTTGGTGCCAAAAGAAAGTGTCTTCTTGCTTGTATATGGTGGAATATAAGGTTCAACTCCAATTTTCCTTAGCCCAGCTGCCCAAGCAATAGAAATCGTTCCCATATGTGGAAAAGCTACTTTTATTTTTTTCTTTTTAGCCATGCAATCTCCCTTTATAAATTTTGTTACAACTATTATACTTCAAAAAAATTTGGTGTATAATGGTGTTCATGGGGAGAATAGTTCAACTATCAAAACAGGTTATAAATCAAATAGCTGCAGGGGAAGTAATCGAAAGACCTTTTTCTGTAGTCAAAGAGCTTGTTGAAAACTCAGTCGACGCTGGTGCAACAAGAATAAGTGTTGAAGTTTCTAATGAATGTAGAGATTTAAGAGTAGCTGATAACGGTTCTGGTATTCATCCAGAAGATATTTTATTAGCTTTTTCAAAGCACGCTACAAGTAAAATTCAAACAGGCGAAGATTTATTTGATGTAAAAACAATGGGCTTTAGAGGTGAAGCTCTTGCGAGTATTATTTCAATATCAAAGCTTACTTGTACCACTAGAACAAAAGATTTTGATTATGGTACAAAGGTGGAATGCCAAAATTCTGAAGTTAAACAAACTCAAACTGGTTGTGCTGTTGGGACAATTATGGAAATAAGAGACTTGTTCTATAATTTACCAGCAAGGTTGAAATTTTTAAAAAGTCCTAAAACCGAATTTGCTTATATAAGTGAGTTTATGCAATCAATAGCGTTAGTGCATCCTGAAATCTCATTTGAATTGAAGTTTAATGGCAAAACAAGCTTTAAAACAACAGCTCAAAATGAACAACAAATCCAAACTATAAAAGAGGTGTTTTCTAACGAAGTTGTTTCAAACCTAAAACCTGTCTTAAAAACTGATGCTCTTTCTGGACTTAAGATTTCAGGTTTTGTAAGTACGCCTGATTACACTCGTTCAAGTAAAAAAGATTATTATTTGTATGTGAATTCTAGACTTGTAAAATGTCCTGTTTTCCAAAAATCAATTGATACAGTTTATAAAAATTTGATAGGTAGTAGATATCCATTTATTGTACTAAATTTGGAAATCCCACCTTGTGATGTAGATGTGAATGTTCACCCGACTAAGAAAGAAGTTCGTTATAAAAATCCTAATCAGATTTTTAATTTCATCTATTCTTCAGTCGATTCAGCACTTAAATCTATTATTGAGAGAGAAAAACCTGTTTTTGCTGAACAAAAAGAAAACAATACACAAGAAAAAATAAAAGAAGTTGAAGCTTATGTTCCAGCAAATTATTCAGTTGCTGAAATTTTTAATAAAAATTATGATGAAAAACCTACAATTTCTCATCCGAATTTAGAAATTGTAAAGCCGACACCAAGACCTTTGGTGCAAAATGTTTCGACACCGATTCAATCAAAGCTTGTTGAGGAGCCTGAATACAAGATTGAAGATGTAATAATTGGACAATATAAAAAAACATATATTTTAATTGAGAAAGAAAATGGACTAGAAATCGTAGACCAACATATTGCTGATGAAAGATATATTTACGAAAAGCTTAAAAAGACAAAGAATGTAGATTGTCAGCTTTTGTTTATTTCTGATGTACTAGAAGTGTCTGCTACAGATAAAGCTCTGTTAGAAACGAATAAAGAAAAACTTGCTAGATTTGGGTATGAAATTGATTTCACATCTGATACAGAAGTTATTTTTAGAAAAATACCACAATTGTTATCTAAAGTTTCTCCGAAAGAAATCTTAGCTGATATTTTAGAAAATATGCACGGTGATTTAGATAATATTGAAGAACAAATCTTAATCACAACATCTTGTAAAGCTGCGGTTAAGGCAAATACTTATCTGAACCAATACCAGATGGAAGAGATTATTAAAAATTGGCGCACGACAGAAAACCCTGAAACGTGCCCACATGGACGTCCTGTTTCAAAATTCTTTGAGCATAAGGATTTAGCTAAATTCTTCCAAAGGAATAAATAATAATTAAAAAGGTGCATCGTTCCGACGCACCCTACTTTGCTCTATTGCTATAATCTTAATAAGTAAATTTTTGAATATTTTATCAATTTAGCTTTGCTAAATCTTCTTCCAACTTTTTTAATAAAGTTTCTAATTTATTAACTTCAAAGAACTTTTCATTACTTCCTATAGCTTCCCAACGGCCCCAAGCGGGTTTATAACCTGTGTTCTCTGCTATACTTATGTTTAATTTTATTTGAGCAATTTTATCTTTAATAGATTCAGCTTGAATTGTTTTTCTTTGAACTGGATCTGAAATTAGAGTCATTAATCTATTATATTTCTCTGCTATGCTATCAAAATGACCGTTTATATGTCTCATTAAATTTTCAATATTATCCAATGCCATATTTTGCCCAAGAGTTGCCCAGTTGTCATGAACAGGACGTCCTCCTGCATTTGCAATTTCATTTTGAATACTTCTTATATTTTCATTTATATTGTTTTTGGTGGAATTTATTGACTCAAATAAATTTTTAATTTGTTCTTTTATTCGTTCTGCATTTTGTTTTCTTATTCTACCTTGCCTAACTAACAATCCAGCTGAGGCAATAACTGCCAAACCTCCTAAGCTTAGTAGAAGTTTTTTATTTGTTTTATCTTCCTTTTCTTTTTGAACTTCTGATTTAACCGTATTTTGATTTGTCTTAGGTTGAGTTTTTACATTCAGTTCATTACTAGCATTTATATTTAAATTAGTCATCACTATCTCCAACTACGAACTAGTGCTTTGTAATAATTCTTGCTATAAATTTTAAGGATTTTTGTAATAAACCCGGTTGCTTTAACTTAGGGAAAAATGTCCATCCCTGAACTTTACCATAACGATCAGCCATACGAGCAACATCATGGGTTGCTTGAGCAAAACCTTGCCTGTTATAAGTTGCTTTTTCAAAAACTTGCGCAATCGCTCTACGATTATGCTCTTTCATTAATTGCTCTGTTCCACGATTAACCATTGATTTGAATGTAGAAGAACTAATTGCATTAACCATATCTTACCACCTTTCTTAAAAAATTCTGACCTTCATATTTTTTAAAACCTAGCGGATAAAATAATTGCTCCTCACCCATCCCATCATATCATATCATATCATATAGGGCATTATAACTGAGTTTGAGGCAAAATAAAATTCATATTTACAAAACTTAATATTTGCAATAAACGACAGCTTTTTCAAAAAAAAGATAAAATTTTTAATATTTACCCCTACCCCTGTGCTTCAGAAATTCCCCAATTAAGCTTGTCTTTTAAGACTGTATAAAAATTATTTTTGTTTAAAAATGCCAATACAGCTTTCTTAGTAGAAGCTTCTATTTCGATTTTCTCAACGCAATTTTCTGTTTCATAGCCGTCGATTGATACTGATAATAATCTATCTGCGGTTTTAACTGCGATTTTTTCGCTAGCTGGAATTACTAACGGGCGTGCATTCAATGTGTGCGGACAAATTGGAACAATCACTATTGCATCCATTGTTGGATGAACAACTGGACCGCCAGCAGAAAGCCCGTAAGCAGTTGAACCAGTTGGGGTTGCAACGATAAGTCCGTCTGCAATATAGTTACATACTTCTTTGTCGTTTATTTCTAAATAAAATTTTGAAGTTCTAGATTTTTCGCAACCTTTTATTACAAAATCATTTAAAGCAATTCTATCAATAGATGTTAACATTAAGCGTTCTTCTGTATAAAATTCATTATTTGAAATGGCTTCAATTATAGAATTGATTTCGTTATCAACTCCTTGTGACAAAAAACCAAGACGGCCTAAGCTTATGCCTAAAACAGGAATTTTCCATTCAGAGTAAAAACGAGCAGCTCTTAATAATGTTCCATCGCCGCCAAGTACAATAGTGAATTCTCCGAAATTCTCCATTGAATCTAGTTCAAAACTTCTGAACTCAATATTTTTTTCAATAAATTTTTTTTCTATTGAATCTAGGACTTCTTCAGAAGTATTTATGTATCTATTAAAAACGACATTAATTTTCATACCGCTGATTATATCATGTAATGAAATTTTATGATAGTATGGATACAAGAGAGGTATTTAATATGATAGAAATGAAAGTAATGGGCATAGCACTTGATGTTAGAACAAATTCTCCTATTGTAGTGCTCCATGATTTAGAAAATAGAAAAGCGCTTCCTATATGGATTGGCTCAGCAGAAGCTAGCGCAATTATTAGATGTATTGAAGGACTTGTTGTAGCTCGTCCTATGACTCACGATTTAGTAACAAATATTATCGAAAAAACTGGTTATAAGCTTGATAAAATTGAGATTAATGATGTTGAAAAAGAAACTTATTACGCAACATTATTTTTATCAAAAGGCGATGACACTCTTGAAATCGATGCACGACCATCAGATGCAATTGCTGTTGCAATGAGAGCAGAAGCTCCTATTTATGTTACAGCAAATGTTCTTATGAACGGCTCTGTTTCTACTGATTCTGCTAAAGATGAGGAAGAAGCTCAAGAATTCAAAGACTTTATACAAAACATTAAACCTTCTGATTTTGAAAAACTTATGAACGGAAAGCATGAAGAAAGTGACCAGTAGAAATATCTTGGGTGTTGGTTAACCCCTCACCCCAACCCTCTCCTCAAGGAGAGGGAGAGTTAAGAGGAAAAGTATGAACTTAAACAAAAATTACGAAAACTTAGAACAAAGCTATTTATTTTCAACTATTAATAGAAAAGTTAGAGAATTTGTTGCCAATAATCCTGATAAAAAAGTCATCAGGCTTGGAATTGGTGATGTTACAAAACCACTTTGTAAATCAGTTGTAGATGCAATGCATAAAGCTGTTGACGAAATGGGCGTGCAAGAAAGTTTTCGTGGCTATGGCCCTGAACAAGGTTATGATTTTTTAAGGCAAGCTGTTCAAGGTTATTATAAAAAATATAATGTTAGTCTTGATTTAGATGAAATTTTCATCTCAGACGGAGCAAAAAGTGATTTGGGGAATATTTTAGACTTGTTTGATAAAGACAATGTTGTCTTGATTCCAGACCCTGTTTATCCAGCTTACGTTGATACAAATATAATGGATGGTAGAAAAATTGTATTTGCACACGGTAATGCTGAAAACAACTTTTTACCTGGAGTAAATGATATTGAATCAGAAGTAAAACCTGATATTATTTATATTTGTTCTCCTAACAACCCAACGGGAGCGGTTTATAACAAAGAACAATTAAAATCATGGGTTGATTATGCAAAGAGAAATGATGCTTTAATACTATTTGACTCAGCATATGAAAGTTTTATTTCTAATCCTGAATTACCTCATTCTATTTTTGAGATTGACGGCGCGAAAACTTGTGCTGTAGAGATTTGTTCTCTTTCTAAAACTGCAGGTTTCACTGGTACAAGATGCGGGTATACAATTGTTCCACAAGAATTAGGAAAACTAAATAAGATGTGGTTAAGACGTCAGACTACTAAATACAATGGCGTTCCTTATATTGTGCAACGTGGTGCAGAAGCTGTATTTACTAAAGAGGGTATGGAAGAGATTGCTGAAAACCTTAATTACTACAAAGAAAATGCAAAAATAATTTCTCAGACAATGCAAGAATGTGGGATTTGGTTTGTAGGAGGCGAGTATTCTCCATATATTTGGCTAAAATGTCCTAACAATATGTCTTCTTGGGAATTCTTTGATTACTTACTAGAAAATGCTCAAGTTGTTGGTACGCCTGGTGCTGGGTTTGGGAAAAACGGCGAGGGATATTTTAGATTAACCTCTTTTGGCTCAAGAGAGAATACAATTGAGGCAATGGAAAGATTCAAAAAGTTATTCAAATAGAATTCTTGACTTAAAAATATTTTTATAATACTATTAAGTGGTTCGAGATTTTGCACTTGCTCTAGTGGCGGAATCGGTAGACGCGTTGGACTTAAAATCCAATCGGGGTTCACCCTCGGTGCCAGTTCAAGTCTGGCCTGGAGCAAATTTTAAAAAGACCTACAGAAATGTGGGTCTTTTTTTGTGCATTATAAAATTCAAAAACTAAAAACGAATATTCATTAATCTTAAAAACTCTAAATTAGCATCTTGGATTTCTGCTGTACAAATCTTTTTAGCAGGCTTCCTTTCAAACGGATTTGTGACTATTTGCCATATAGTTTTTTGTTGGTTGTTGTTCATATTATTTACCTTTTGAGCTTTCATGAAACACTCCTACATTCACTTATAAACCTCAAAAAAATATTTTTTGCTATTAAAATAAGAAAAGAGCTCTTTTTGAGCTCTTTTTACTAAGTTTAGAATTCTACTACGCCTCAGCGCCTTCTTCTTTTTTACCAAGCATATCATGAAGCTTACTCATAATTTCTTCACTTTTTTCTTGAGCATCAGAAACTATATCATCAGCTTTTTTTTGAATATCCTTGACCGTAGCATCAGTTTTCTTTGCTAAATCAGATGCCATTTCTCCAAGCATTTCTCTGGTTTCTTCACCAGATTTTGGTGCTAATAGAATACCAGCAACAGCGCCTAAAGCCGCACCTACAGCAAAACCTGCTAAAAATCTCATTACTGACATATATTTTTCTCCTTCATTTGTAGTTTAACTTTTGTGTTTGTATTTTATATCGGTCATGTGTGCTAAATACTAAGACTACTTTTTAGCAAAATATTTAAAAGCACTACAAAGTCCTCCAAAGAAACCTTTTGCAGCCTTTCCTGTCAATTTAGACAATTGACCAAACAATTTAAGCGGAGTCTTTGATATAAATTCTTTAACTTTTTGCACTCCTGCATCAGCCTTGATAATCATACCACTCACTATCTCGACGGATTTATTTAAATTCTTCAATGTTGGTTCTAGCTCAGTCTTAACAATTGTTGTTGTTTCATCAATATTTCTTGTTAGCTTTGAAACATCAAATAAAACTTTAACTAACATAACACCAACAAGAATTACAATAATACCTGTCGAATATGCTAAAAAGGTTAAACCTTGATATAATTGTGCTGTCTCCATTTATCTCCCCTTATCAATTATTAGTTAAAATCGTAATCGTTTATCTCTTCTAATTCTTTAGCTTTTCTCATTTTTGAGTTTTTAAGCATATTACCGAATCTTTTGTATTGTTTTTCAAGTTTAAATTTAACTAAATCAATCGATTCTAAAGCTTGTTTTTTTGCTTCGGTCACTTCTGGAGAATATTTTTCAGCCAAATCACAAACAGTATCTTTTACTTTTGCACGCATTTCTGAACCAGGGCAAGGTGCATAAAGAATACCGGCAACAATACCTCCGACAACTCCGGCTAAAAGACCTAAACCAAAACCTATTGAGGATTTTTCTTTGCTCATATTATACCTCTTTTCTTCTTTATAAATGTGTTTTTTATTATACCATATTTTCCAAGAGTGATAAACCCTTTGCTAAAAATCTACCTGTTTTAGATTTCCTAAAACTATTTATTGCTTTTGAATTTATTTTTAGCAACATAATTGCTATTAACAGTCTAGAAAGAGCCCTCAAGATAGCGTCTTCTTGGTCTCTTTTAAATTTATCAACAAATCTTTTTGAAAATTCTACAGATTGCCCAGAGATTTTTGTACACAACTCACAAACATCCTTTAATGATGGCTTAACTGTAGTCAATGTTTCATCAAACGAAATTATGGTTTTATCCAACTTTAACAAGTTTTGAATTACGGTTATAGCAATAATAATTTCTGCAATAAATACTATTGAAATTAAAAATGTGTAGACCATGTTTTTCCTAACTTTTTTGAATTATAATAAGATTATATTTTATTATCGTTAAAAATAAAATACGCTTGGAGGATTATTTTCAATATGAAATTAAGGTTTTATTTATCATTGATTATTGCAAAATTTTCATATATTTTTCTTAAGGTTACAAAATTATCTTCTGGAACAGCAATTATCGGCTTGTTAACTTTAAAAATTTGTCCTGATTTTTTAAAATATGTATCAACTTATATTAAAAAAACTAAAATTAATATTACTGGTACAAACGGTAAGACAACAACTTCAGGCTTGATCTCTCATTTATTAAAAAAATCTGGCAAGCGGATTGTAACAAACTCTGAAGGCGCTAATATGCTTAATGGCATAATTAATACTTTGGCGACTAAAATTTGCCCGATAAGACCTTTTGAGTATTCTGTTATAGAAACAGATGAGGCTTTTCTAGAAAAAGTTTATGGAAAATTTAATGGAGACTACTTATTGGTAACAAATCTTTTTGAAGATCAAACTGATAGATTTGCAAATCCTGTTTATACTAAAACTCTTATTCAAAAAGGTATTGATAAAAACCCTGAAGTACAGCTTATTCTTAATGCTGATGAACCAATTTCAGCAAGTTTAAAATCAAACAAGGCCTCTATTTATTTTGGAATTAATAATGTTTTTAACTCTGAAGGTAATCTTGTAGAGTATGAAAAAAATAGTTTTAAATGCCCTGTCTGCGAGCAAGATATGAGCTATTCAAAAAACTTTTACTCCCAACAAGGTCATTATTCTTGTAACTGTGGCTATAAACGACAAACTCCAAAGTATTTAGCAGATGTAAAACTTTACGATAAACATATTGAGATTAGCTTGAAAGACGAAGTTTTTAACATCCCATTAGTAGGTTTATACAATGCCTATAACGCTCTCGGTGCAATTGCTTTGGCCAAAGAACTTGGAATAGAAAATATTAATGCCAATTTAAAAACTTTTAAAGTTGCTTTTGGAAGAAGCGAAAAACGTCTTTTAAACGGCCACGACACTTTAATTCAGCTAATTAAAAATCCTGCAGGTACAAACGAAGTATTAAAAACCGTCGATTTAAATTCTAATATTTTGATTGCAATTAATAATAACATCGCTGACGGAAAGGATATCTCTTGGATTGAACAAGTAAACTTTGAAAGACTAGCAGATGTTAATAAGGAATGTATTGTAACGGGATTGTGTGCTGAAGAAATAAAACAAAGACTAATAAAAGCTGGCGTTAAAAATACAAAACTTATACCAAACATAAAAGAAGCTGTCAGCTATCTATCAAAAATCGCAGATGGAAATATTACAATTTTAACAACTTATACAGCGTTATTAAAGATTGACAAAATTAAGGAGATACGAAAATGCTATTAGGCGTTAATATAGATCATGTTGCAACATTGAGAAATGCAAGAGGTGGACATGAACCAGATGTAATCGCTGCAGCTAGAATTTGCAAAGTTTGCGATGTTGCTTCAATTACAACCCATTTAAGAGAAGATAGAAGACATATCAAAGATGCCGATGTTGAAGCTATTAGAATGCTTCCTAGAACCCGTTTAAATCTCGAAATGGCTATGACAGAGGAAATGCAAGAGATTGCGCTTCGTTTGCGCCCTCATGCGGTATGTATTGTTCCTGAAAAACGTCAAGAAGTAACTACTGAGGGTGGACTTGATGTCGCAGGACAATTAGATTGGGCAATTGAGTTTACGAAACCGTTATTAGAAAAGAAAATTGAAGTAAGTTTCTTTATAGACCCTGATGTGCATCAAATTGCAGCTGTTTCTAAAACGGGTGCGCCTTTCATTGAACTTCATACGGGTAAATATTCAGAAGCTTTTGGTACAGAGGAAGAAGAACAAGCTTTTCAGGATTTAAAAGGTGCGGCACTATTTGCTCAAAATTTTGGGCTAAAAGTGAATGCAGGACATGGGCTTAATTATCAAAATGTTCACCGTATGCATGAAATACCTGGCTTGGTTGAGTTAAATATTGGTCACTCAATTATTTCAAGAGCTGTGTTTGTTGGTTTAGAACAGGCCGTAAAAGAAATGAAAGCCTTATGTGAGGGGTAAAGGGATAAATATATAATTAACCTCCACTACTATAAACGATAAAAATAAGAAGGATAAACAAAATGACTAAATCAAAAGAAGAAGTAGTAGCAGAAATGCAATTAGTTGTAGAGCAAATGCGTTTAGATGATATAGAAGAAAATCCCGATTGCGAAAACGAATTTTTCACTTGCAATGCTTGTGGTGATACAAAATCACTAGCAGGCTCTGTACAATATGGTCCTTATAGGCTATGTAATGATTGCGTTTTATACGCAGAAGTTGGGTTTGAGCTAGGTCAGATAAAAACAATTGAAGACTTAGTCGATGCAATGGAAGATAGAAGACTAGAAGCTGATTGTGAATTTATTAAAAACGAAGAAAAAAAGCTCAATAACTAGGGGTAAATATTAGAGTAAAAAGTTGTACATACAACGTACAATTATTTTTTTCTTTTTTATAGTAAAATAGAAGGTGTAAATCCAGCTAACACGAGGTAATATATAAATGTGGGATTATTCAGAAAAAGTTATGGATCATTATAGAAATCCGAGAAATGTCGGAACGATAGAAGACGCTGATTTAATTGGAGAAGCAGGTTCGTTAGCTTGTGGTGACTCATTAAAATTATTTATAAAACTTGATGGTGACAAAGTGGTTGATGCTAAATTTCAAACTTTTGGTTGTGGCTCAGCTGTTGCTGCGTCAAGTATTTTAACAGAAATGATTATTGGAAAATCTTTAGATGAAGTTAAAAAGATTACCAATAAAGACATTGCAGATATGCTAGGTGGTTTGCCAGCGCAAAAAATGCACTGCTCAGTTATGGGGCGTGAAGCGTTAGAGGATGCACTAAAAAAATACTATGGTGAAGATTCTGAAGAATGGGAAGAATTAGAACTAGAATTACATTCTCACGATCACGCAGGTGAAAAAATAATTTGTACTTGCTTTAACGTTACTGAAAACCAAATTTGGGAAGCTATTAAAATTAATGGTTTAACAACAGTTGAGGAAGTAACTAATTATACAAAAGCTGGTGGTGCTTGTGGACGCTGTCGTGGAGTAATCAAGGATATAATCGAAACATTCTTGAAGAAAAGCCAAGTAGAAGCAAGGGTTGAGTTAACACCAACTCAAAAGATTCTAAAAATAGGTAAAGTTCTTGAACAACAAATTTCACCTCAGCTTCAAAAAGATGGTGGAGATATTGAGCTTGTCGATATTGACGGTGATGTCGTTAAGGTTAAGCTTATTGGAGTTTGTTCAGCTTGCAAAAACGCTTCAATGACATTGAAAAATTTTGTTGAAGCAGAATTAAAAGAAAAGGTTGATTCAAAAATTATTGTGGAGCAAGTGTAATATGAAAATTAACGCAATTAATAATCAAAATTTTGAAGCAAGAAAATTTAGATTGCCTATAAAATTTTTGGATTTTTCTAATCCTGATTTAATGCAATACGCTAAAGCTACAAAAAAAGTTAATATGGCAAAAGTGTATTCTAATCCTAACGCAAAAGATTTATACGAAAAAGCGATGAAAACACGAGATGCAGAAGAGAAGGCTCGCTTACTTTTAGAGATGGGCGATTATGAAATAGTAAATTATGGCACTGGCATTATAGGTTTTTTCAGAAAATTGTTTAATATAAAAGGACCTGTTGGATGATATATTTAGATAATAATGCGACTACAAAAGTAGATGAAAAAGTTTTAGAGGAAATGCTTCCTTATTTAAAAGATGAATATGCAAACGCTTCTAGCATGTACGAATTTGCACGCAAGTCTTCTAATGCTTTAAGAGAAGCTCGAGTTCAAGTGCAAGATTTTTTAGGAGCAAAGGATGAAAAAGAAATTATATTCACATCTTGTGGCTCTGAATCTGCAAATATGGCGATTAAAGGTGTTGTGAACTGTAATAAAGAAAAACGTCATTTAATTACAACAACAATTGAGCATCCTTGCGTTTTGAATGTTTATAAAGAGTTTGAAAAACAAGGCTATGAAGTAGATTATATTGGTGTAAATGCTGATGGCGAACTTCAGGTCGACGAATTAAAAGAGAAGCTAAGAAAAGATACTGCGATTGTGTCAGTAATGTGGGCAAATAATGAAACTGGTGTTATAAACCCAGTTGAAGAAATCGCTGATATTATTAAAACACGCTCACCAGAGACTAAGTTTTTTGTAGATGGTGTTCAAGCTGGGGGTAAATTAAAAATTAATCTAAAAGACACTCAAATTGATTTATTAGGAATTTCTGGTCACAAACTTCATGCCCCAAAAGGAATTGGAGCTTTGTATGTTAAAAATGGTACAAGAATTACTCCTCTTATTAATGGTGGACACCAAGAACGTGGACTAAGAGCTGGTACAGAAAATGTTCCTTATATAGTAGGTTTAGGTAAGGCTTGTGAACTAGCTTCTGACGCTTTAGATTTTGAGTTAAAAGAAGTAAAACGCTTGAGAGATAAACTTGAACAAGGAATACTTAAGAATGTATTTAATGCTAGATTAAATACAAATTCCCTACATAGAGTTCCTAATACTACTAATATTGGATTCCAGTATGTTGAGGGTGAATTAATTCTTCTTCATTTAAGCGATTTGGGTATTTGTGCAAGCTCTGGAAGTGCCTGCACATCAGGCTCACTTGAGCCAAGCCATGTACTTAGAGCGATGGGAGTCCCATTTACAGCTCTGCATGGTTCAATAAGATTTTCTTTATCAAGATTTACAACTGAAAAAGAAATAGATTATGTTATAGAAAAAATGCCTGAAGTTATGGATAAGCTAACAAAGCTTTCTCCATATCAGAAAGAGTTAGAACTTTTAAGATCATAAAAATTTGGGAGTATGGATATGTTTGAAACATTTGTAAATGAGGCTGGCGATTTCTTTATGGCACATAAAGGTATTGCGACAATTGTAAACTTTCTAATTAAGCACGCTGATTTTATTTTTGGAATAATTATAAACTTAATATTAATCTATATTTTTTGTAAACTTGCGGATGCTTTTAATAATAAATTAGAGAAAAATCTTCGAGAAAAACATCCTGATTCTCCATTAATTAACTTAATGCCAATCTTAACTAGAATTGCAAAAGTTATTATTATCTTTGTTTTAATTGCGAGTTTTTTACAAAGTTTTGGATATAATGTAAATTCGCTTATTGCTGGTTTTGGTATAACAGGCTTGGCAGTAGGTTTTGCGGCAAAAGAAGCTATCGGAAATGTTTTTGGCTCAATTGGTCTTTTAGCTGATAGAGTTTATAAAGTCGGCGATTATATTTCATTTGATAGTTATGAAGGAACTGTTACTGAAATAAATTTCCGTTCTACTACTATTAAAACTATTCAATGCTTTGAGGTGAATATCCCTAATAACCTTTTAGCTAATAATGAAATTACAAATATTTCAAAAGCTACAGAGAGAAGAATTGATTTAACAGTTGATATTGAATATGGCACTTCTAACGAAAAAATTGACCGTGCATATGAAATTTTAAAAGAAATTGCTGAGCAAAATAGCTTAATAAAAGATGGTGCAACTTCTTTTATTGAAAATATGGCTCCAAGTTCTATTCAAGTACGATTAATTGCTTATACAACAGACGGAACACTAGCAACTGCAACCGAAGCTAAAAGCCAAATTATAAGAAGTATAATTCATCACTATAGAGCAGAGGGTATTGAATTTGCATTCCCTTCAATAAGCTTGTATACAGGTGATTCAAACGTAAAAATTGGTTAGTTATGAAAATAAAAATCATAGCATTAGGGAAAATTAAAGAAAAATTTTTAAAAGATGGAATTGACGAATTTTTAAAGCGTTTAACTCCATATGCAACCATTGAAATAGTTGAATTGGCTCCTGTAGAAATAAAAGATGAAAATTTAACAGCTAAATCCCTTGAACAAGAAGCCGAAAAAATTCTTGCAAATATTAAACAAAATTCTTATGTTATAACTTTAGAAATCTTAGGAAAACAATTATCTTCCGAAGATTTTGCACATAAGATTGAAGAAATTACAAACTTAGGAATTGGGGAACTTGTCTTTGTAATAGGCTCTTCCTGCGGTTTATCCCCTCGCATATCTCAGAGAGCAGATTTTAAATTAAGCATCTCAAAAATGACATTCTTACATCAATTTGCAAGGCTATTACTTATAGAACAAATATATAGAGCTTTTAAAATTCTAAAAGGCGAGACATATCACAAGTAATTTTATACTCGACCATACATATCTTCATAACGTACAATATCTTCTTCTATAAGAATGTCACCCTTTTGCACTTCAACTATTTTTAAAACTTCATCATACGGATTTTGAAGCGAATGAATTTCTTTAACAGCAATATCAACACTATGACCAGGACTCAAGATATGTTCTTTACCCTCTAAAACAACTTTTGCAGTACCCTCAAGGACAACCCAGTGTTCACTTCTATGGTTATGAGATTGTACAGAAAGCTTTTGTCCTGGATTAACTTGAATCATTTTTGTTAAAAAGCCCTTGCCTTCTCCTAATACTGTATAATAACCCCAAGGACGATATACTGTTTTATGGACTTTATATGTGTCATCATTTTGGTTTTTTAATGTATCATAAATTTTCTTAACATCTTGAGCTTTATCAGCCTTACAAGCTAATATCGCATCTTCTGTTTCAACGACTACAACATCTTCTAGACCAATTGTTGCCACCAGTTTTGATGAAGAATATACAAATGAATTCTTAGAACCCTCGTCTAAAACATGTCCAATTTTTACATTACCATTTTCATCTTTGTGACTAACATTATATATTGATTTCCAGCTTCCTAAATCATTCCAATCACTCTTTAACTGAACTAAAGCAATTTTTTTAGATTTTTCCATTACAGCATAATCAATTGATATGTTAGGCATTTTTTCAAATTCTGTAAATGGAATTTCTGCAGATTTTGTAAAATCAAAGTTCTTAAGCAAACTGTATATTTCTGGTGCACAATTAGAAGCTTCTTCTAATAATATTGAAGCTTTAAACATAAATATACCACTATTCCAGAAATAATTGCCATCTTTAATGTATTCGTAAGCAATCTCTTCACTAGGTTTTTCAACAAATTTGTTAACTCGATAACCATTCTCAATTTTATCAGAAGTAATATTAACATACCCATATCCAGTTTCTGGATAAGTTGGCTTTATACCAAAAGTAACAATATAACCAGCTTGAGCAATCTTTTCAGCGTCCTTAACAGTTTTCACAAAAGCCTCTGTATCTTTTATCATGTGATCTGATGGAACTGCAATAATTATCGGATCGTCTTTTGTGGTTTCTGAGATATATTTAGCAGCTAAAATTATAGCAGGAGCAGTGTTTTTTGCTATCGGTTCAGATAAAACAACAGGATTTTCTACTAATGATGCAAGTTGAAATCTTACATTAGAAGAGTGCTTTACACCTGTTATACTGACAATATTATCAGCAGGCATACATTCTTTTAATCTTAAGAATGTTGACTGTAGCAAGCTATCTGAGTTCTCAATGTTTAATAATTGTTTCGGATAGAGTTCTCTTGATAAAGGCCAAAGTCTACTTCCTGATCCTCCTGCTAGTATTATTCCGTGCATTATATATCTCCTTAAATATTTTATACGTTTACCTTATTATTAAACTGCATTTCGTACAAATGCCTGTATCTACCATCTTTTTTAGCTATAAGTTCATCATGAGAACCAAGTTCAACAAGCTCTCCCTCATTAAGCACAGCAATTCTATCAGCATTATGAATTGTTGATAATCTATGAGCAATAACAAACACTGTTCTGTTTTGCATTAAGTTATCTAATGCTTTCTGAACAATTGCTTCTGACTCATTATCAAGAGCTGATGTTGCTTCATCTAGAATTACTATTGGAGAATTCTTAATGAGTGCTCTTGCAATAGCAACACGCTGACGCTGACCTCCAGATAAAGAGGCTCCACGCTCACCAACTACTGTATTAATACCTTCGGGAAGTGAGCCCAAAAACTCATCAAGATGAGCAAGTTTAATTGCCTCTTTTATTTCTTTTTCACTTGCATCTTGTTTACCCATTAATATATTGTCCCTTATAGTTCCAGAGAACAAGTAATTATCTTGAAATACAAATGAAATATTATTTCTCAAGCTTACTATATCGTAATTCCTAATATCAACTCCATTTATTTTTATATGTCCAGAAACAACATCATAAAATCTAGGAATCAAATTAACTACAGTAGACTTACCACCACCAGAATTTCCTACCAACGCAATTGTTTCATTAGGCTTTACTGATAAGTTGAAATCTTTTAATACTGGTATACCCTTTTCATACTCAAATACAACATTTTCGAAGCTAATTTCTCCAATCGTATCAAGTTTTTGAGCGTTTGGTAAATTTTTAATTTCAGGAATAAGGTCAAATAACTCAAAAACACGAGCCATTGCAACAAATGTTCCTTGTAAATTGGTTAACGTTAATCCCAGACTTTTTGTCGGTTTATAAAGCAAAAGCAAAGATGTTACGAAAGAAGCAAAGCTTCCAGCTGTCATTTCACCAGAAAGAATCAAACTGTTACCATAATTCATAACAATCGCAATACCAATTGAACAAATAAAATACATTATAGGCGACATCCATCCAACACGTTTAGTTAAAGACATTGTCAAACTAAACTGTTTCCCAACTTGTTGCTCAAATTTTTTGTTTTGATTGTTCTGTAAATTATATGCTGTAATAATTTTGTTTCCAGCAAAAGTTTCATTAAAATTGGTTGTCATATCACCGCCAACAACCATTGTTGCATTAGAAACACTTTTAATTTTTTTGCGAATTAAAGTTACTGGGGTAATAGCAATTGCCATAACACCAACACCAATAATCGCAAGTTTCCAAGAGTTAACTAACAGGACAATAACCAAAGCAACAAGCTCAAAAATAGAGAGAATAAACGATTTTATAGTCTCTATCAATTTTTTTGATGCTTGATCAGGATCAGATAAAAACCTGCTTAGTACAAGTCCTGAAGAATTAATATCATAAAATTTTGTATCTAAAGCTGTAAGCTTATGAAACAAATCAATTTTCAAAGTATTTGACATTTTGTTACCTGTCCATTCAGAAAGGTAGTTACAACTATACTTCAAAAGACCTTGAATTAGTGCAAAAACAACTATACCAATTGGTATAAATTTTATAAGAAATGATTGTAAGTATATTTTATGTCCCCATAGTTCGTATACTTGTGTCTCATTACCATTAACTACATAGTCCATATATGGTCTTAAAGAGAAAGCCACGACACCATCTAACAAACCTAAAGGTATTGCTAAGAGAAACAACAACACCGTTCTGAAAAGAACTGTTTTAATATATGGATACATTTTTTGCAACAAATATCCATACCTAAAAGCATCTTTTGAATTCGTACTTTTCAGTTTTAATAATGAATCTTCCATCAAACTCCCCTTAATAACTATAGTTGATTTGCAATCACTAATATATTTTATCACAAATAAATTATCCTCAAAACAATTTGTACAAAATTCCCTTGTTTGATATAATAAGGGCTATGAGAGTTGATTTTTCAAACACATATACTTATAAAATATATTGCTTGCTAGCAACGCAAGTCGAAGATTTTATATCTACTCTTGGAATAATTGTCACATATGGAATAGAGTTTCTAAAGGGACTTAAAAATTTTAATACTACTTTTAAAGAAATCATAGAACAATGCTCTCGTTTTGGTGTTTCATCTCTTCCAATAACACTTTCAATCGTAGGAATGACTTCAATAATTATTTCAATGCAAGTTGCCGGTGAAATGGTAAAACAGGGTGGTGGCAACTTTGTCGGCATGCTTATGGCAATACTTACAGTCAGAGAAGAGGGTGCTATAATGGCAGGTTTTGCAATAATATCAATGATAGGCTCTTCTCTTGCGTCAGAAATTGCAACAATGAAAGTTACAGAACAACTTGACGCAATAAAAGTTTTAAAAGTAAATCCGGTACAGTACCTTTTTACCCCAAGAATAATAGCAGGAACCCTAATGATGCCTTTTGTTGTTATATTAGCCTCTGCTTTCGGAATTTTAGGCGGAGCTCTTGCTGCAAATATAACTTCTGATTTATCATACAAAGCTTACTTCGATTCTGTTTGGTTCGGACTAAGCATGAAAGATATGAACGTTTGTATCTTAAAATCATTAAGCTTTGGGTTCGCAATTTCCCTAATAAGCTGCTCTTGTGGGATGATTGCTAAAGATGGAGCTAAAGGTGTCGGTATTGCTACAACAAAAGCTGTTGTATGGTCTTTTGTCGCAATTGTTGTAATAGATTTGATATTTGCGGCAGCATTTTTCTACTAGGAGATTTTCAAAATGGGAATAGAAGTAAGAAACTTAACAAAATCATTTGATAATAAAAAAATAATTGATAACATATCTTTCAAAGTTGAAGAAGGAAAGATACTTTCAATTGTCGGATTTAGTGGCTCTGGCAAAAGTACTGTACTCAAACTAATAAGTGGATTGATTGAAAAAGATTCAGGAGAAATTATTACAACTGGTGGAGACGTTGCAATGGTATTCCAATACTCTGCCTTATTTGACTCACTAAACGTTTTTGACAACATCTCATTCGCATTACAAGAGCGTAAAGACTTGAGAAAAAAGTATACTCGAAAAGAATTAGAAAAAATTGTCGCAGAAAAGCTTGAATTAGTTGGACTTTCTGGTATTGAAGATAAGTTTCCATCAGAACTTTCTGGAGGCATGCAAAAAAGGGTAAGTTTCGCTCGAGCAATCGTAACTGAACCTAAAATCATTCTCTATGATGAGCCAACAGCAGGACTAGACCCGATTTCATCAACATTAATAGAAGACTACATCGTAAGATTAAAAAATGAAACAAACGCAGCATCAATTGTTGTAACTCACCAAATGTCAACAATTCGTAGGACGGCAGATTCAGTTCTTATGTTGTATAATGGAAAGGCGGTTTTTGAAGGAAGCCCAGATGAGCTTTGTGAACAAAATACCGAGTACACAAAACAGTTCGTAAATGCAACAATTGACGGACCAATGAAAATGATTTAAACAAAAGAGGAATATAAAATGAAACTTTCATCAGCTTTTAAAGTCGGCTTATTAACAATAGTAGCACTTGCACTGTTTCTTTTTACCGTTTTGTGGGTAAAAGGTCGTTCTTTTTCTTCTGCAGAAAGAATTGAAGTTCAGTTTAAAGACGTTAACGGCATGAGACCTGGTTCTGGCGTGCAAATGATGGGTTTAAGAGTTGGTCAAGTTGAAGAAATAATTCCTGTAGTAGAGGGTGAATCTAGTTATGTAAAACTAAAATTTGTTGTAACTGAACCAGGTATAAGCATTCCAAAAGCTTCAATGCTTTCAATTCAACAGTCAGGATTAATTGGCGAACAATTCTTAGAAATTACTCCGCCTAAAATTCGTTCAGTTTATATTCCGGTACATAATCAACAAATTTTATCAGCAGACGCTGACGTTGAAATCAAGCTAGACGAAAAATATTATAATGTTGGTAAAGTTAAAAAATCTCAAATAATGACTTCTAAAATGGTACCAGAATCTGTTAGGGAACATGTAAAAACTAGTTATGCCTACAAAATTGATTATTTTATAAATTTACCAGGACTTATCATACCTGAATTTATGAAAGGACAAATTATTACAACAAACGGAGTAAAGAAACTTAGGATAGAACCTTTAGATAACACTCCACTTCCATATCCGCAACAAACTTCACCCTATACTGTAGTAGAACCTATGCGTATTGCAGATTTCTTAGATTTACAATATAAAGCCGCAGAATCTTTAACTGAAACAAACAGAGTTGTAAACGAACTCTTAAACGATAAAATGATTACAGATTTAACCCAATCTGTTGAAAACTTTAAAGACCTAACAGCACAAGCTACTACGACTTTAGAGAAAGCTGAAAAACTCATCGAAACATCTAGAAATGACATAGACGCAATGGTTTGGATGATGACAGATGCTACAAATAACTTCAACAAACTTGCTACAAACCTAAATGGTATAGTCGCTGATGAGAAGTTCAAACCTGCTCTATATGAGACTGCTGATGCAATCTCTAATATGTCCAAACAGCTAGCACCTATTATTGGAGCTGTGAATTCAAAAGAATTTGCAGAAGATTTAAATAGCGTAATGAGCAATTTGAATGACATATCAAGTGCTGTTAATACTATGACACATGATGAAAATCTTAAAAAGAAATTTGTCGATTCTGTTGATAATTTGAACATCACAATGTGCGAAGTATCTAAAGCGTTGTCAACGGTCAACGGAAAGGGTGATAAACAAAACCTTAAACAAATAGTAAGCGACACAACAGAGACAATTGCTAATCTAAAAAAATTCTCAGAAAAATTAAATAAAAGATTTTTATTGTTTAGATTAATGTTTTAGTTGAATTACAAAATATAACTAAGATGAAGCAGGAAAACAAGCTTTAAAAGCGTCTTCTGATATTACTTTAACTCCATCTGTAGTTATTTCATAAACTGTTTCATTATAATAAGCAAATTTTCTCTCTGCACCACTCACAGTTCCTGAATAAACGTCTAGATTTACACTTTCGCTATTACTAATAGAAACTTTATGTACAGTTTTTTCTAATTTCTTTAATTTGCCTGCTTCTATCGCAGCTTTAAAAGTAGCATTTTGCATTGGATCTTTTTTATTATTTTCTTCTTCTTGAGCCAATTCTTGAATTGCAGCCGCTTCGGCTTCATCAGTTTCTTTCTTTATTTTTTTATCTACTTTTTCTTTTATTTCATAATAAACTTTGGATAAATTTTGATATTTGGTATAAGAGTCTTTTTCTTCAAGCTCAAGAGCTTTCTGTAACTTTGCTTTTTGTTCAGTCGTTATGTTTTCGTCCGCTAATAATTCTTTAACCATAGGCTCTAATACCTCAAGGCATTGATTCCATACCTTATTTTTATCATAAGTCTCTTCTTTAGGAGTAGAACCGCCACCAGAATAGACAAAAGTGTCAGTCATATAAGATGAAGAATCAGGGGCCCAACAGTATTGTTGCAAGGCAGAATTAGTTTGCCAAACCGCTGTCATTGGATTCAACAAAGTGCTATAAAATCCATTCATATAAGGATTTTGACAAAAAGTATTTATTAAATAATTTTGACAAAATGGTAAAAACATAAGCTCCTCATATTTATATCTTATATATATAAAGTATATATCCATTAAATTATTGCCTTTTTGTTTACAATTTGTTACATTTCTATTCGTTACACCATTTTTATCGATATTTTACCCCTTGTTATTTTTATAATAAAATTAAGTTAAAAGATTTTAAAAAGAGGATAATATGAAAAAAGTTTATATAGAAATAATGGGTTGTCAGATGAATAAGTCTGATGCTGAACGTATGTATGGAATGCTAGAACATTTAGGATATACAGAAACAAGTGAGCCTAAAGAAGCTGATATGTTAATTATTAACACTTGCTCTGTAAGACAATTGTCTGAAGACAAAGCATTCAGTGCAATCGGCGTTTGGGGGAAATGGAAAAAAGAAAACAATCCCGATTTAAAAATCATTTTTGCGGGTTGCGTAGCTCAACAAGTGGGTAAAAGAATTTTTGCAAGAGCTCCTTATGTTGATTTGGTACTAGGAACACAAAGAGTGTATGAGCTTCCTAGCCTTGTGAAAAGAATTGAAGCTGGAGAAAGAATTGTATCAGTTGAAGAAAAACCGTTTGAAGAATCTGAAATTGATATTAAGCGCGTAAAAAGTGTTAATGCTTGGGTTCCGATTATGGAGGGCTGTAACAACTTCTGTTCATACTGCATAGTCCCTTATACAAGAGGACGTGAACGCTCAAGAAAACCCGAGTTAATTATGGCTGAAATCAAAAAAGCTTTATCAGAGGGCTTCAAAGAGATAACTCTTTTAGGGCAAAATGTTGATAGTTATGGTAAAGACCTTGAACCACACCAAAACCTAGCTTGGCTTTTAAGGCAAATTAATGCACTCGAGGGGAAATTTAGAATTCGTTTTGTAACATCATATCCTACTGATATTACCGATGAATTAATTGATACAGTAATTGAGCTTGATAAAGTTTGCGAATATTTCCATATTCCAATGCAACATGGTGATGACTATGTTTTAAAGAAAATGAACCGTAAATATGACTATGCAACTTATAAAAAAATTGCTGATCACGTTCGTTCAAGAGTTCCAGATGTTACAATTACAAGTGATTTTATCGCAGGTTTCCCTGGAGAAACTGAAGAACAGTTCCAAAGAATGCTTGATGCGATGGAAGAACTTGAGCTAGATTATTCAAACACTGCAGCATATTCTCCTCGAGAAAAGACAGTTGCAGCTAAGTGGACTGATTTATATATTGATGAAGATGTAAAAACAGAGCGTTTAGCTAGATTAAACGAGAAAAATAGAGAATGCTGTTTAAAATCTAATCAAAAATATCTCGGTAGAGAACTAGAAGTATTAATTGAAAATTTTAAAGGGGTAAATAATAAGGGTATAAGTGTCATAACTGGTAGAACCAGAAATAACAAAATTGTACACATTCCTTACGATAAGGATATAACAGGCGAGTTTGTAAATGTTAAAATTACAAAAGCAAGAACTTGGTACTTAAACGGAGAATTAATAGATTAATGCCACATTTTTTTGTCGATTCAAGAAATAGAATTAATAATCTTATCACAATAAACGATAATGAAAATTATCGTCATATTGCTCGTGCTTTGCGTGCAAGAGTAGGCGAAAATTTATTGTTAATTGATGAAGCTCAAATTCAGTATGAAACAAAAATTGTGGAAATTAATTCTAGCGAGATTATCTGTGAAATTGAACAATCTTATCCATCAAAAAGGGATTTAGATTTTGATTTGTATCTAGCCCAATCTCCATTGAGAAGTGATGCTCAATTAACAATTATGGAAAAAGCTACTGAACTCGGAGTGAGAGGTGTTTATCCTGTTGTCACAGACAATTGTGCATTAAACAAATCTGTTTTAGAAAAAAAACGTGAAAAATGGCAAAAAGTTATGTATGAAGCTTCAAAGCAATGTGAACGAGCAAAAGTTCCTACTTGTTTTGATTTGACTACTTTAGAAGAAGTTTTATCTAAAAATTTCGATAAAATTATGATTTTAGCTGAACGTTCAACTGAAATATCATTTAAAGAATATTTAAGAGCAAATCCTATTAAAAAAGGAGAAAAAGTGCTTGTTGTGATTGGCCCTGAGGGTGGTTTTTCGCAAAAAGAATTTGATTATTTCAGAGCTAAAAATTTACCACTTATTAGTTTGGGAGACTTGATTTTAAAGGCCGAAACTGCTGTTATAGTAACTCTTGGAGATATTGTATATGAATATCAAGGATGATTTTATACTTTCTCAAATTAATAAAGGTTATCTTGTAGGTGGCTCTGTTCGTGATGCTTTTATGGGAAAATCTTTTGTTGATAGAGATATTGCTATTAAAGGTGCAGAAGACTTTGCACACAAATTAGCAGAGCAATTTAATGCTACTTTTATTGTACTTGATCCAGAATACAAAATATACCGACTAGTTTTAGAGGATAAAATTAACTATCTTGATATATCAGAAATCCAAGGTGTAAATATAGAAGATGATTTAGAAAGACGTGATTTTGCGATGAATGCGATTGCAATAAATCTTTCTAATGGAGAAATAATTGACCCATTTGAGGGGAAAAAAGATATTGAAAATAAAATTATTAGACATATTAAAGATTCTAATTTTGAAGAAGACCCGTTAAGGATTTTAAGGGCATTTAGATTTGCTTCGACTACGGGTTTTGAATTATCAAGTAATACAAAATTGTGTATTGAAAAATACAAACATTTATTATTTACTCCAGCTAAAGAGCGTATTAATTATGAACTAATGAAACTTTTTGGCGGGGTAAAATGTAGTAAAACATTATTAGTAATGGATGAATTTGGTATTTTAGAAGAGCTTTTCCCCTATGTAAAAGAGATGAAAAAAGTTCCTCCAAATACTCATCATCATTTGGATTTATTTCATCATGTAGTGGAAACAGTTAGAAATATTGAAGAGCTGTATTTAAATGCAACAAAAGAAGAAAAAGAACATTTAGATTCTGTCGATTTTGGAGGTTTTCCTCGAATTAATCATTTAAAACTTGCAGGATTTTTACACGATATAGGTAAGTTTTCGACTTGGACAATTGAAGAAAGTGGTCGTCATAGATTCATAAAACACGATGATGTTGGTGCTAAAATGGCTATTCCTTTTTTAAAAGATTTAAAATTCTCTAAAAAACAAATTGAATATATTTCAAGCATGATAAAAAATCATATTTATCCCTCAAATGTGATAGATGCACCTGACTTGAGTGAAAAAGTTATGATGCGTTATCTACGCAAAATGGGAGTAAATGTTATTGATAATATCTATATAGCAAAAGCTGATAGGCTCTCTGCTCAAGGTGAAGCTATCACCGAAGAGATTATTAAATCTAATTTAGATGGATTGAATGCACTTTTAAAATTTTATCTAGATAAAAAGGATTCATTAAAACCATTACCTAAATTATTAGATGGTATTGAAATAATGAAAATCAAGAATATAAAACAGTCTCCTGAATTAGGTAAAATCATTAATACACTTAAAGAAGCACAAATTAATGGCGAAATTGTAACCAAAGAAGATGCTATTGCTTTTGTTAAAGAACTATAGTAATTTATAATTACACAAGGGGGTGTGTATTATGAAAATCCAATCAATAAGCCCATTGGTAAACTTTATGGGTGAACCAAAAAATTTTGCAAGAATAGATAAAGTCGTTTCACGTTCTGCACAACCGACTCCAGAAGATTTTGCTTGGCTTAAAGAACAAGGAATTACAGATGTAATTAATTTCAGGACATTGTATGTGCCTGGTGTGGATTTTAAGGAAGAAGAAGTTGTTAAAGAGTTAGGAATGAACTATCACAACATACCAACTATAACCTTTAAGCCTAATGAAAATAAGATAAAGAGTTTCTTGGCTTTAGTAGAAAAAATAGCAACAAACGGTGGCAAAGCTCACATACATTGCATGGCAGGTGCTGATAGGACAGGAATGTATGCATTCGTCTACAAAGCTATTAAAGGAATAGGAACTATTGCAGAAAACGAAAAAGAATGGATTGAAAGAGGACATAACATTACTAAATATCCAGATTTAAGAAACTGGACTAAGAATTTTGTTAAAACTTTAAAAAAATAAAAATTAAAATTAAAAACACCTCCGAAATTTCGAAGGTGTTTTTAATATAAAATACGCTACTAAGCTTCAGTTGCTTCTTCAGCTGGAACTTCTTCTGCAACTTCTTCAGCAGGTGCTTCTGCTGCAGCCGCTGCAGCTTCTGCTGCTGCTTTTGCTTCTTCTGCAGCTATAGCTTCTTCTTCAGCTTTCTTAGCTTGAGCTTTTTTAGAAAGTTTAACTACTTCTGATTTTTTGTAGTTAAGAGTTCCGTCTGGGTTGCAGTTAGCCATTAAATATTTAACTGTATCAGTAGGCTGAGCACCTTTTTTAACCCATTCATTAGCTGAAGCTATATCCAATTTCATTTCTTTTGTTTTTGGATTGTAGTGACCTAATTCTTGGATAGGTTTACCTTCACGTTTTGTAGTTGAGTTGATTACAATAACTCTGTATGTTGGAGCTTTTTTAGCGCCTAATCTTTTTAATCTGATTTTTAACATTTCATTTTCCTTCTTTTATAACTAGTGTTTCAAGAACCTAGCCGCTTGGTTCTTTTTTGAATAGGTCCAAAAGAGGATATGACCTATCCAATACTAAATAATCATAAAAACAAATTATAATCAATACTTTATAAAGTATTGTTATAATTTGATAAAATATTATATTTTATTCAAGATATCTATTTTTTATTTATGTCGTTATTAAGGGCGTGCGTAGGCGATTAAAATCGCCGAAGCTGACAGTTTGAGCGTGTTTCTTTTTTCTTTTGGCACTTTTCTTTTTTCTTGCATTCAAGAATAAGAAAAAAGAAAAGTGCATAATAAAAAATAATAATAAAATTTATAAATCTTCAATAAAATATAATATTTTATTGAATGCAATCAACACGAATAAGGTCTTAGAAAGGTTTTAGATATTAAAACTTTTTCTAGATCCTTCTTCGTGGTATACACCACCACCGCAGATTGTTTCTAATACTTTTAATACAAATTCTCTTGAAGCATCAGTCGAATTCAAGAAAAATTCTCTGTTAGATAAGTGTCTTATTTTAAAAATAGAATTTTGAGACTTATCTGCAGGAACAAATAAAGAAGCAACTTCTTTATCTAATAATCTTTCCATAATTTCATGGCGAGTTTTAGCACCTTCAATAAGTTCGTTATAATTGCCATTTATAGCCATTATACGACCAGAAAACATTGGTGCATTACCTTCTCTAAAGAGTGCTTGTGGCTCGTAATTACAACGTGTAGTCAAACTGATTGTATGCCATAAAATGTGAATTACGACAACGCTTTTTTCTTTATCAAAATCTACATAAATACTATTATCTGTTGCAATACCACGAGAAGCAAAAGATTGCTTCATTGAATCAGCTATAGCTTTCAAATTCTCTATCATTTCAGCAAAAATTTCAGTTGTATTCATTGTTGCATGCTGATAATCCAAGAACTGTTTGTACATATGTGCTGATACCAGCCCTATTCTTTCTTGGATAAGTGTGGATTTTCTAAAAGATGTTTCAGAATTATTAAAATTTTCGTAGCCTTTAGACAAGATAAAGCCTCCTGACATGATTGTACACTCAAAACAACAGCCTTGTAAACATGATTTGTAAAATTTTGTTAAAATTTGTAAATTTTGGCGTTATTTTTTTTATAAATGTGGCACAGAAAATATATAGACACATGAAAGGAGTATATTAGAATGGAATTTTTTAACATCGTGTTATTTGGTTGTATATTTTTTGTTGCTTTTATTGGGTTACCTAGTTTCTGCGAGAGAAAACAACAAGAGAATTAGCCAGTTATTTTCTTGAGCGATTCAACAAAAGGCGCAAGCTTATTTTCTTCTGTTTCAATATCACAAGGAACTACAGTTCCTGATTTTACGATGTCTATATATAATTTTTCAAACAATACATATAAAATTTTTGCTTGATTATCATACTTACGGATCATCGATAACGAATCATTGACCAATACCAGCGCATCATCTTTCTTTGACATTTTTATCAATAATTTAGCTTTTAAATATTTGGAGATTGCAAGTATGTTAAACATTGCCGATTTGTCAGAAATTTGCAATACATCATCATAAATTATTTGGGCTTTTTCATTTACACCTGTCAAAGAATAAGCATATCCAATTAACAAATCACAGAATAACCCTAATTCTTTTTGGTGTATATCAAGAGCTAAAAGCTTAGCTTGATATATGTTCTGTGCAAACTTCTTATAATCTGCTTCCAGAGTTGAAAGTTCCTGCAAAATCAAATACAAAATTTTCGAGAAAGCAGTACAATTTTCAATATCACCAGTCATATATACTTTATCAGCCAAGTAATCTTTTATCGCTAAAATAGCATCTTTTTCTGGTAAATCAACGTCCAAAGAAATTCTTACATTTTCGAAAAAATGTTCTAAATCATCATCCATTAAGTATAATTTTGCAAAACCCGCCAAGCGACAAGTATCCAAAACATGATTTACAAATAAATTCATCGAAAAGCTTGCAGGCTTAACTTTTTCTAGAACCTCTGGTCTCAAAACTTTTAGAATTTCTTCTATAATTTCAACACACTGCCTATATTCACCAATATTATATAATATTTCAACATTGACCAAAGACAACAAGAAAAACTTAGTATTTAATGCACCGTCAACAATTAATGTTGGTTGAGGCATTCTAGTTAATATATTATGTAAAAGTCCCAATGCATCTGTATAATTTGAAGAGACTAAAGCACCCTGAAGCATTAGATTTGAAAGTTTTACGATTCTCTCATCATCACCATCATTTATAGCATCCATAAGTAATATATTCTCAATGAAATAGATTTTAGTTGGAGAATATGAATATAAAAACATTAAAATATTATTATAGACATCTTTTTTATTAGCCTCTACTTCTTCTTTTGCAATATTGGTTTCAATATTTTCGACTAAAGATAAAAAACCTAGACAATTTTTTAAGTAAGCATCATAATCACCTGTTTTTATTGCAAATTGCGAATTTTTCCAAAGAGTCAAATATTCTTCTTTATAAGCCAGCAAGCGCCCCATCATAAGTGCCATCGTAGTATCATCTAGACCTTTTGCTAATTGTGTCAAGACTGTTTTTGCCAAATATGATTCCGCATCTTTTTTCAGTGAAGATATAATTACATTATATATTTCAGAAAAATTATTTAAACTTAAGACCGATTCTTTTAAGTCCACAAGCCCAGTTTCTACGAGCTTATTTGAATGTTTTTCAACATCATTAACACCTAATTGTGCCAAAGTTGCCATATCAACCCTACCGCCCAATATAGCTAAATATGCAATTATTAAAGATACATCTTGGCTCTTGCTTAAATTTTTCAATCTAGCTTTTAATAGTCCATTGTAATCACTAGGAATAACTATAGATTTTTTATCCTTGATTATTAGCTTATTTTCAAAGTCAATTAGAACTCCAGCTTCTTTTAAATATTCAATTGCATTTATAAAATACAAATAAGAACCTTTAAAATTCGATTTTATTTTTTCAAAATAAAAAGACTGGATAAAATCTGTTGCATCGGATTTTAGAGTTGTTAAACAAGAATCCATTGGAGTTTTTGTAAGTGTAAACTCTGTATAATCTCCAGTTCTTAATAAACCTTTTATTTTAGAGTGAACAGTCTGAATATCATCATTTATAAAAACAAAATTCGGTTTGACATTTTTAAATTTATCAAAATAAAGTTCTAGTGTTTGCAATGATGTGTCATCCAAATTCTCAAACCCGTCAACCAATATAACAGTATTAGATAATGTCGACAAAAATTTGCCCCAATACTCCATATAAGTAAATCTTGCATCTTCTGGGGTCAAAGCTTTTACAGATTTACCATATAAAATATCAAAAAGCGGTTTAAAAACTTTTATACTATTTGGATTTATAGATGATAAATTAATAAACTTGTTATAGAAAGGAAAACCAAAATTTTCTTTAAATAATTCAATAAAAAATCCCCAAGGTTTGTATGTTAACTGTTGAGAGCAATTAACCCTTAAAACTTTTATTTCACGAGCCTCAAAATGTTTTATCAAATCGTTTATTGGCATTTGAGAGTTCTTGACTTGCTTCATTGATACAATCTTTCCACCTTTTTCAAAGTCTATTGCATCAAGTTTTTCAATAGCTACTACTGGATTAACACGTTCGAAAGAGCATTTTGCATTAATATCAAAAACCTTGAACGAATAAGAATCTTTTTCCTCGTATAAATTATCTTTCTTTATGTTTTGTTGTATTGCGGATATTTCTGTAGAGTTTTCTTTCTGATTCGGTGGTAAAACATATGAATCTAAAATAACTTCATAAAACATTAACTGCTGTCCAGCTTCTTCCACAGTATACAAAGAATCTGTTTTATAATCTTTATTAATTTCTTCCCAAACATATTGGTCTAAGACTAACTGAAAACCTTTCAAATATTTTTTTGCACCTTTTTTTACAGTTAGAAGTTTTACATTATTTTCATAGTTCATAAGTTTTTGCAAGTCTTCTGATTTTTTTCTTGTTACAGTCAAAACCAAATTAAGTGGAGTACTCAGCTCCTCTGCAATATTATTATTCAACTCAGAAAATGCATTGATAATTTTTAGAGCTAACCTAATAGCTTTATGAGAAGATGTTGTCAACGATAGCTCTTTGTTCATATTAATTACAAACTCATCGCCATAAGTTATAAATTTACAGTCCACGCCTTTTAACTGAGCGTATAGTAAATTTTTCAACCTAAATAGAAATTTTGAATATAATTCTTGGGATTTTAATAAACTTCTAATTTTACGCAATGCTCCAAATCTAATAGTTATTGAAGCAAAATCATCACTTTCACATTCTTGATATGCCAAAGAGGTTTCTAATGAAAATCCGCATTTTGAGCAAGTACCATTTTCAATAGGGCTAATTTTAGAACATTTCGCACATTTCACTAAAATCGTATAACCACATTTTTTACATACAGGGGATTCCCCCAATGTATGACAATTTGGACACTTCAAAGCTATAACCTTATGACAATAAGGGCATACCGTTGAATTGTCATCTATAATACTTGAACATTTAGGACATTCCATCTATCTCTTCAATTCCTTGTACATAAAACACTCTTTATATATTATAGTTCAAAATTCGTAATAATTAAATAATCTAAACGGTTTATGCTATAATTAAAATTAATAATTTTATAAATAGGGGAGTTTAAAAAGAATGAGCTTTATTTCAATTTTATCAGAGCCTGCAATACTCATCATTACAGCATTTTTTGTTTTCTTTTTAGCAACTGTTATAAGAAATTATAAGAAAACCGAAAATAGACTTAAATCTGTATACGAGTTTTTAGTTTCGCTAAACAAAAAGGAAATTTCATACCGTTTCCAACAACTTGATGAGTTCATGAGAGAAAATTCCTACACAAATACTTGCTGGGAAGATTTTAAAAAAGCTCTTATATTCCCTGAAAAGCTTTATACAGCTTCCCAACAAACAAAATCCGGTTCAAATTACACTCCGGAAATATACCTAACAGTTGATTCCTCTTTCTTCTTTAACGAGGACTCCCTTGTTCATTCAAAAATTAATTACAAATTTATACAAGCAATGCCAACATTACTTACAGGTCTAGGTCCATTTTTCACTTTTCTAAAAATGGCAATTGCATTTACTGAAGTTGATTTGTCATCTAACGCCACCGGAAATTCACTAAATGGGCTTGTTGCAAACATTCAGGTTGCAGCATTGTGTTCTGTTTTTGCTGTTGGATATTCACTTTTATTCATGTTTTTTGAAAAAATACTTTACAACAGAAAATGTAAAAAATATTACCTATTAATACAAAAAGAACTTATCAGACTTTTTGACGTTTGCACAAGCGAACAATTCTTACTAGATTTGGTTAAAGAATCTAAAATTCAAGGCGTTACTAACGAAAAAATACTAAAATCTCTACCTGATGATTTTGCTAAAGCTGTTTCTAAATCGATAGGCGAAATAACAACACCATATTTAGAAAATATTCTATATAGCCTGAATAAATTAAACGAATCAATGGACAAAAATTCTGGCGGAGATGTTGTAGACAAACTATTTTAAAAGGTATTTTAATGCGTATAAAAAGAAAATTTGAAGATTCTGGAGAAGGAAATATTTTTTGGATAACAATGACTGACCTTATGACTGGATTAGTACTGGTATTCATTGTTATGTTTTTCTATGCATTTTTACAAAACAATATACACAAATTTAACGAAGATCTTGCAAAAGAAAATGCATCTAAAGCTCTACAGGAAGCATTAAACGAAAGAAACGTTCAAGCTACTGTTGATCCTATTTCTGGCGTTGTTAAAATATCAGATTTAGAATTGTTTGAGATTAACAGCTATACCCTATCAGAAAAAGGGAAAATTTATTTAAGTAAATTTGCACCTGCTTATTTAGATTCTTTGTTTACTAACGATTATATGAATAAACACTTGGACAAAATAATAATTCAGGGCCATACTGATAGCCAGACGTTTGCTGGTAAGTATTCAGACGATCAACAATATATGAAAAACATGGAGCTATCACTTAATAGGGCTTATGCCGTTGCAAATTATATGACCAACACGCCGTATAATAAAGCGAATGGAGATAGACTTAGAAAAATGATTATCGTTGAGGGGGCAAGCTTTTCTAACCCCGTTCTGGTCAATGGAAAAGAAGATTACTCAAAAAGCCGTAGAGTTGAATTAAAATTAGTAATGAAGAAAACTGATTAATGCTCCTACAACTCCAGCAAAAACAATATAAAAAATCGGATCTTTCTTAGACTTCCAGCTTAATAACAATAATACCAAAAGTAGTATTATCGACTTAATATTATTTAATTCTACCCTTATCAAACCAACTGCAACCGAAGCCAAAAGTGCACAACCAATAGGTTTCAATGTTGACAATACAGCTTCAACATAAAAATTATTACTAAATTTTTTTAATAATTTAGCTACAATTAGTACCAAAATAAACGATGGTAATATTTCAGAAAGGGTTGCAACTAAAGAACCCAGTATACCAGCAGTTTTAAATCCAGCATATGTCGCAACATTTATCCCAACAGGTCCTGGAGTAATAGATGCAACTGCTGTCATTTTAGTCAATTCATCTAAGCTATACCAAGAATACTGCTGAGAAATATGATACAAAAATGGTATTGTTGCATATCCACCGCCAAAAGAAAATAAACCTATTTTTAAAAATTCAAAAGCAAGCTTGAAATATATCATTCAGCCTCCTTTTGCTTTACAACTTTATTTAGAATAATACCAAACAAAGTAAAGATTAAAATAGTTTTAATTGGTGAAAATTCAAAAATAACCAAAGATGCTAGCGCTAGAAAAAATACAATATAAAAAGATAAATCTTTTTTTGTATTTTGCCACAATTCACGCATTGTTAAAAGTATAAGCGCAATTACTGCAATTCCAACGCCCCAAAAAACAGATTGCACATATTGATTTTCGGTCAAAATCGAAAGCAAAGAGGCTAAAGCAACTATGCAAAAGAATGGAACGGTTATAACCCCTAACATTGCAAGCAATGCTCCTCTTTTTCCTCTTAGCTTATAGCCTATAAACATAGATATATTTGCTGCTATAATTCCGGGCAAAGACTGTGCTAGTGCAAAATAATCTACAATCTCTTCTTTCTTAATAAGACTTCTTTTCGTCGCAAATTCATTAGTTATGAGTGGTAATATTACATATCCTCCACCTAACAAAATAGCTCCAATTTTCACAAATATTAAATATAAATTTAATAAAGAAGTACTATTCATAATTATACCGTTACTAATTTTCGACCTATTTTTCTAATCAAATTAGCGTCATCTTGTGGCGTAAATCCTGTTGTAGTCAAATAATTACCAACAATAGTCGAATCAACACAGTATTTAAAAGCCTTTTCAATAGTTTCAGGAGACAATCTTGCTTTTTTACCCCCAGCAAGCCTTATTGATGAAGCTGGACAAGCTATTTTAAATATTGCAAGAGTTCTTAAAACATTTTCTTCATCAATTTTATCAATATAACCCTCGAACGGTGTATTCGGAATAGGAGTCAAAATATTTACAGGAATACTTTCAGGATTAATCTCTGCTAATTCCATAGCCATTTCAACACGTTGTTCAACACTTTCTCCCATACCGATAATCACACCACAACACAACTCTATCCCATATTTTTTAACAAGATTAACCGTTCTAATCCTATCTTCATAAGTATGCGTTGTACAAATTTCTGGATGATAAGATTTGCAAGTGTTAATATTATGATGAAACCTTACCAAGCCAACATCAGAAAGTTGCTTTGCTTGTTCCTCATTAAGAATACCAATACTAGCACAGCTTTTAATATTCTGATTATTTAATGCTTTAATCATATTAAGCATGGTATCGAAATCACTTTCATCCGGAGTTTTTCCTGATGTAACAATCGCAACTCTATCTGCCCCATTTTTAACACTATCTTTCGCAGCATTCACAACAGTTTCGACTGATAGTAAAGGATGAGTTTCTATCTCAGTATTATAATGAGAACTTTGAGCACAATAACGACAATTCTGCGAACATTTTCCTGTTCTAGCGCTAATTATTGAGCAAAACTCTACTTCATCTTTTAAATATTTTTGAGATTCTTTTAATAAATCCTCTAGATTCATATTATATAGATCTAATAATTCGGCTTTTGTGTACATTTTATTACCCTTTTCTGTTACTAATATCCCACACTTAATCCGGCGCATAAATTAATAGATTGACCGGTAACCCCTCTTGCTTCTTCTGAAATCAAGTATTTTACCATGCCAGCAATTTCTTTAGGCTCAACAAATCTCCGCTGAGGTATACATTCAAGCAACTCTTCTTTTGTAAATTCACTATCCTCACATGACGAATTACCTAGTTCAGTCTCAACCCAACCTGGATTAATCGTATTGACTGTAATACCATACTCTGCAAGCTCTAACGCTAATGCCTTAGTAGCTCCAATCAATCCAGACTTCGTAGCAGAATACAAAGAAGCGTTCGCCTCACCCATAACACCACTTATTGAACCAATATTTACAATCCTACCAAACCCGTTTTGTTTCATATAAGCAATAGCTTTGGAAGTTAAATACAATGGTGCTTCTAGATTCAGCCGAGTAATATGCTCTACTTCATCAAAATCAAAACCGTTTAGAGCTGGTGTATATAAATATTCTCCAGCATTGTTAATCAAAACATCAATTTTACTATCTTCAATATATTTTCCAAGCTTTTCTATACCATCTTTTGTGGCTAAATCACAAACGCAGTATTTATCATAATTTCTTAACAAGTTCTCATTTCGTGAAGCAACATGTATTTCATGTTCAGTTTGCAATTCTTGTGCTATAGCTTTTCCGATTCCTTTTGTTGCTCCTGTTATAAGTATATTCATAAAAAACGACTCCTTTGGGTATTATAACACAAAGGAGTCATTTAAAATATTTAACTGTGTTTATCTCAGGAATTGAGCTTGATATACTTCAAAAGTTATAGGAGCTTGAGCTTCTGCAGGTTTATTTATCGGTGCAAACACCCTAGCAGCTTCGCTTCTTAACCCAGCAAAATATGCCATCGCTTGACCATCAATTGCACTTTGACTCAATAATTTAATAGCGTTATTAAAAGCAGCATAGTCTTTTTCATAGTCACCTGTTGCTTTTACACCAATTTGCGCACACAAATTAGCCCAAGGAACAACTTTTTCACCTTTTTGGTTTTCAATCTGATTTTGTACCTGTTCTGAATACTCAGCATACATAGCTCTATCTAGCTTTTTCAAATCATCAGTTGTGCCTGTAGGAGTAATATTAAACTCGTCAAAAGCTTCTTCTAACTTGCGTTCATTAATAGGAACTCTACCTAAATATGAGTAGATATTCGCACTTGAATATGAATAAACTCCGTTGACTGTAAAATTCGACATGACACACCTCACTAGTATATATAATGTATATCGGCATAATTTCTAAAAACTTTAATATTTTCCATTAATATTTTACAAAACTTTACAAAACATGCCTAAAAAGCAAGTATATCAAGAAAATATTTTTAACATTAATATATACATCAATATATCTATTATTAAGTTTTGTTAAGAATTTTATATATTCTGAAATTTGATAAAAATTTTTTACTTTATATCTATGTAAGACAGATTTAAGAGAGAGCAAACAAAATGGCTTTACTTGAAGCGTACAACATTAATGCAATGGCAACACAAATTTCAAAGGAATTTTATCTAGAAGAAAATCCCGCAGAAGACAAGTCTTATATTTTAGTCGACGAAATGAGACTTTTTGCAATGGATATGAAGTCTAGAGTAACATTCATTTCGAGAGTTAAATCATAAGAGAGAGTATAACTAAGAAACAATCTATCTTACTTTATTATATTAAATTCCCCAACTTACTTTTCTAAGCGCCTGATTCATAGAATTAGGCTTTTTTTTATTTTAAGTTCTCAATTTCTTCTTTGGTAATTACTAATTCTGGTTTTAAGTTAGGATTAATACCAGCAGTCTTTTTGTTGTTTTCAAAATTTAATTTAATTTCTGTAGGAACAGTAAGTCTATAGTTTGTTAAATAAAATTTCCCATTAGCATCAAGAATGCCGACAAAATGGCCTTTCTTTAATAAACGTTGATTTAAATTTTTTATAATATTTACAGAGTCTTCTAGTTTTGTATCTTCATTATTTAATGTATCCTCATCAGGATGAAGAGTTCTATTTGATTTTTCTGCAAAAGTTATAAAACGATAACCGTGCTCCAGTTGCTTATCTAACCTGTCCATGTAAATTTCTGCATCTTCAATTGATTTGATATATTTTTGTTCGCCTTGCAAATCTTGTTGATAAAGTTCCCAAAGCTTATCGGTCATTTCGTCATACAACTCTGCTAATTCCTCAACCCTATAACCCTCAAAATTTTCTTTATCAGGAGCAACGGCAATTAAAAGATTTAATTGCTTTGATTTAATAAGCGGTGTAAAAGTAAATAATGTATTTGCCATTCTAGTCGTATACAAATCTCTAATTCTATCCGCTAATTCTGTTTTATTTTCTTTTCTTAATTCAACTTCTTTTCTATGCATAGCGTGGAATGAATTTAAAGAAACATTAATTTGTTCAAACATCTTTTTATTTTTAGGATTAGTCATGAATTCAACGTATTTTTCCGCTTTTTCTTGTCTTGCCTTGCTCTTTGGATGCCAACTTGCGGTATCAAAAATCACTTCTACTCCCATAGCTTTATACAATTTTTTTGTAATATCCATAACATCATAAATGTTCCCATTTTTATCTTTCATAAAAACTTCCATACTATCTGAGTCATGAAACGGAGTTAAATAACGATGATTGTGCTCTACATTTTTCCCTGAAGCAAAAAATCCCAAGCGTCTATTTAATGTTTTAATTCCTTTTATTAAATTCGTAAAATCTTCCCAGCTCATTCCTGTAGTTTGATTTTCGGTTTCTTTAAGTGGCGGTTTCGCATCAGCATAGCAATGTGCACAGTTGTTATAACAGCCTCTAAATGTCGCAAATTCAGCTACTGTAGTTAGGAAAAAAGCTATTTCTTTCATCGACATATTCTTAAAAACTTTGATACCGTTTTGAATACCTTCTAGTTTGTTTAAATCAAAATTCCATAAATTAAATATTCTTTCAGGATATTTTTTTAGACGAGGTTGAACTTTTTGTGCAACATATTTTTTTGCAGATAAATATTTCAAGTTTGCACCTTGAAAACT
This sequence comes from Cyanobacteria bacterium SIG31, assembly GCA_015152465.1. GTDB lineage: Bacteria > Cyanobacteriota > Vampirovibrionia > Gastranaerophilales > Gastranaerophilaceae > CAG-196. Next base: position 9,470 of record SUTX01000015.1, on the reverse strand, counting down.
TATTTCGTTAAAACGTGCTAATTCAGAGTTATACACTTTGGGGGTTGTATTTGGAGATGAATTAGCAATATTGAGATTTGGTCTATAAAAATTTATACTATTAATTGCAGAAATTTTCATACTATTTACAAAACTACTAAAAAAATTTTTTGCTAGTTATATGCTTCTAATTTATGTTAAAATTGTTATAAGGGGAGCGATAATGAGTATCTGTATTTTTCCAGGGACATTCAATCCGATACATGAGGGTCATCTTAAAATGGCGGAATTTGCTTTGGAGAAATACGACTTTGAAAAAATAATATTCATACCTGCATATATCCCGCCCCACAAAGAATTAGATAAAAAACTCGCAACACATCGTTTCGAAATGGTTAAGTTATTAATTAAGGATAACCCTCGCTTTGAGATTTCAGATATTGAATATCTTTCTGAGGGAAAATCTTATTCTTTGATTACTGTACAAAAAATAATTGAACAATATTGCATAAATAACCGTTTAAATTTTATAATAGGTACAGATGCTTTTGCTAAAATTAATACTTGGTACAAAGCTGAAGAATTGAAAAAATTAGTACACTTTCTGGTTTTCCCTAGAAAAGGTAGTGATTTAACCATAGATAGTTCTTGGGACTACGAATTAATGAATATGGATTATGTGAACGTTTCTTCAACAGAAATAAGGAATAATAAAAATAACATTCACAAAGATTTGGAAGGATATATAAAAGAACATGGATTATACAAAATATAAAGAATGGCTTAAAGAAAATTTGGAAGAAGAACGCTACGAACACTCACTAGGAACTGCAGAGTGTGCATCAGAGTTAGCAGAGAAATATGGTTTAGATAAAGAAAAAGCCTACTTATGTGGTTTAATACACGACTGCGCTAAATGTTTTTCTAACGAAACTTTACGCAATCAAATTTGCAACTGCGAAGGGCTTTGCGAGGGAGAGCTAGAAAATCCTAAAACATACCATGCACCAGCAGGAGCTATTCTTGCAGAACAGGAATTAGGAATTTGTGATAGCGAGATTTTATCCGCAACACGCTGGCATACTTTAGGTAAATCCGATATGACAGACTTTGAAAAAATTATATTTATTGCTGATAAAATTGAAAAAAGAACTCGTCCTTTAGAATATAGGAAGCCAATTGAAGATGCTTTAGAAAAAAGCCTCGATCACGCCCTTTTGGTTTGCTTTGGTAATACAATAAAAAGCCTTGTAGATAGAAATCTCGGGATTTGCAAGACAACAATTGATATTTATAACAATTTGCTTAACATTTTGGACTCAAACAAGGTAAAATAGTATAATTTTATTATGAAAAGAAAGCTAGCTTTATTAATACTAAGTATCTTTTTAACCAATAATGCAATCATTGCTTCGGGAGATGTTTTTCAAGGGCACGCAGAATACAGTGATGAATATTCTTCAGGCCTAGATGAAAAAATGTACACAGGGAAAACCGAGACTCTTGAAAAAAGAGATACTATTGAAATGACAGTATCACAAGTTATTGACGGTAGTTTTTCTTTCGAAGGCGACGAGTTCTTTGCCGAAGTTACAAGCGATGTAATGGGTGATAAAGGAATAATCGTCCCAAAAGGAACCGTTGCACACGGAATAATAAAAGATTCTGGCGAAGCCAAAAGGCTAGGGCGTGACGGTTATATTGATTTAACTTTTGATTACCTTGTAACACCAGATGGTAGAGAAATCCCAATAGAAGGTAAAATGTCCACAAAGCTTCACCCAATAAAAGCTGCAACCAAAATTGTAGCTCAGGATATCGGATATACAGCAGGAGGTGCTGTTCTTGGAGGAATTTTTGCAGCTCAAGCTTTAGGAATAGAATCCGCCATAGCTTCTCAAGGCTGGACACTTGCTGGGGGTGCTGCTGTCGGAACAGGCGTTGGACTTGGCATGGCTCTATATCGCAAAGGGAAGGATGTTCTCATTGCACCAGGAGACGAAATAAAAGTTAAAATATTAAATAGTGTAGATTTGCCTGTTTATAGAGATGATGCTTTAAAACAAAAAGAACTAAAATATCCAGGAATTGATATTCGCATCTCAAATATTTTATACGAAAAAGATCCTTTTGGCGAAGTAAACACTCTAACTTTATCAATTGCGATTACAAATATGTCAGATAAAAGCTTTTCTGGAATGGATATTGCTCTAATGAATGATTACAATGCAATTTTTAACCCATCAATTTTCGGAGATACAAAACTCGTATTTTCTCAGTTTAAACCTGGTGATAGAAGAGCAGGGAAAATTTCTTTTGCCGTTAATAATGTAAAACACTCCTATTGGCTCATTGTAAACGATAGAACTAAAAATAAACCTCTAATGAAAATCTCGCTTGATAATGCTTATAAAAATGTTTCAGAAGATATAAAAAAACGTAATTCAAAAATGAAAAAACGTAAAAAGAATTATTATAAAGAAGACGATCCTTTTGATATATAACCAGTAATTTCTAATTAAAAAAATTTTTTATTTAGTTTTAACCGTAATATTCTTTTTATCTTCAGTATATTCTATACTTACTTCTTTTTTGTTTGTATATCTTCTTATTCTTGCAACAGCTCCATTTGAATCAAACAAGCAATCTACCATAACAAAACCATTTTCTTTATCTTCTTTTCCTTCAAGATATCGAACAGGTTTGAATGTTTCAACATTTCTGAACAATGTTTGGAACGATTTACCCTTACCAGTAAATTCAGAAATATTATTTACTATGCCGTTATCAGAAAGTTGCATTAAAATATACTTATTATTTATTTTTTCATCAAAAATTGTAATATTAGTATTTAGCCTACTTCCTTCTCTAGTTATCGGCTCAATTTTTGTTCTCAAACGACCTGAATGTTTATCATGTTCTAAGATTCTCGTAACGGTTGTTGCATCGGAAGATGCATAATAATCTCTTACTACATCACTATCCCATTCTCTTACTAATAAAAGATTCCCATCAGGTTTATAGAACCTTTCTCCATTAATTTCATCAATATTAAAATTATAAACTGGCATTCTTAACGGAGCCATATTATTTAATATACGGACAACTTCGACTATTTCTGCAATATCCTGGTCAAACTTCGGCCTTTTTATTGATTGAGTATAGTCTGTTAAAACAGATTTATTATTCAAATTTTGGCTGGACAAAGGATTGGATGATTGAAAACAATCCATATCAACCAAGTCATTCTGATTTCCTTTTAATTTTACAAACCCAACATCTTTCATATACTATATTAAAAAAATTTTTCCTTATAAAATTGCCTTTTTATTAAGTATTTCGATTATTTTTGATATAATTCTTAACATTTTGTGATAAAGAAATATTCTGGAGCATCATATTATATCTTTTTAAATCTCCAATATTGGATGCTTCTTGCAGTAAATCTCTACTCGTTTGAATTTGCATCTTAGTTGTTGGTTCAGTATTTTCTTTCTTTGAATCAATTTTTCTTATCACAGAATCAATATCAGATGACGTAGACATTGAGTACTTTTCAGCAAATTTTTTTACTGGTGCTCCCGCAGGTAATCGATATAACCACTGTATAGAATACTTGTCATTAGGTGACAACGACGCATTCCCGTATTGATGTGGCGTATACATTATATCCTCTTTATAAGGGCTGTGTCCAAGTCCTAAAGCATGTCCAATTTCATGCAAAATTGTATGATAAACTTCTATCTCACTATCGTATTGTTTGTGAATTCTTCCGTCAGTTAACCCTATTGAAACTTCTGCTCCATATAATCTCCCTTGAGAATCCCAATTAAAGTAACAATGTCCTAAAGCTTGCCTATCAACACGTTTCCAATCTACATTAATATTTGATTCTAACAAAACATTAGTTATCCTAAAAGAAAGCTTTCCTCCACTTGCAGCAGCCCAAGTGTTCAAAGCATCTATAACCATTTTACGGTACTTAGCATCCTCTCCAGGTTTTGAATAAAATTTCATAGGAGCAATATAAACAACCAGTGGGTTCATTGACCAACGCATTATATTGCCATTTTTTATACTTCCGTTTAAGTAAGTCCTCATACACTTAATATAGCATATATTAGCATATCGTGTAAACTTTACGATAGTACAAACCTACTCCAACAATTGTTAATATAATATTAGGCATAAATGCTGCCAAAACAGGAATAAGAGCACCTGCTTCTCCAAATGATATAGAAAGAGCTCTGATTAAATAATATGCAAAAATAATTAAAATACTGAACAAGAACCCTCTATTATATCTAACACGAGGAGGAGTTATAGCTAAAGGCACACCAATAAGGACAAGAACAATTGTTGTTAATGGTAGTGCAATTTTATCATACAAATCAATCCTTAGCTCTGGACGATTTTCTTTTGAAATAAATTTCGCAAGTTGAATAAAATTACGTTCTCCAGCTTGGTTTTTTTCCATTTCTTTTGACAAATCCATACCAAACATAAATGTAGAATCATTGAATAATGTTGTATCTAGAGTTTTTCCACTATCTGTAATGGTATAGATTGCACCTTTTTGGAATCTCCAACCCATTGGAGAAGTCTTGCCTTCTCTTGCCTGCAAAATTTGAATTGTACCTTCTTTAGAAGCGTCTAAAACTGTTATATTATGCAAAGTCTTATCTGTGCAGTCACCAACATAGAATAAGCGTTTAAGTTTTCCACCCTCTTTAATTTCTTTAAAAGTAAAATTTTCTTTCCCCTCTGGAATATTTTTTTGTCCAAAAGCATATAAAGCCAAGTCTGTTGACTGCTTAGTCATAACAGGAACAACCGTTTCGTTGATAAAAAAGCTTGCTAAAGCCATAACTATAGCAAATGTAAAAATAGGCCTTGCGATTCTATTTAAACCTATACCGCAAGCACGCATAACAGTTATTTCTGAGCTTAAGCTAAGCCCATTTAGGGTCATTACCGTCGAAAGTAAAACTCCCATTGGAATTGTCATTACAAAAACAGACGGTAAATGCAAAATTATTATCATAAAAGCAATTTTAAACGGAATACCATATCTTGAAATTTGCTTAATCAGAGTTATGAAAGTATCTGAAGCAAAAATAATAGAAGTAAATACCAACACACCCATGATAAACATTGTTATAACTTGCTTCAAGATATATTTATCTAAAAGCTTCATTCTACGATATTTTACAATAGTTTTTAGAATAAATTTTTTCAAGACTTTCCCTCAAAAAAATTATAACACAAAAGCTGGATAAGTTTAGAAAACTTATCAATAAATATGTTGTCTTTTTTAAATTTATAAATTTAATTTTTTTTGTATATGTTTGAACTTTCTTTTCTTTTTTATTTGCGAGGTAAAAAAGAAAAGAAAGTACGAAAGAAAAGAAAAAAACACGCAATTGTTTCCTACGCCCTACAGGCGTTTATTTTTATTGGACTACGTCCAATCTCTTAGTCTCGCAAACTCGAGCTTCGTCCTCAAACAATGCTCGGCTTTGCATATTTGTGAGCCTTGCGTAGTGAGCAATTACTGTTATGTGAGACAGCTACAAGGCGACTGTTGTTTGACCGAAGGGAGTTCAGTCGCTCGGGTCGAACATTACAGATAATTAGCGAACGAAGCTATAGCTCACGAGGTTTTTTGTGGCACTTTTTTGCCGGCACAAAAAAGTGCCGAATAAAAAGAAATAAAAAAAGACAACATATTTATTGATTTGGTGTCTTTTTACACAATCTCAGACTTTGGTTGTAGAAGTTTTATATTTTAGAATAATTAAAATTTTAATCAAAAAATAATATGATAGTAATATGGAAATTAGAGAAAACAATAAACTGTGTATTTTTGCCCCTTTGAACAATATACTCAATAAATATGAGTCAGATAGATTGTTCAGTGATATATTAAATGAAAAACGAGAAATCGCCATTGACCTTGCCAATGTTAATGATTGCACTATAGATTTTATTGAAAGTCTAAAACAAGTTGCCCACAATAAAAAAATTGGAATATTTAACATTCCATCAGATATCTTTGTTTTATTCAATACAATGAAGATAGATAAGTGTGTAGAATTGTATGTTAGCGAACTAGATTTTATTGAAAATTCTAGAAAACTCATAAATAGGGAATTTTCTTTAATTTATTAGACATATAACCTATCTATTGTTACAAAACTTGAAAAACAGTTTTGTTTAGAATATAATCATGTTGATACAATTTCTGTATAGTTATTTATCCAAGCCGGAGTGCGGGGAATAACGGGAAGAGTAGCCTAACAAGTTTGAGCGACGACATCACAAAAAGGCATGCCACGCAAGAATTTAGGAAAGACGTCTCGATAGGATCCAAACGAGAACATAGCGAAACCGTAGGGAGGATTTTTGAAGTAACATACAGAATCCAATTTACAATAACGACGAGGATTTCGATGATTAAAAAGATAGTCTTAACAGCTATTGCATTAGTATCATTCCTAACAGTGAATGCACAGGCAGCAATCTCAGAAGATGTTGTCAAAGAAAGCATTGTAAAGCATTCTATGGAAATGGGAGTTGATCCTGCTCTTGCGTTAAGTATCGCAAAGAAAGAATCAGGATTCAAACACGAACTAAAGAGCCCTTACGGAGCAGTCGGGGTTTTCCAAGTACTTCCTTCAACAGCTAAAAAAATAGGATATAATCCTTATTATTTAAATGAAAATATTAAAGCTGGTTTGACATACTATAAAATGATGTACAAAATGTTTGGCTCAACCGAACTAGCATTAGCAGCGTATAATGCTGGGCCTGGCAATGTAAAAAAATATGGCGGTACAATACCTCCTTTTAGAGAAACAAAACGCTTCGTAAATGTAATTATGCAAGATTACCAGAAAATGAAAAACAATCCTGATCCTGCAATAGCAAAATATTCTAAAAAAGCCGCAATTGACACTGAGACAGAGGTAAATAATTCTCCAAAACCTATTGAATTGCCAGACTTAAAAGAAATTCCGGAACAGAGAGAAATCGATCCGGTGATGGAAATTTTATAATATGAAAACTAAGAGGTGCTAGAAAAGCACCTCTTAGTTTTATCCTATCTTATTAAAACTTTTAAATATGTCTTCAACTACCCCTTTTGTTATTTGTCCCTTTTGAGCTTCTTGCAATGTTTTAGGAAAAACTTTTGAAACCGGTGGTAAAGGTTTTAACGTAAAAATTATTTACAAAATCATCAAAAGTTTTGAATAACTTTTAATACAGAAAAACGGCCAGACATCCAGCCTGACCGCAATATAATATGATATGTGTAAAAAATCTAATCCAAATCATAATTTAACATTGAAACAACTTTTACCCCTTTTGCCTCAATCTTTTCTCTTCCTTTGAGAGGATCTAATTCTATTATGAATGCTGCGGCAACAACGTCACCACCAACTTTCTTAACAAGATTGCAAGCAGCGACTGCAGTTCCACCAGTTGCAAGCAAATCATCAATTATAACAACCCTGTCGCCTGATTTTATTGCGTCAGCATGCATTTCGATTGTATCTGTACCGTATTCCAACGAATAAGATTCTTTAACAGTATCTGCAGGTAATTTATTTGGTTTTCTTATTGGAATAAAACCTATTCCAAGTTTATTTGCAAGAGTAGCTCCATATATAAAACCTCTTGATTCTATACCTGCAACATAATCAACTCTTTCATCTTTGAATTGTTCATACAGATAATTCATTGATATTTCAAAAGATTTCGCATCTTTAGTTGCTGTTGTTATATCCAAAAACAAAATACCTGGTTTTGGGAAATCAGGAACTTGTCTCACATTTTCTCTCACATAATCCAGCTCGTTCTTTGTTACCGCCATTTTATACCTCTTAATTTTTATTCTACTGCTTGTAAATCTTTTTCAGCAATTTTTTCTGAATCTATTTTATTTTGTTCTTCTAGGACTAAACCGTGAGCCGTTTTACCCCAATTCATGTCCTTTTTCAAGAACAAAATTTTTCCACATATAAATAATTCCATCGGGAACCAAATAATTAACATGTATAGAGTTGTTGTAAAAGCTTGTTTTAAAGCCTCTAAACGAGGAATCAAGTCATATCTTCTAAGAGCATATCTTATTGCCATTAAAAAACCCAAGCCAACCGCAGAAGCAATCACAAGAGACGACCACAAAACATTGTGTAAGCTATATGCTCCTGGACATATCTTATCTGTCACAAGTCTAATAATTCTAAATACAACTTCCATCATAAACCATAACGGCATAATAAACTGCGTAATATAAATTGTCATGTCAAGCTTAGCTCTAAGTGACATTTTTTGAGAACTAATCGCATCACCAAAATTTTCCAAATATCTTCTAATTGTGCCCTCTAACCAGCGACGGCGTTGCCTGAACAGTGGGTACACATAAATAATCCCTTCTTCATAAACAGAAGCATCCGGACAAAAACGAATATCCCAACCCTTTATATGAAGTCTTGTGGACATGTCTAAATCATCCGTAATCGTATAATTATTCCAGCCACCAATATCATTTATAGCTTCTCTTTTTATTAATTCGCCGTTACCACGAAGCTCTGCAGCTCCTTTTACAGCATCTCGTCCAACCTGTAAATGAGTGTCTAAGGTATATTCATTATTCTGACACCTAGTAAGAAAATTATAATCACTATTTCGTATAATTTTTCTCGCTTGAACAGCACCTACATCAGCTGGTTCAAGATAAGGAATCATTTTATTTAGAAAATCAGGTTCAACAGTTGCATCAGCATCAAATACAAGAATTGCCTCACCTTTTGCTACTTCCATCGCATCATTCAAAACGGCCGATTTTCCTGGAAAAGCATCTTTTTCTCTTATTAAAGCATGCACATTATCATATTTAGAGGCTAAGTCCATCACAACAGATGCTGTATTGTCAGAACTTCTATCATCAATTACTATTATTTCAAAATTAGGATAGTCTATAGCTCTAATATTCTCAATGGTATTTGCTATCACATATTCTTCATTATGCGCAGGTACCATTATAGACACAAAAGGCTTGTAATTCTCATTTACAACAAGAGGATGTTTTTTTAATTTGCGTTTTTGATACTTGGTTGCAGCAATAGAATAAAGGCCATACGTTACCATACAGGCACACAGTATCAAGAATCCAACAACCGTATTTACATGGTTTTGGAAAATATAAAGAAACACACCTAAACAAGTTAATATAATAAATAAAAGAATTCTTTCTCTCATAGTCACCCCAGCACCAGTATATTATACCTAAAAAATATTAAGATTTTTAAGAATTTTAAGCTTTTTGAGCCCTAATTTTACAAAACTTAACAAATCGCCTCAAAAAAGGCAATTTTTTGTTGTTTATATACTTTATATATATGTAAGAGATAGTAATCGGAGCTTTAATTAATGTTATTCATCACTGATTCAATCAAAACTGAAGATTTAAAAGATATTAACAA
>SUTX01000014.1 GCA_015152465.1 Cyanobacteria bacterium SIG31 | reverse complement strand
ACTTCTGCAAACGCATCTAATGTAGTAGATAAACTATTCTCTAACGATGTAAGTATGGTCTACAACTATTCTGCAGAAGTTGGTTACGTTGGCCCTGTTACTACAGTATACACAGCTGATAAAGATATGTTATTGAGTAAGTTTGACTCTGTTACAGCTGGTTCAACAATTAAATCTGCTGGTACTCTTGCTGTTAATGTTGACGGGGTTGATTACACTATAAATATTGCAGAAGATGAAACCTTTGGGTCATTGATTGACAAGTTTGAAGAAGTAGGTATAAACGCAACTCTTATTGACGGAGTTTTACAGTTAAATAGTCTTGATAAAGATTTCTCAATTGATGTGGCTAATTCAAGCTCTGGCATTGTTACTAATCTTGGTCTTGTATATGATGCTGAGTTGGGTGGTTATACTGCAAGTACACAAGTCGTTGAACAAACAGTATCTTATGAAAAAACTGTTGACGGTTCAGTCGCTGAACACTCAAGTTTAGATACACAAATTGGACTATTGAATATATCTTCAGGCTCATTGACTTTATATAGAGATGGGCAAAAGGCAACAGTTATGGTTGATGCTGATGAAACTTTTGAAGCTTTACAAGAAAAGATTCATACTAATTTCTCAGATGTAAATATTAGGTTCAAAGATGGCTACCTTGAAATTTATTCTGCTAATGGTGCGAAAGTAGAAGTCGGTGCTACAACAGATACATCTAACATAACTGCAATCACTGGCTTGAGCTCTTATGGTATGGATTATGCTAGAAGCTCCCGTGAAATGTACTGTGTAAATGGCGATTCAAAGATTACTACATCAGGTTTGTTTGCCCGTGGAGATGTTACAGAAGGTACTTTCACAATAGGTGATGCGACATTTACTGTAGATGAAAATACAACTCTTAATAACATCATTTCTCAAATTAACTCTTCTGCAGAAGCTAATGCTACTGCATACTGGGATACTGTTGACGGTAAGTTTGTTATTAAATCTAGAGTAACAGGCGCTACATATATTAATATTGAAGCAGGAACAAGCAACTTTACTGATATTCTTGGCTATACAACTTCTGATAGAGCTGTTGATGGTTCGATTAATTCTACAAAAATTAACACAGAAACTCAAGAAGTTGGTGGCAATGCTGAATTCTCTATTAATGGTACTGAGTTTACGGCAACTACAAATACAATTACAAGTGATATATCAAGAATCAAGGGTGTGACTTTGAACCTTAAGAGTATTTCTCAAGGTGAATCTGTTACTGTTGAAATTGGAAAAGACTACGAAACTGTTGCTAATGCAATGTCAGATATTGTTGATGCTTACAATAATTTGATGACAAATGTTGAAAAAGAAATTGCTGCTGACGGTAACTTGAATGATCAGACAACATTAAAGCTTATTAAAAATCAAATAAGAAGTCTAATGATGGGCTCTGTTGCTACAGGTTCAACATTTAAAAACTTGAGTTCTATTGGTATTGCATCTGAAGCTGCAAATGCTACAAATATTTCTACTGCTAATATTGATAAGTTGCATTTCGATAAAGATAAGTTTATTAGTGCTTATAAGAGCGATAGTGAAGCTTTGAAAAACTTGTTAATAGGACCTGATAACACAAGTGGTGTGCTCTCAAGAATTGAATCAGTCGTTGAACAAGCTATAGGCAGTGCTTCTGGGTACTTCTCATCTGCTGAAAATTCTTATAATAACCAAATCTCAAGATTGGATAAACAAATTGAAAGAGCAACTCAAGCCGTAGCTACTTATAGAGCTAGATTAGAGTCCAAGTTCCAATATATGGATATGTTAATCTCTGAAATGCAAGATCAGTTTAGTTCTTTCCTTGCAACATAGGGGTAAATAAGTTTTGAAGTTTGTATTCAAGCTGCTCCGGTTGTTGAAAAAGGGGTAAATAAGTTTTGGAGTTTGTTTGATGTTTTTTAATTTAACATCCGAGCTTCTTTATGCTATAATTATGAGCATTGAGGAGGAGTTATTATGAGGATTGATGGTAGAGCTAATAATCAACTACGAGATATAAAGTTTACTCACGGTTTTACTAAGCACGCTTTAGGTTCTGTCTTGGTAGAATTTGGAGATACAAAAGTTATTTGTACTGCATCTGTTGACTTGAAAAAACCAAAATGGATGGCTGATGACGATGAGAGAGGGTGGGTAACAGCAGAGTATTCTTTATTGCCATCAGCAACAAATACCCGTTGTAAGCGTGAAAGAGATAAAGTTTCTGGCAGAACACATGAAATACAGAGACTTATTGGTAGAAGTCTTAGAGCTTGTGTAGATTTGGAAAAAATGCCAAAGATGACTATAACTGTTGATGCTGATGTTATTCAAGCTGACGGAGGTACTAGAACAGCAAGTATTTGTGGAGGATTTTTAGCGTTACAAGATGCTGTTAATAAATTAATTGCAAGTGGTGATTTATTAGAAAACCCTATAATTGAACCAATTGCTGCTATTTCTATTGGGATAGTTGATGGTGAAATAAAGTTAGATTTAAATTATGAAGAAGATTCACATGCGCAAGTTGATTCAAATGTTATTTTGACTAAATCTGGAAAAATTGTTGATTTCCAAACAACTTCTGAGGGTGAACCTTATGAATACGATAAAATGCTTGAGCTTTTTGCTGTTGCAAAAACAGGAATTGATAAAATAATTAGTATGTATTAGAAATAATATAGCATATATGAGGAGAGATTAATGGAAGATATTACTTTGAAAAAGTTTACCCCAGCAAAATTCATAAGTTTTGCTATTGGTTTTTTCGGTTTGCAGTTTGCCTGGCAAATGAGGATAATTCTCTCAGGACCTGTAACTGAAGAATTGGGAGCGTCTCCTTTTTTGTTCGGTTTAATCTGGCTTGCTGGGCCGTTTACTGGCATGGTTGTTCAACCTTTAATTGGGGCTTTGTCAGATAAAACAAAAACCCCAATGGGACGTAGAAGACCTTATCTATTAGGTGGTGCTTTGCTTTCAGCTCTAGCTTTGTGGGCTTTTCCTAATTCTGCTAATATAACTGATTGGCTAAGTGGAGTACTCAATATTAGTCTTCCAGTATGGTCGGCTCTTTTATTTGCTGCTCTTATGATTTGGATACTTGATGCGTGTGTTAATATAGCTCAAGGACCTTATAGAGCTCTTGTCCCTGATGTTGTTCCACAAGAACAACACTCAATCGCTAATTCTTATATAAGTTTAGCTATAGGCTTGGGGTCGGTTGTTGCAGCAGGAACAGCTCCCTTTCTAAAATGGGCCTTTAATTATCAAATGCCTATTAATACTCAATTTATAATGGCTGCTTTGGCTTTTTCTTTAGGTATGATTTGGACTTGTTTGGCAATTAAAGAAAAAAATGTTGCTAAAGCCGACGAAAGTAATGTAGAGAAATTTAATTTCGTTCAATCTTTAAAAGATTTCTTTGCTTTATCTCCTGAAGTTGGTAAAATATGCTGGATGCAATTCTTTACTTGGATTGGAAATATGTGTATGATGATATACTTCACGCAGTATGCAGTTCATACAGTTTTTGGTGTGCCAGATTTATCTGATGTTTCAGAAGCTGTTAAAGCATCTTTTGATGCTGCTGTTTTATCGGGTACTAATTTTTCATCTGTATGTTTTGCGATATTTAATTTAGTGTGTTTCATTGTTGCGATTCCAATAGGCTTTTTATCAGTGAAATATGGTAATAAAAAAATTCATATAATTTCAATGTTATCAATGGCTTTAGCATTTTTAGGAATGGCATTTACTACTAATCCTAAGTTGGTTGCAGTCTTAATGGGACTTTCAGGTATTGGTTGGGCAAGTATTTGTGCGTTACCTTTTGCGATGTTGTCTCAGTATATTAAACCAGGCACTGAAGGCTCAGTTATGGGAATCTTTAATATTTTTATAGCTGGTCCGCAAGTTTTTGTATGTACTCTCGTATCTTGGATAATTAATAAATGTTCGTTTGTTGGTGAAGCAGGACTTAATTTTCACTGGGAATACACATTCTTAATAGGAGCAGTGTGTTTAATAGTTGCGTCTGTAATAGCTTCAAAAGTTAAAGAATTGGCTAAAGCTTAAGTTATATAAAATTAAAATACGGCGGGTTTCAACGAAACCCGCCGTATTTTATAATTACTCTTAGAAACTATTTTTCAAGTTTCTTGATAGCAAGAACAAGTCTTGATTTCTTTCTTGCTGCTGTATTTTTGTGTAAAACACCTTTAGATACAGCTTTGTCACAAAGCTTATAAACGCTAGAAATAGCAGTTGCTAAAGCATCTTTGTCACCTTCAGTAGCTAAAGCTAAAGCTTTTTTTACTGCAGTTTTGATAGATGATTTAAAAGCTACATTTCTTTGTCTGTTAGCTTCTGCAATAAGAACTCTTTTTTTTGCTGACTTAATGTTTGCCATTTTATATTTCCTTTCACTTATGACTGATGTTCGGCTTAATGACTTCCTCACACCAATCTATCACATGAGGATTGTGAGTATTATTATTGTAGACTTAACAAAACTAAAAGTAAATAGGGGACTTAATGTTTTTTAATTTCTGTTAACGTTGGATCAAGCAGACGTCTTCCAACATTATCAAAATTGATTGAATATAGTGTTTTTGTGCCATATTTTATCATTTTTTCAACAACACCAGTTCCATATTTTGCATGCATAACTGTATCGCCTTGTTCAATTGGATCTGACAATACCATATCTTCTTGTGGGATATCTGCACCATAGACCGGAACCATAGGAGTGGAGGCATTCTTTGTTTCTAGAACATCTTTTACCTCTTCTTTAAGACTGTCGTCTATTTCATTTATTTCCTCTAAGGGTTCTAAGAAACTATCCTCAGATTCTTCGGTCGGATATTCATTTAATTCTTCTATTCCATCTGAAATAACTACCTCTTCGAGTTCTTCATCAGATACTGATTCAGTATCTGTAGTTAATTCAGAGTCGCTGTTTAATTCATCTATAAAGTCTAAATCAGATTCAGATAAAGAGTCTTCTTTTACTGTTGTGAAAACTTTGTCGACATCTTCAATTATTTCTTGGTTTAGTGCTACTTCTTCAGGGTCTTCCATCTCAACTATAATAGCATTGTCATCAAGTTCTGTTTCATCAAGTTCAATAATTTCCTCTAACTCTTCATTTGAATTATTCAAAGGTATAACTTCTGTTTCAATGTATTCTTCGACGGTTTCATTAATGATTTCGTTTGTTGCATTAGAGATATCTTCTAAGCTTGTATCTGCAATTTCTTCTAAATCACTTTCAGAATTGTCGTATTCTTGTTCTTGAATATCTATAGATGTTGTATCGACAGTTTCATAGGCTTCAATATCATCTGTCATTTCAGAGATTTCTTCGGAAACTTCTATTGTCTGTATCGTATCAACGTTGGTGTGATATTCGCTATCATCGCTAAAACTTTCAGTAAGAGCTTCTTCTATATCTTCTTGCGATTCCTCTATAGCAATCTCATCTGGTTCTATTATTTGTGTTTCGGTGCTTTCCTGTTGAGCTTCGAGATTTTCTATTTCTTCAAAAGATTCAGTTACATCAGCACCATTTTCGTCAGAAATATTTTCAATTTCTTCATCTTCTTCATCTTCTTCATTAAATAGTGATAAAGCTGTGCTAGAAGTTGTTCCTGCGGATTCTTCAGATAGCTTTTCTATCAAGTTTTCAGATTTCTTTTCTATAGCTTCAGTTTGTTCATCTTTAGGGTCTTCTTCTATAACGATTGAATTGAGTTCCTCGTCGCTACTATCATCAAGGTCTATGACATCGTCAAGAGGCGAAGCTTCTTCTGAAGCTTTTTGGTCAAAAATAATTGGTATAAAGTTTGTGCTATCACCAACTAATAAGAAAGATTCTTTAGACATGTTGCTTAGGAATGTTGCGTATGTCTTGAAAATTTCGTTGTTTGCAAAAGTTGGTTCAATAACATAATTAACAAATAAAGATTTAAAATCTTTTAGATATTTAAAACGAGAATGAGTAATAAAAGTGGTTGCAATATCTGTTGATTTTATTACAGTTTTAATATTTTTCTTTGTGATAGAATTTGAGGCAATAAGTATTACTTGTCCAGTATAACCAGTATTTTTTAGAGTGTTGTATATAGACTCTAAATAACGACTTTGAAATAAATTATTGAGATGTGAGATATCAATTACTCGAGTTCTAGAATTAAGAGCTTTGTTAATACTCTGGATTTCTTCAATATTATTTGCAAATAGATTTTCTTTATCAAACTTCGCAAGTTTATTCTTTAGAACTAGAAGTTTAAATATATGAGATTTTTCTACCATATCATCAATAATAGTCTTCAAAGTCCCAAAAGGTAAGAACGGAACAGATTTTGAATATTCTGCCAAATCTTGAAATATTTCCTTGACAAGGCTTTTACTATCCGAAGTTGCATCGTTCAAACAGTCTTCGTATAAAAATTCTAAAGTTTCAGAATTTAAAGGAAGCCTAAAATCTATTCCAGCTTTGAATTTTGCTGATGAATCAATAGCACCCAACATATCGATCACTAGAACATTATTCTCAACCATAAATTCTTTAGTAAGGTTGGTTGTGATAAGGTTGATTTTTTCAGGAGAATCTATGCTCATTAATATTTTTCTGTCAAAAGCACTCTTATCAATATAAATTTGTTCATCACTGTTTGTAAAACTTCCGATACAAATTTGAGAACTTGTTTTAAATGAACGGCTTATTAAATCAAAAGGGAATTGTTCAATACTTGCTTCTCTTGATATGCTAGAGCCGTTGTATGCATTAAAAGTGCCATCATAAAGGTACATGATTTTTGCAAAAGTAAGATACTTTTCGTTGAATTTTCTAGACTGGATTGTCTGTGCAATATAAGACTCACCCCTGTCTTTAATCTCTAAAAAAGAAGACAAGTGTATTTTTTCGTTGGATTCAAGCTTGATAAAACCGTCTCTTACTTCTAAAATTCTCATTTAAAACCTCTGTGAAGAATTCTAGCATGAACATGCTTTTTTTTTAACAAAATGTTTACAATTTGAAATCAAAGGTTATTAATATCTTTACAATTGTAGAAATTACTTTTTTATGATTTAATTAAGCTATGATGAGAGAATTAAATTTAACTAATGGAATAAAAACTTGTATTAAGAAAAATGCAAATACTCCAAGAGTCGCATTGTCAATGAATTTTTCTATAGCAAGGCCTGAAGAGTACCCAGGTCAGTATCTTTTGATGAATAGGTTATTGCTTAAAGGCACAAAAAAGTATAGCTCAGAGGAGTTGTCTGCGATTCTGGACGAAAATGCAATTGATTTATATACCGAAATGAAATATGATTATTTGCGTTTTCGTTTTGTTGCTCTGAATGAAGATTTTGAGTGTGCTTTATCTATACTATCTGACATAATTCAAAATTCTACATTTGAAGAATTTGAAAAAGAAAAAACGAAATTAAAGGGCGAAATCTTAGCAGAGTTGGATTCTGCGAAAGTAAAGGTATCAGATTTATTTACAAAGACTATTTATAAAGATCATTTTTATGGCCATAGTTATACAACAATTTTGAATGAGATTGATAATGTTACGATTGATGATATAAAATCTGCGTATCAAAATATTTTGACTAATTCAAAGAAAACATTAGTTTTGGTAGGAGATGTTGACACTGAATCTGCTGAATTGGTTTTGAATAAGCATTTAAATACTTTACCGGCATCAGTAAACGTTGAGTCACTAATTTCTGAACCCGAATTTAGTTCTCAAAATTATGTAGAGCTTATCAAAGATGATGCGCAGCAAGCTCAAATAATACAAGGCTGGCGAGTTGCATCAATTTGTACTGAAGACTACCCTCGATTAATGTTATTAAATGTTATTTTAGGGGCTAGTGGACTTTCTTCTAGATTGTTTTTAGAATTGCGTGAGAAAAAAGGTCTTGCTTATACTGTTAGAAGTTCTTATGAAACCTATATGAAATCTGCAGTTTTTAGTATCTATATAGGTACAGAACCTTCTAATATTCAGACTTCAATTGATGGATTTAAAGAAGAGATTGAAAAAATTAAGACTGTACTTGTGTCAGAAGAAGAATTGAATAATGCAAAGAATAATATAATTGGTAAACAGCAATTTATAACTGAAACGAATGCACAGCAAGCTAATTTAATGGCATATTATGCTATTACTGATAGATCTTTTGACTATCAAAAAACAGTGATTGACGCATTAAAGCAAGTAACAGCTGAAGAACTACTTGAATGTGCAAATAAATATTTTAATGACGATTATGTCTTAGCTATTCTGAAACCGTAGAGGAATATTTTATGGGGTATGAGAGTTTTGGAAATTTGCTAGACCCAAAGGTTATTATAATTGGGGTCTTTCACGGCGATGAGCCTCAGGGCGAGTATTTGCTCCGTCAGTACTGGGAAGAAAAGAAGGCTTCTAAAATGCTGTTAGTACCGAGATTGAATGATTGTAATACAAGGGTTAATAAAAATGGGGTTGACCTAAATAGAAACTTTCCTACAGCTAACTGGGAATTAAGTAAGCGAGATGAGTATTTTGGCGGAGAAACTCCTGCAAGTGAAGATGAAACACGTTTTATTATTGATTTGGTAGAGAAGTATAACCCAAAAGTTATTATGACATTGCATGCACCATATAAGGTGGTGAATTTTGACGGGGGAAATAAGGAGTCTGATAGAGAAATTATTGAAAATATTTCAAAAATAACGGGTTATCCTATTGAAGAATCTATTGGTTATCCAACTCCAGGTAGTTTTGGTACTTGGGCAGGTATAGAAAGAGGAATTCTAACAATTACTCTTGAGCTCGATGAAAGTATTCCTGTTGAAGAACTATTGAATCCTGTATTTAAAGTTTTTGAGTATTTAGAAAGTGTATAAAGTATGGAAAAGATTAAAGAGCTAGTGGAAAAAAATGAATTAAAACATATTGCAATAATTATGGACGGTAATCGTAGATGGGCTAAAGAACGAGGTCTGCCGAGTGCTGTTGGCCACAAAAAAGGTGTAGATGCACTTAAAACTATATTGCGTGCGTGTAATGATTTTGGGGTGAAATATCTTACTGTTTATGCATTTTCTACCGAAAATTGGAATAGAAAACCTGAAGAAGTTAATTTCCTTATGGATTTGTTGGGGCAAACTTTAAAAAATGAATTAGCAGAAATGCATGAAAATAATGTCGTAATTTCTTTTATTGGTGATACAACAAAGCTTTCCGATAAACTTCAAGAAATTTTGGCAACTGCAGTTGCAACAACGAAAGAGAATACTGGAGTAAATTTACAAATTGCTTTTAACTATGGTTCAAGGGCCGAAATCGTTAAAGCTGTACAAGATATAATAGATGAAGGAATTAATGAGATAACGGAAGACATTATATCAGACCATCTCTATACTTCAAATATTCCTGACCCAGATTTGTTAATTAGAACGGGAGGGGAAATGCGAGTATCCAATTATTTGTTATGGCAAATTGCGTACTCTGAATTCGTTGTTGTGCCAGAATTTTGGCCTGATTTTGGGAAAGACAACCTCGCTGAATGTATAAAGGTCTTTAATAGTAGAAACAGACGTTGGGGAGTCTAATTGTGCTAATAGCTTTAACATTGTTTCTAATGTTGTTTGGATTGAAAAAATTAGGAGTAAATATTCCTTATTACGATAATCTGCGATATTTTTTAAAAACAAAAATGTCAGAGTTAAAGCTTAATAAAGTTGATATGCAGAAGCCAATTGTAAAACAGCTTCCAATAAATAAACCTAAACCAATAAACCCTGTAAAGATGCATAAACAGAAATTTTACAAGCCTTTTAGTGGCAATTTAAAAATCTAAAATTAAACAGTAAGCTCTTGTAAAATTTTAGCAGATTTTTGTTTTTTGTTGGTATGGATTCTTATGTATTCGTCTAACAAGTTGAAACAAACTTGGCAAACTTTTTCGTTTGCTTTTCTGTCATAATCACTTTCATAATCAAAATCAAATTGTAGCATAGCTTCAAGAAAATCTCTTATTTTATGATGCATTTTTAATTTTACGCCGAGATGTTCATTGCATTCTTCGCAAATAATTCCACCCATTGTAGATGAAAAATACATTTCTTCATCTAAAACTCTTTCTCTGCAACAAAGGCAAGTATCAAGCTCTACGCAAAATCCCATAAATAATAGAAGTTTGAGCTGAAATTTTATAACAGCAATCATTGCGTCTTTTTTGCTTTTTGAATAAGATACCCGATTTAATGCTTTATAAAGAAGCTCATAAATATCTTTTGATATAGTTTCTGTACCCTCTCCAAGATTAACGACGAGTTCAGAGATATATGAAGAAAACATTAGTTTATCAATATCTTCTCGAGTTTTTTTAAAATTATTAACAGTTTGGGCTTGTATAATTGTATCCATTGAACGACCTTTTAGTAGCTGTAAAGAATTTGCAACTAACAAATCCATTCTTGCACCCAGTTTGCTTTTAGGTTTTTTTATCCCTTTTGCAACCCCTTTTATTAAACCGTTGTCTTTTGAGTACATTACAATGATTTTATCGGCATCGTTAAGATTGTATGATTTTAGGTTAATTGCCTCTGTGACGTAATTATTCATAATAAGCTTTAGTTCCTTGATATATGCCTCTGAACATTTTTTCTAATTCATTAGGATCGCTAGAATTTTCAAGAGCTTCTTTTTCTGAAATAAGTTTGCTCTGAACGAGTTCTAATAGCGATAAATTCATTGAAATCATATTGTCAATGTTGTTTTCTTTTATTAATTCATAAATCGCTTCAGTATTATCTTTGCTAATGTAATCCTTTATTGTAGGTGTTGTTACTAATATTTCACAAGCTGGATATCTTTTTTGTTTTTCTTCTGAATATATTAGCTTTTGTGCAATAGTTGCTCTTAGAGTCTCTGCAAGTTGCTTTCTAACAAGATAACGGTTTGATTCCTCAAACATATTAACAATTCTGTTAATAGTTTGAACTGCATCGTTAGTGTGCAAAGTCGTCAGTACTAGGTGCCCTGTTTCTGCAGCCTTAAGAGCTGCTTCCATAGTATCCTTGTCTCTTATTTCGCCAATAAAAATAACATCTGGGTCTTGTCTTAGGGCATATTTTATACCGTCAGAAAAGCTTGATGTGTCAACTCCGATTTGTCTTTGAGAAATAATACTTTTTCTGCAATTAAAGACATATTCTATAGGGTCTTCAATTGTTATAATATGTTTTGAACTGTTTAAACTGATTCCATTTATTAATGAAGCCAGTGTTGTTGATTTACCACTTCCGGTAGGCCCTGTTACAAAGATAATCCCATTTTGATAATTGATTAAATTATTCAAAACCTCAGGTAATTCTAAATCAGAAAGTTTTGGGATTGTATATGGAATGTTTCTAATGACCATTGCAGGGAGTCCCATCTGTCGGTTAAAATTTATCCTAAAACGAGAGCATCCTTTTATTTCAAACATAAAGTCGATATCCATAATAGATTGGATTTCTTGTGCGATAGACTGCGGAGCTATTTCTGCGATAGCTTTTTCTATATCATCTTTGGTTAAAGCAACCATATTTGTTCTTTTTATAAATCCGTTTTTTCTTATAAAAGGAGAATGTCCAACCTTTAAATGTTCATCTGATGCTCCAGTTGCCACTGCACTTTTTAGAAATTGAATAATGTTAAAATTATCGTTCATAAATCCCCTGTTTAAGTTAAGTATAAAATCTCCCAATCTGATACTATGGTAGCATTGTAAATACTTTTTGACAACAATGTAACAAAGAGGCTTGTAAATAACTTACAAGCCTAAAAAAATCTTTTTCTTTATTGTTAGCAACTATAGCTGCAACAGCCACCACTAAAACTAGAGCCTGATGAAGAACTACTAGAGGCGACTATTCCGCAGGATTCTCCTCCGCTGGAGTATCCTCCAGAGCTGTATCCTGAATCACTATAAGCAATAATTCCGCATGATTCATTGCTTTCTCCGAAAGCAAGAATTGTTGAATCACTAGGTCCGGAATAAAAACTACAAGTATCTCCATCTATATTAGAGTTACCAGATGGTGAAAGTAGTGATATTGTATTTGTAACATGATTATCGTTTCTTGAATTCGTAGGAGTTGTGCCAATAAAATTAAAACAAGTATTTTGTTTGTCTTCTGAACCAGCAAAAGTTAAATAAGCCATCTTATCAAATCCTATATGTGTGTGTTTACATATATATAAAGTAAAAAAAAAGAGCCTGATTTCAGCTCTCTTTTTTTTCTTTACAATTGTTTACATTCCTGTAACCTATTCCTGCACGATAACCTGAGATTGCGTACATAATTGGCAAAGCGGGCTCTATCCATTTTAATCCTGACATTACCGCAACTGTTGCTATGTCATCAACGTGTAAACCAATATCAAGGGCTTCAGGCTTTCTTTCGTTGTATAAACCTTTTTTACTTTTTTCACCAAAGATAGGGTTTAATAATTTATTGCTGATGAAGTTTGCAATAGCACTACCTCCAATTACCCCAGTCGCAAGAATCCCTGTAATCATACCTATAGCCCTATAAGCTTTGCTTTTGACGCCAGCCTTTTCTAAAATAGCGAGAGCTGTACCAGCGCCTATATTACATAGGAATATATTAGCGAGATATTGGTATGTTCCCTCTTTAATTTTATTAGGAATATTTTCTTTCCAATTTGCAGTTGTTGCATAGTCACCTATAATTCCACCGGTTATGCCACCAATAACAGGTATAAAACCAAGCGTAGATAGTCTTCCTATTTCGGAAAAAATTTCTTTTGAGGTGATATTTTCAGGTGCGGGAATAAGTTTGTCTAAAAAAACTTTATCTATATTAGAGCTATAAATTTTTTTTATTTCACTAAAATTTAAAACTTTATTTTTAGCTTTAGTTAAAAGCTCGGAAGTTTTTTTGTCTAGCTTATTGTTATTTGTAAATTGTTCAATAATTTCTTTTTGTTGTTTTTTTATTTCGTTTAATCTAGGGTTTGTTTTTTGAAATAATTTGTTTGCAATTTTAGGTGCGGCTAGGGCTGAAAGTATTGTAAAAAACATCGTTAACCCTGTCCTTTGGAATGTTTTTAGTTTTTCTTCTTTTGTAGCTTTTTTTGTAGCATAGCCAGTATATGCAGCTCCGCCAGCAGTGAGTATGTAGGGAACTTGCTTTTCTAATTTTGCAACCAATATTGGCTGGTCGAGAAATTTTCCGGTGATTTTAAAGATGTTCATAAATTTTGATGTTTTTCCAAGTATTTAGAAATCTGTTTAAAAGCATTATCGGTTATAACATGTTCTATTTTGCAAGCGTTTTCAGAAGCTTCTTCCTTAGTTAATCCTAATAAATTCTCAAAAAAACTTTGTAGTATACTGTGTTTCGCTCTTATATCACTAGCTTTTTGGAGCCCTAATTCTGTTAATACGATATCGTTATATTTTGCGTGATTTATGTACCCTTTTTGAGCAAGCTTTTTTAGCGCTTCTGATACAGAAGCCCTTGAAACATTAAGTTGTTTTGAAATATCAATAGCTCGGATTCTTTTAGAACTAGAATGATTGCCAATGATTTCAAGGTAATCCTCTAAGCTTGCGGTTAGTTTTTCCAATTGCTAGCGCTCCTCCAATAAGGCTTCGAAGTTAATTGTAAGGTAAGCCTAACATTTTGTCAAGAAGATTTGATTTGTTATTGTGGGGCTAGTTTTCGTATGTGCCTGGGAACTCATTTTTACCAGTTTTTATTTTTGTTACCCAGTATTGAATTTTAGGGATAAGTGTTGATAAGAATAGAGCTGCGACAGCAAATCCTGCAGCTAGGTTAAGCCCGGTGCCAAATAAGTTTTTAGTTTTTGCCTTACTTAACACATCTTGAGTTATTTTTCCATTTTTAGCGTTCTTGCACATCAAATTAATATAATCTTCCATTTGAGTTTTTAGGTCATATAGAGAACTGTTAGATACATATTTATAAGGATTTGTGCTTGCTCCATTTGTAAATTTAGTAAATGCTTTATTTAGGAACTCCGGATTATTTATTTCGGCTATGTTTATAGCGTCAATAATCTGTTGTTTTGTAATAACTGCTTCACCTTTTCTTAGAGGCTGTAGTTTTGACATTTCGGTAATTCTTACAAAGATATTTTCATCAAATAAACCTTTTAAATCACTTACTTTTGCAACTTGTAAAGGTTCGGTTTTTACTGTGCGGAATTTATTCATTAATTTAGTAAACCAAGATAAATTTCCACTTTCAAATTTTATGCCTTCTGGAAGTTTTATTTCACTAACATTTTTACCGAGTACGGCAGTTTTAAATTCTTCAACACTCATTTCACCACCCTTTGAAGTTAGGAAATTAGAGAGGTGTTCGTGAAGAATATTTGTTGAGTTAGGATTTATTCTATTGGCTTTGCCAGTTAAAATGTAGTTTAATATTTTACCAACATGACCCTGAGCCCACATATAGAAGTATATAGAGCCAATATCTCTGATGGCAATTTCTCGTCTTTCGTCGTTATTACGAGCGCTATAAAGTCTTCCGCTAGTAAGTCCGACGTCAGTAGATAGTAATTTACCAGTGTTAGTGTTTTCAATGGCATTTGTAAATACGTTTATAGCTGATATTGCCCCTTTGAAAGTAGGGTTAGATTGTTTTTTATTTTGGTTAGATATTTCAAGCTTGTCGTTTGATGTAATTTTTTTGCTTTCCTGAACTTCTTTTTCTTTGTTTCTTAATTTCTTAGTTAGAGCTTGATTTAAAGGTGGTACTACCAGACCGATGAATGCATCTGCAATAAGTACGCTCGCTAAAACTTTAATAGCTTTTATTAAGGCGACTTGTTTTGCGCTTAGACTTTTAGGTGGTTGAGTCTTCATGAAGTTTTCAAACGGTGTTCTAAGAACTTTATCAGTTCCAACGTCAAACTCACCTTTAAACAATCTTTTAAGTATAGGGTCTCCAACTTTATCATTTAAAAATTTGACCCCACCAATCCAAACAACTGCTCCAGTACCTTCTTCTATGAATCTTTCTCTGGCTTCATCTCTTCCGCCTCTTTTGTATGCTTGAATTGTTCTTCCACCAGTAACAGTAGCCTCTAATGCAATAATAGGTTCTATTGCATCAGGACGAGTCATTCTTGTTACAAAACCGGCTACTTTATTTATCAAATTTTAAACCTTTCATTTATATTTTGGCTATTTATGCTAATGTGTGTAAATTTTCACGTTTGACTATATTAGCTTAAAATGTTACAAAAGTAAAAAAATCTTTACAATTGAGTTATTTTTTATGGAATCTGCTTGCAAAGATTTTTTGTTTTATTTATGATAAGTCTAAATGTATACGTAGTCAAAATATAAGGAATAGCAAAATGAATCCTATTATTAAAAATTTAGAAGCAGAATATACAACTAGAGAATTACCAGAAATGAATCCTGGTGATACAGTTAAGGTTTTCTGTAAGATTGTTGAAGGTAACAAAGAAAGAATACAGGCTTACGAAGGAGCTATCATAGCTGAACATGGTTCTGGTATCAACAAAACTATAACAGTTAGAAAAGTTTTCCAAGGTGTAGGTGTTGAACGTGTATTCTTAGTACACTCACCTCGTATTGAAAAAATTCAAGTACTTAGAAAAGGTGATGTAAGACGTGCTAAGTTGTACTACTTGAGAGAACGTTCAGGTAAAGCAACTCGTATTAAGGAAAAAATTGAAAAAAGATAAGCTGCATATTCACTGGTACCCAGGTCATATCGCTAAAGCGGAACGTCAGCTAAAAGAAAAATTGAGCTTAGTTGATGTAGTGATTGAGGTACGCGATGCACGTTTACCTTTAAGTTCAAGTTATACAGACATAAAGAAGCTCTTGGGTGAAAAGCCAAGGCTTCTTTTGTTGAATAAAGCAGATTTGGTTGATAAAGACGAATTAAAAAAGTGGGTTCAGTATTTGAAAGAATCAACCAAATGCTCTGTAATAATTACAGATGCTAAAGGTGCAAAAGATTTAGCACAAGTCGTTAAATTGGCTGTGGAATTAGCGGAGCCTAAAGTCCAAGCTTTAATGGCAAAAGGACTGTTAAGACGAGCCGCAAGAGCTATGGTCGTCGGGATGCCTAATGTAGGTAAATCAAGTGTTATTAATAAGCTTACCAAATCGTCAAAGACTAAAATTGGAGCAAAAGCTGGTGTTACTAGGCAACAACAATGGGTCAGGATTAATCCTAAATTAGATTTATTAGATACTCCTGGTATTATACCAACTAAGCAAGACGATCAATTACAGGCGGTCAAATTAGCTTTTGTTAGTTCTGTTTCTGAAAATGCATATTCCCCTGAATTAGTTGCGCAAGCTCTTTTGGACTTGTTAAACAACGGAAAGTATTCACAACAAGTTAAAGACTATTATAAAACTGAGGTTTTAACCCTTAGTGCGATAGCAGAAAGTCGCAATTGGTTATTAAAAGCAGATTCTTTAGATACAGAAAGAACTGCAAAATATGTTTTAAAAGAT
This sequence comes from Cyanobacteria bacterium SIG31, assembly GCA_015152465.1. Taxonomy (GTDB): domain Bacteria; phylum Cyanobacteriota; class Vampirovibrionia; order Gastranaerophilales; family Gastranaerophilaceae; genus CAG-196. Next base: position 43,977 of record SUTX01000014.1, on the reverse strand, counting down.
TTTAGAGATGGGCGATTAGGGAAGTTTATTTTAGACGATTTGAATTTAAGTGAGGATAATAATTGTAGCGCCGAGTAACATTATAAAAGAGGCTATAAGTTTTTTTGTTAGTCCTTTTTCTTCAAATATGTTAACTCCTAAAAATACACTCACTATTGATGATAATTGAAATAGCGCTAAAGCGTATGCAACATTTATTTTGGAAAACACATAATTTGTCGTGTATTGCATTAATGCAACAGCTAAAATCAATGCTAATTGAATTGGGATATTTTGTTTCTGAACTTTTATAGGATGTTTTGATATTAATGCAAATATCAGCGCAAAAATTAATCCTGTTGATACCCAATATAAAAAAGTTGAATTAATATTTGATAATAAAATAACTTTTTTAATAAAGATAGCCTCTGTGCCTAACAGAAATAGTGCGATAAATCTATATAATGTAGATTTATTAAACAGTATTTTTGATCCACCAAGAAAAAGAGTTCCCAAAAGAATCAAAATAATTCCGACAATTTCTCTAAATCCTGGTATTTCATGTAGAATAATTAAGCCAAACAATAATGCAACTATTGGTTTGTATGAATTAATTGGGGCTAATGTTGATAATTCGCCACAAGAAAGAGCTTTGACAATAAAATAATTCCCTAAGGCACCAAGAAACCCCATTGTAAAAATATATGGAATCATTTCTTGGGCATAAACTGGTTTTGGACAAATAATTAAGCCTATAATTGTCAATCCTAAATAAGTATAAAGGTTTACAACAGAAGAGAATTCGCCTTTCTTAGTTAAAAGTTTTTGAAAAACATTTAGGTATGAATTAGAAAAGATTCTTATTAATATTCCGAATATAAGACTAAGCATAGTAATATTTTATTACAATCTTAAATAAAATATTATATTTTATTTAATTTATTTATATTTCTACTTATGCCGTTTCTTTTCTTTCTTTATTTGCGAGGTAAAGAAAGAAAAGAAACGGCGAAAGAAAAGAAAGAAAACACGCTTTTTATAGTTGGTCTCGTCGATATTAATCGACTCGACTAAAGCTTTAACAAGCTTTGGATAAAATATCTACGCCGTTAATAACGGCGTGTGTAGGCGGTTAACACCGCCGAAGCCAACAGCTAAAGCGTGATTCTTTTTTCTTTTGGTACTTTTCTTTTTTCTTGCCTTCAAGAATAAGAAAAAAGAAAAGTACATAATAAAAAAATAAAATTAAATTTTATAAATTTTGAATAAAATATAATATTTTATTCAAAAAATGTTTCTTTAAGCATTTCTTTCTAAAAGAAAGCTAAAAAAAACCACCTGGTGTGTGTCAGGTGGGTTTTGTTTTCTGCATCCTAATGGTCTTTTTTAGTGTTTATTATCTAGGAGTTTATATGATTTTTGGGGTTATTTGCTATTTAGTGTTTCGGCTACACTTAAAGTGTGTATTATTATTATGACGCATAAAATTATAATGTCAAGCCTTTATTTTAAATTAATATTTACAAAACTTAACAAAGCTGAGAGCCCTTATTCTAGTGCTGTTTAGGTCTTTATGTGTAACTATGATATATGGTTATATATAAATAAAGGGTATTAATTGTAATTAATACCCTTTATTTATATTTTTAGTTTATTTTTGTTTTTAATCTTCTAATGAGACATTAGCTGAATTGTGAGATCTTAATACAACACCTCTTTTTGATGATTCAACAAAATTAATCATATTTTCAATGTATTCATTCATTGGTAGTTCGGATTTAATTTTTTCAATAGCTTGAGTTGTATTCATTTCTCCAGAGATTAGCATTTTGAATGCTCTGTTAATTGCAGTTCTTGTTTCTAAATCAACACCTCTGCGTTTTAAAGCAATAACGTTAATTCCTCTTGGTACAGCAGGTCTACCGTCGCATTTAGAGTATGGTAAAATATCTTGTCTTGATGCTGAGAAACCGCTGACAATTGCCATGCTACCTATTCTAATGTTTTGGTGGAATACGCTCATGCCACCAACGAAAGCTCCGAAGCCAACATGTACATGACCACCAAGTGTTACCAAGTTTGCTAAAATAGCTTGATCTTCAATAACACAGTTGTGTGCTATGTGAGAACCGACCATTAGTAAACATTTGCTACCAACTCGTGTTGTATAATCACCACAAGCAGCTGCACGGTGGATTGTGACGTTTTCTTTTACGATTGTACCGTTACCAATTATAACTTTTGTTTTTTCGCCTTTGTAGCCTAAATCTTGAGGTTCAGAGCCTATTGTTGCAAAAGGTGAGATTGTACAATTCTCTCCTATTTCTGCAAATTCTATATATGCATTAGCGATAATTCTTGTGCCGTTTCCAATTTTTACATCTTCACCGATAACAACATTTGGGCCTATAATAACCCCTTCACCTATTTCTGCAGAAGGATGAATAACTGCAGATGGGTGGATAGAACTTTTTTCTAAAACTGAATTTGTCATTCTTTTACTCCATCTATAAATAACCACAAGTACAGTATATTATAAAAATTTCATTATTCGTGAAATCCTTACATAATCTTTATACCTTGTGGTTAATGTCTATTTTTTTACTAAGCCAGGTTCTGCATCTGAACCAGTTATTAATTTTCTTAAATAGAAAGTTAGCTTAGGTAAACAAATTGCAAGTAGAACGCTGCTTATGACTACATTGGCCAAGATATTACCTGATTTTACCCATAAAGCTTTTCTTCCGAATTTTTCAACATTACCGCTTTCTTTAGCTTTTTGTACAAAGTTTTCGATTTCTTTTTGGAAATTAGCTATTTTCTTTTCATCGACAAAATATCTTGGGTCTCTTATCCCGTTTTCGAGGAACTTGACTCCACAGAAATTTTGAACCATTTTTGTAAATTGTGAATTTGGGTTTTTATCTAAAAACTCAATAATTTTACCATTTTGTGGTAATTCTAGAGTGTTGTTTTTAACAGCTTTTATAAAATTCTTTTCATCATTTAGAATTTTTGGATCAAGGTCTACGTTTGTATTGAATAATACATTTGATGTTTTATCAAAGCCTTTTGCTATCCATTTTGGTGCTACAAAGTTAAGGAACATCATCCCTAGCATTTTAAACCCTAATTCTAACCTCTCATTTGTATTTCTGCCTGTTGATACTCTGCCAATGGTTAATCCTCCGTCAGTAACTGCCATTTTGTTTACGGTTGACATATTTGCTAAGCTTGTCACAAAACTCCCTTTAAACGCTATATTTTTTGCTTTGTCAGTTTGTTTTTCTTTGCTGGCAGGAGTTGTGTTACTATCCTTTTTGCTTAATTTGTCTGTTAAGGCAAAGTTCATTTTAGGTAGACAATAACCCATTAAAAACACAGGAATTGCAGTTGATAATACGAATTTACAAGCCTGTAATCTTGTGTAAGTTTTAGGGTTTTCAATTACTTTTTTTAGGCTTTCTGCTTCTTTGCTTGCTATGTTTTTAAATTTTTCATAATTTAGATTTAACCCTTGCTTGGAATTCTCTTTAAACAGATTCATATCCACATTTGGGTCATAACCTAGAGCTTTGATACCCCAATTACAAATTTTATCCATTACTGGGATTCCCCCAAGCCAAATAGCAGAGCAAACGTATTCATCAATGGTTCTCTCTCTCAGAGCGTTATTGGCCATTTGCCTAGAGTCTTTTAAGTTTTGTTTGTATGTTAATCCAATTTTTATAGGGTTTTCAATCCCGCAGTCTCTTACGAGTAGGGGATAAATCGTAGAATTGTTTCCGATTGCTGATATGATATTTACTAGTGTCATTTTATGTTCTCCTTTTAAATCTGCTCATTAAGTACTCTTAAATGTCCCGAAAGAGCTGATTAAGGAGTTCTCGTTAGAGATACAACAAAACTCCGAGCCCTTTCGGGTTCAGATGTGAATGATGCAATTGTTGAACTCTATTTTTTATCATAACTTTCCCTTTTGTTGCTATTATTCTAACACGAAATTTATTTTTAGCCAAACATTCTTATAAAATTCTTAAACACATTATAAACTTTGTTACGGTGTTCATCAGCTTGTGGTGTTGTTGCGAAAACTCCGTCCCAATGCCTTTCGCATTCAGTCCAGGCTTCAGAGGCTTTTATTTGTTTTGCTTTCATCATTAAATCGTGAGTGTTAAGCTGAGGAGCTAGGGGCATTAAATCGTGTAGTTGCATATAACTAGGTAATTTATTAGCTATATTGTTGAAAGCAAAAAGACAATTTTTTAATCGTTCAAGTCTTTCTTTATAACTCCTAGTCCCGTCATCATTGTCGTTTGACACTTCAGGGCCGGCAGCATATTCCCTTGAGTTTGATTGTTTGAGTGACTCCCATTTAACGCTATTATAATTATCAGCCTTACTCCAGTCTGTGCCAGCAGTAAATCCCATTTTCTTGAAAACATTCCTGTCATCGCATTTTTCACCAATAAATGAAAGGTCATTTCTTCTGGTTTCTTCTCTAATCTTATGTAAAATATATGCCATTTGTTTTTTGTTAGGAAGTTCGCCTACTCCTAAGTAACCATTTGGATCTATAATATGTTTTGCGCTATCAAAGTATATTGAATCAAAACCAAGCTCAATCCCCCAAATACAGGCATCGATAAAAGCTTTTTCGTGTTCTTTCCAGCTAAAATCTTTTCCTTGAACCCTCAATTGACCTGATGATAAAACCATTCTGAAGCCGGTTTTAAAACCCATTAAGTGAGCTAAATCGTTGAAAGCTTTTACTTGTTCGTCTGCTCCTACTTTACCCCAAAGCCCCTCGCAGGTAAGGTTATTGCTTATTCCAGTATGTAAATCTATAGTATATAGTGAGTCAGATTTTGTTGTTCCATCTCCAAAATGTGTTGGGTAAAGCTGTGAAAGTACAATGCAATTAGCTGCAGAGTTTGGAGATGTTGGTATTGCAGGTAAAAGTTTTATTACTTGTAATAAACCATCTGTAATCTTTCCGTCGCTGTATTTAGCTATTACTCGAGGATTGATTTCTATATAATTAGCATTTCTTCCCCAATTATTCCCAAAATTTGGAGTTTGAATCTTTGCAGGAATCTTAGGCGATGATTTGTTTGGTTTAGTAATTGTACATATAGATTGGATAGCTTGTTCTGCGCTCCTTTTTATTAGTTCAATTGGGTGTGCATTAACCCATTTTTTTATCCCAGCTTGAACAAGTTTTGTTTGTGTCCATTTGTCTTCGTAGACTCGATTTCTACCTGTGAGGTGATAAAAAAGCTTTTTAACAGGTTGCTTATCTCCGTAATAGCCCTTAAAAGATAAAATATTATAATATATAGAACTACTTCTGGATGAAGAATTCGTCGATGTAGATACTTCAGACGTGTTTTTCTTCTGAGATGATAAACTATATCCCTTTGTTGGGCTTATTTTATTGATTGTTAATTGCATAAGTAGTAAACCTAATTTGATTCAGATACATACCCAAAATTTTTAAGAATTTTGTCTTTTTTTCTCCAGTCTTTTTCAACTTTTACTTCGAGAGCAAGAAAGACTTTTTTCTCGACGATTTTTTCTAGCTCAAGCCTTGCTTCTGTTCCAATTTTTTTTAGCAAAGAACCACCTTTACCTATTAGAATACCTTTTTGGCTTTTTTGTTCGCAATAAATTGTGGCGTAAATTTTATCAATTTCATCAGATTCTTGATACTTGTCGACTGTAATAGCTACTGAATGAGGAATCTCATCCTGTGTATTTAATAGGATCTTTTCCCTTATAATTTCTTCTGTTACAGAACGCATGCTTTCTTCTGTTACGATATCTTCTGGATACAGTAGCTCTCCCTCAGGAAGCTTCTTGAAAATGTTACTAAGTAGCGTGTCTTTGTTCCTACCTGTCTTTGCGGAAATTTTTATAACAGGAATGTTTTCGTCAAACATTAGCTTGTATGTTATAAGATTTTCTTCAACTTTTTGTTGATTTTTTAGTTTATCGACTTTGTTCATAACTAAAATAATCGGAGTTTTGGAGTCATTTAATAAATTCTCAACAATCCATTTGTCACCTTTGCCGGCAGGCTCAGAACCGTCGACAAGGAATAGGATTAAGTCTGCGTCAGGGACGGCGAATTTAGCTTCGTCCATCAAAAATTCACCAAGTTTGTTTAGGGGACGGTGTATTCCTGGTGTATCAATAAATACAATCTGTCCTTGTGATTCAGTAAGAATCCCTTTTATTCTTTTTCTGGTAGTTTGAGCTTTGTCAGTTGTTATTACAATCTTTTGACCTAAAATCTGGTTTAAAAGAGTTGACTTTCCGACATTTGGCCTACCTATTATTGTTACAAATCCACATTTCATATGAGCATTATAGCATGAAAAAAATTTTTATCCCCCTCCTAACCTCCCCCGAGTAGGGGGAGAGATTCAAATGTAACGAAATGTAAACAAAAAAAGCAATTCTTGAAAACACAAATACTTTATATATACATACAGGGATAATTAGGAGAAATTTTATGGGATATTCATTTAATTATAATACTGGTTATAATCCATACATTTTTAATGGGAGTACTCCATACAGTTGGAATCAGTGGTTTACCCCTAGTTTTATGGCAAGTAATCCTAATAGTATTTACGCTACGTCATCAATTTCTGATGAAGAACGTGATAGATTATTAAAAGAAGAACTAAAGGCTAAAGCTGAATTTGAGAAGCAACAAAAATTAATCAATGAAATGAATGCTTCTGGCTTAGGTTTGACAAATGAAGAAATGGAAGCTGTAAAGAGTGCTGCAAAGAAAATGAATGCTGAACAAGCTGAGTTTAAAGCTAGAACAATGGTATCGGATGGTTTGGCTTATGGTGGAATGACTGTTGTTGCAGGACTAGGTTTGAACCCAATAGAAAATGCTCGTCTAGCTTTTACAGGTGATCATATAGAAATGTTTAATAAGGTTTATAAACCAGCTAAGGGTATGCCTAAGGTTTTAGATAATTCTGAAAATTTAAAACTGATAAATGAAGCTAAATCAGCTATGCGACAAGCCGAACTTAGATCAAGATTAAGTACCGGGGGTGATGCTTTTAAAGGTCGTTTAGAAAAGCCCGTATATAGAAGTATGAAAGCTAAGATGAATGAAGCAATCAAAGCTTTGAAGAATGCCAAAACAGAAACTCAAGTTAAAGCTGCCCAACAACAGTTAAAGATCGCTACTGAGTCTATAAATGAAACTATTTCAAACAATTGTGGTTATGTTAAAAGAACTTGGAAATCCTTAAGAGGAAAAACAGTAACAACTCCTAATAAGCATACATATGCTAAGACCTTAAGGGAAGTTACAACAAAAGTTGAACAAGATGCAGCTAAAAAAGCTGCAGAAGAAGCAACCAAAAAAGCTGCACAACAAGCTGCACAACAAGCTGCACAACAAGCTGCACAGCAAGGTGCTCAACAGACAGCTAAACAAGTAGCGTCTAATGTTGGTACTAAATGTGTGACAGGATTGAAAAGTGCTGGAAAGTTTGCCGGCAAAGCTCTTGGTAAATGTGCTGGCGGTGTTATGATTGCAGGTTTTGAGGTCGCTCAAGATTGGGATAAATTAAAAACAGCTTATAAAAAAGATACTACAACAGGTCTTAAGCAAACTGGACAAACTGCAGTGAAAGCAGGCTTAGCTACTGCTGGTTATCTTGGCGGTATGAAGGCTGGTGCTATTGCTGGGGCTAAGATAGGAGCTCTTATTGGTAATGTTTGGCCTTATGGTGGACAAATTATAGGTGGCGCTATTGGTCTTATAGGTGGTGCTATAATAGGTGGCGTACTTGCTTACGCAGGTCGTAAATTAGGACAAGCGATGGTGGGTAAAGATGTTGCTGATGATTTAAAAGCTGAACAAGTTGCACAACACTCTGGTCAATATCAAACAGATCCTAATGGGGTAAAATGTGCAGTAGCATCTGAAGAACAACTAGCTGTAGCAAGTGAAGTTGTGAATTGGGGATTGGTAGAACAAAAGGATAGTAATTTATTGACAGAGGCAGAAAAAGCGGCTCTAATAAAGTTAAACGCTAATTTACAAGGTGTTGCTTAGTTTAAAACACTCATTTCACAATTTTTGCAATCAAAATGCAAAGGATAAGATTTTCCAAACACATCTCGTAAAACGAGATGAGTTTTTGATTTGCACATATTTAATGCGTATTTTATGCAATGTTTGCAACGCATTACTGCAACTTCTCTATCAGGTTTCTTCGTTTCAAAAGAGGGCTCAAGTACATTTACTCCGCATTTCTCATAAAAAGCTTTAGCAGATTTATTATGGACATTCGCTCTGTAATCTACTTCAGCTAAAAAGTACTTTGTATAATGCATTGGATTTTGCCACGCACGATTTGTTTCATAAGTCTCAAGGCGTTTTTGCATTAATTTTTCAAAAAGGTTTCGTCTTAATTCGTTGATTTCGCTTACTGGCATGAATGGAAGCTCTGAGGCGATTTTTATATCAAAGATATAAAAATCGCTTTCCCCTGTTTTTGAAAACTGTTTTATAAAAGTTTCTTTCATCTTTTCAGGATTATTAGCCAATTCATTGCTAGGAATATTTGTTTCAACAGATACGCCGTCCTCATCTTTTAGCATAATCTTATCTGTTATTGATACACTTATACCAATTTGTCTTTTTACGGGTTTTAGTAATTCTTTTTCAAATTCGGCATCGTAGTTTCGCCAAAGCTTGTCACCAATTTTGAGATTGACTGATTTGTTTGGGTAAATATAACCATTTTCAGCTTTGTTTACTCCAAAGCCATCACCGTTAAAATATATGCCGTCTTGTGGATTTATTTTTTTGTCGGTTTTAATTTTTACCCAATTCTTTCCAATTTCTATAACTTCGCCTAAATATTCGCCTCTAGACTTTGGTGATTCTTGGTTATAGCATTTACCCCTGTCTTTTAAGAAATATTCAGTAAAGCCCCTGTTAAAACTTTTTTCAGGATTAGGAGTAAAGGGGTAAATAGAACGTCCTGAAGATGTTCCACCACCTATTTTTTTACGATAATATGCAACGATGTTTTTTACATATCCGATATCTTTAAGTCGACCCTCTATTTTAAATGAACACACTCCTGCATTTTTTAGTTCGTTTAAGCATTCTGAGGCGTTGAAGTCTTTTAAACAAAGTGCATAAAAATCTTTTTTAATAATTTTACCGTCAGTTGTTTCAACTGTATATTTCTTTCTGCAAGGTTGAGCGCATTCTCCTCTGTTTGCAGAACGCCCGCCAATAGCTTGACTAAGATAGCATTGTCCACTCATAGAGACGCAAAGAGCCCCGTGAACAAAAGCTTCTAATTCTAGATCAGGGTTTTCTTTATGAATATATTCAATTTGTTCTAGCGATAATTCTCTAGCGAGGATTACTCTTGAAACGCCTATATTATTAAAGAATTTAACTTTCTCTGGTAAATAGTTGTCACATTGCGTACTCATATGGATAGGGGTAGTGTAGTTTATATCCATAAGTTTTTTTAAGAATCCCATATCTTGGATAATAAGTGCATCGACTCCAATTTTAGAAAGCTCTTTAGCTAATTCTACGGCTTCTTCAAGTTCTGTATCAGTGAGAATTGTATTCATTGTGATAAAAACTTTTGCCCAAAATTTGTGTGCGTAATCTACAACTTCTTTTATATCATCTAAAGTATTCGGTACGTTCTTTCTTGCTCCAAATTTAGGCGCACCCATATAAACAGCATCAGCTCCACAGTCGATTGCTGCGAAAGCAGTTTCTTTATCTTTTGCTGGTGCTAATAGTTCTGTTTTTTTTATCACCCCATCCGTCCTTTCGGACACCTTCCCCATCCAGGGAAGGCTATTATCCCATCCTTTTTCCGAAGATTGATTTGAAGAAGCTCATAAAGCTTCCACCATTTTCTGCTCTATCTTTATATGAATCGTAGTTTTCTGCCACAAATTGGTTGCGAGGAGCTACGGTTTTTAACCTATCAATGTATTCAAAGGCACCAGAATAATCACCGATAGAATCTCTAAATATTGCAAGTTTCTCTAATGCATTAGCGTTACTAGGTTCAAGCTCTGTTAGCCTTTCGTAAAATTCGCACGCCTTTGTTTGGTCTTTTAAGTTTTCAAGTAAGCCAGCAATAGTTTCAATTAGGTCTATGTTTTTATTATCAAATTGGTATGCTGTCATGTATTCGTTTAAAGCAACTTCTTTTTCGCCTTTTAAAATATTAAATTTCCCCCAGTTTATGTGTTCATTAAATGAATCATTAAGTGATTCATAAATGAGGGCTTTCATTTGGTATATCAAAGGTGAGTTAGGCTCAATCTTTGCGTATTCTTCGATTTCTGCAAAAGCTTCTTTGCTCATTCCTTTTTGGAAATAATATTGAGCTAAAAGTGAATGGATTAAAGCTTGTCCTTTATAATTATCCTTAACACGGTTAAGAATTTCAAAAGCTTCATCATTTTTACCTAAGTCCATTAATGCACGAGCTTTAGTTAAATCATTTTTCGTTAAGTTAATTGCTTTGTCTGGCTGAGAGTTTCTAATATAATAGCCTGCAAGTATTTCTTCGAATTCTTTGAATCCATTTTCTTTATAACCTCTTTCAAGAATTTCTATTGAAGCAATTATCCCTTCAGTTTTTTCGTATAGCTCGGCTAGTTTTAAGAACACTATAGGATTTTTTTCGTCGTAATCAGAAATTCTTAGGTACTCGTCAATTGCTTCTTGGAGCTTTTCTTGCTGTTCAGCCAAACCAGCATAAAGATATCTTGCAGGAAGAGCTTCTTCTTGGTCTTTTGCGTTGTCGATAGCCTTTTTATAATCACTTTTTGCGTGGCTGTATTGTTGCTGAAGCGAGTGTAAATTTCCACGGAATAAGTAATATTTGAATTTATCTTCATTTACGAATAAATCAATTAATTGTTCATGTGCGAGTATATTAGCAGGGTCAACTTCTAAAATTTTGCCGTAATAGATTTTAGCTTCGTCTTTTTTCTCAAGAATTAACGCAAGGTGTGCTAGTTTTGTCAAAAGTTCTACATCTCCACTTTTATGAGGTAGTTCTTTTTTATATTCGGCATATGCTTCATCGTATTTTTCATTGAGTTCTAATTGTTCTGCTAATTTCATTATGTTCTCCTTATTTCCTTTTGGAAAAATCCCATTCTGGCCTCACCCTATAAATGGATTGAATATTATTTACCCCTAGTTGAATTTGTTTTGTGTTACTGCAATCCCGTCTTTAAAGAAACAACTTATTCCGTCTTTTGCTTTAGACAGTACTGGTTTAAGAGCTTCAAGTTCTTCTTTCGAGAAGTTTTGTAGAACAAAAACTTCCGACGGCAAATTTGGCTGTGGCCCTATTCCAATTTTTAGTCTTGCAATATTTTGTGTTCCGAGATGTTGTATTATTGATTTTATTCCATTGTGCCCACCGTCAGAACCGTTTGCACGAAATCTTATTTTGCCTAATTCAAGACTTAAATCATCATATACAATTAATACATCCTCTACAGGGATTTTGTAATAGTCCATTACGGCACGAACGGCTTCACCTGATAGGTTCATAAAGGTAGTTGGTTTTATTACTAAGTAGTCATTAACGCCATCTCTTAAATTTGCCATAAAGCATTTTAGACGAGAATTTTCTCTGAAAGTAAGGTTGTTGTTTATTGCAATGCTATCTGCAAGCATAAAACCTACATTATGCCTTGTGAAAGTGTACTTTTGTCCGATATTACCTAAACCAACAATGAGCTTCACTTGAATCTCCTCATGTTTTTGCGCATTTGTTGCATAGCAAGCAAGCCTGACCCCTGTTGTCCGAGTTTGCCTCCCATTTTCCCGAACATGTTTTTCATATCTGACATCCCTTTCATCATTTTGCGCATTTGTTCAAATTGGTTAATGTAGATATTAATATCATGCATTGGTATCCCTGAACCTTGTGAAATTCTTTTTTTACGAGATGAATTCATTAATTGTGGATTATCTCTTTCCTCAGGTGTCATAGATTGTATAAATACTTCAATCTTTTTCATTTGTTTTTCACCCTCGTGAGAAATCATTTGTCTGTCATCTTTTGACATTTTTAGTCCAGGAATCATTCCTAAAAGTTGATCCATTGAACCAAACATTTTCATCTGAGATTGCATTTTAAGAAAATCATTGAAAGTGAATTCAGCTTTCGCCATTTTCTTTTCCATCTCACGAGCAGTCTTTTCATCAAAAACTTCTTGAGCACGTTCTACGAGTGATACAATATCTCCCATCCCCAAAATTCTGTCAGCCATTCTTTCTGGATAGAAGTCTTCAAGTGCGTTAAGTTTTTCACCAGTACCAGTTAGTTTTATAGGTTTTCCGGTGCAGTGAACAATACTCAATGCTGCACCACCTCTAGAGTCACCATCTAGTTTTGTCAAAACCAAACCAGTAATTGCTAGCTGTGCATCGAAGTTTTCAGCAACATTTACAGCTTCTTGACCCGTCATAGAATCTATTACTAAAAGTTTTTCTGCAGGATGGAAAACTCTATCGATTAAAAGTAGTTCTGCCATCATATCAGTATCAATTTGAAGACGCCCTGCTGTGTCTAGTATTAAAGTGTTGTATCCGTTTTCTTTTGCATAATTGATTGCGTTTTGGACAATGCTTTGAACATTTGTTGAATTTTCTTCACTATAGACTTCGACGCCGATTTCTGAACCTAAAGTTTTTAATTGAGTAATTGCGGCGGGTCTATACACGTCACAAGCTACTAGAAGTGGATTACGTCCCTCTTTTTTAAGTTTTACTGCAAGCTTAGCAGAAGATGTTGTCTTACCTGATCCCTGTAGACCAAGCATCATTATAAGGTTTGGGTGCCCTGAAAAATCTAAAGGTTTTAATTCTTTACCTAATATCTCAATAAGCTCATCGTGAACAATTTTGACAAGTTGTTGAGACGGATTAACACCTCTCAAAACATTTTCACCATCAGCCTTGTCTTTTATGTTTGAGATAAAAGTTTTAACGACCCGCAGGTTTACGTCAGCTTCTAAAAGAGCTCTTCTAATCTCTCTTAAAGCATCTTGCATATTTTCCTGTGTCAATTCTTTTTGACCAGAAGTTTTAGCTATAATATCCTGTAGTTTATCTGATAACGACTCAAACATTTGTACTCCTCTATAATTATATATAGAGTAGCACAAACAATATTAAACTTTAACCCATTATTTTAAAGTTTCTTTCCGTATTTTCTTGTATTTGTTTTTCGATACTTTCTTTCATTGTTTTTATAGCACTTTGTTCAGTCTGTAAATCTGCCATTCGAGTATCTATTTTAGTTTCTTTTGCGCTAATTATGCTTTTTTGATATTCGTATTCTGCTTGGGCTTCAGCTCTTGCTTCAGAATCGTTTACTGTGAAGATATTTTTAAAGTTGCTTGCTATGTCTGTAGAATAATCATTTCTGTAGATGTAGTCTTCGTAATTATCATCATATACAACTTCTCTATCTACGGTTGTAATTGTATATATTCCGTTTTGAAGCATTTGGTTTAAGTAATCAACATCATTTACTTGGTTGTTGAAAGACCAACCCTTTTCAGCTATTGCAGAAAATAATTCATCATAAAAATTGATTAAAGCCTCTTCTTCTGCTGTAAATAGCTGATTGTTTGAGCCTACTGATGAGTTGTATGTATTAGAAGCTTCGTCATATTTTTTCTGCCATTCATCGTGTTCTTTTTTCCACTCAGAATAACTAGATGAATCTATGTCATACCATAAGTATTGGTTTTGGTTGTTGTATTCAGCTTCTGTGTACTCTCCTCCTAGATTTGCATAATGCCCCATAATTTCATTGATTAGGGTTGTTACATTAAGATTATAGTTAGAAGAGTTTCCTCTCAATGCACTTGCAGAATTGCTTTGGTCTGCATTATTAGCTATTAAACCTGTATAATCTGTTCTTACTTCTTCAATAGCTTTTGTAAATTTATCAGCGTCATCTAAGAAATATTTGCTTAAAGTTTGATTTAAGTGATTAAGTACGCCATTAAGGTTCGCTGTAGCACTAGTACTCGCACCAAGTGGAATTGTTGAAGCAGTGTTACCGTATGCTTCTTCCCAGTTACTACCTTTTGAAAATGCATTGCTACAACCTGTAGCGGTTCCAGCTTTCTTTAATAAATCATTTATATTATTTTCTGTGAACTTGCTTTTACTAGGTTCTTCAGCTGCTAATTCGTGTAAGGTTGAATCACTATCCCAGATAGCTTCTTGATATGAGCTAGCATTATCTATATTTTCTGCAGGTATTCCAGTTAGTTCTGAAATTATTGTGGAACGGTTGCTTTCCCAATCTCCACCTGCTGCACCATTTGCAGAAATCATTTCTGCATACTTTTTGTATGTATTATCAACAACGACTCTGTCACTAGCATCAGTTAGTAAATATGCTTTGTTTTTGTTCATAGCACTAGGACGCATCAAATTAGCGTAACTTAAATCCATATATGATACGCCAGAGTTGTTTGACCATTTTAAAATCTTTTGAGAAAGTGAGTTTTGATACTCTCTAGATACAGATTGCATTTCACGGGAAAGCGAAACCTTTTGATTTGAAAGGTTCTGCAATTCATAACCAATATCATTGAATCTAGTGGTTAGTTGTAGTAATCTGGCTTGTCCTGCTGACATTCCCATAGTTTAATCGCTTTCCTTTATAGTTGTCCCTTTTAATAATGTTTACGGCACTTTTTACTTAAATCTTTAAGAATTTTTGAAAATTGTTACAAAACTTTACATGCTCAAAAAAAATAAAATTAAACCATTCGGATGATTTCTTCGGTTTTATATTAAAGTTTATTTTTCCTTTGACGATTAGCCTAATATACGTTTGAAGATAAATTGGACTCGGAGAATATATGACAGAACATACAATTACCCCTATGCTTACCCCAATCTCTGCTGCTGATGGAATGCTAGAGGAAGCAAGAGTAGCTCACGAAAAGTATTTGATAAAACAGCAAGAAGCAGATCTAGAGAGGGCTATAGAATGCTATGTTGATGCTATTAAAGCAAATCCAACAATGTCTGAGTCTTATTATAGATTAGCAAGTTTGTTGCTTATTAAGGGGCAAATAACGGTTGATGGAGCCCTTGAACAGTGTAAAACAGCTTTAAGCTTAGAACCTAATAACCCTAATGCGCATATATATACAGGTTATTTCCAATGTTTGAACGGTGACTTTGAAGAGGCAGAAAAGGAATTCTCTCTTGCAATTTCTCGTTCAGGAATAAACTCGGCTCGTCCACGTTTATTTTTGTCAAAACTTTTGTTAAATAGAATTAAAAATCAAAAGTCTGTTAAGAACATGGTGAAGTTTCTTTACTATTTCTTGTCAGGTAGCATGATGATTATGTGGGATTGTCCATCATTAAAAATGTTTTACAAATTTTTAGCGAATGATTTTTCGGTATTTTCTTACAAAGCTCTAGGTGAAACATTTGAAAAAATGAAATTATTCCCGTCTGCACTTGAAGCTTATTCAAAAGGACTTGAAAAAACAGCTCAAGGAAATCTTTTTTATCAAAAAATGGGTGATTTATCATTGGAATGCAACGATATTTCTTCCTGTTTAGAGTGCTACAAAAAAGCTTTTGAGATGAACCCTGCTGACAGAGAAGTGTTGATTAAATTAGCGACAATCAGTCAAACTTATTATCCTGATAATGTCGATGTAACAATTGATTATTACAATTCTCTTCTTGAATTCGGTATTGATTTGGATAAGATTTACTATGAATTAGGGCATTTGTATCTTAAAAAATCTGATAAAATACATGCAGTATCTGCTTTTAAACTAGCAGAGGAAATGAATCCTGAAAATCCATACTATAACAATTCTTTAGCTTATGCTTATGTGAAAGCAGAATTGTATGACGATGCAATTGATTATTATCAAAGAGCGATTAAGCTAAACCCTGACGCTGAATGGACTTCAATTGTGTGCCATGCACTTGGTGCTATTTATGCAGAGATTAAAGAAAATTATCAAGCCGCTGAGGCAACATTTAATGCTGGAATGGTGTTAGATCCTAATAATGTTGATATTCAACTCTCGTTGGGTGACTTGTTTATGGCTCAAAATGATTTGGACAAAGCAATAAAAATTTATTGTGATGCGATTTCTGTAGACCCGTTGAACTTTTTAACTTATGCAAAAACTGGTCTAGCTCTTTGGGAAAAAGACTATTTAGAAGAATCAGTTGTTGCGTTCCATAAATCAATTGAACTGAATCCAGATTTTGAAATAGCTCAAAACAACTTAGGTGTTGTGTATTTAGACGGTTATGGCGATCCTAAACAATCGTTAGAATATTTCAAAAATGCGGTTAAAATTAATCCTAATTATACGCTTGCGTACTTTAATCTAGCTCGAGCATATCAAGCTATTGGTGATAAATCGTCGGCAGCTGAATATTATCAAATGACGATGGATTTGAATAAGATTACAGAAGAGCTTTCTGATAAAGATATAAGAAAAAGATTATATGAATTGTTTGAATAAAATATTTTAGAAAAGGTCTTCAAAAAGACCTTTTTTAATATTTCTTAACCTTTTTGCTGTCAAAATTTCTGATTATAATGGGTATACAACCTTTTTTATTAACTTATGTAACGATTTGTATGGTTTGGCGTTACAAAATATTAAACATGTGGAATTAAAAAACTAAGGACAGTATAATAAATACAGGGTATATGGATATCGTACAAATAAGAAGAGCAAAATTAGATAAAGATAAACTAGCTACAACCCGCTTGTGGTCATGCTTTGGGCTGACTAGGGGCGCAGTCTTGGCGTACCTTTTGGGAGGTGCTTTATGATTAGCATAAATACCAACCTCTCAAGCCTCATCACTCAGCGTAGCCTTACCAAGAGCACCGACGCACTCAATCTAGCGATTGAGCGAATGACAACGGGCTTTAAAATAAACCATGCAAAAGATAACGCAGCTAACTATTCAATATCAACAAACCTAACAACAAAGATAAGCTCATATATGGTAGCAGAAGAAAACGCATCAATGGGACTTGATATGTTATATTCTGCAAACGGAAGTCTTGATCAAATAACAGATAAACTAGAACGACTAAGAGCTCTTGCAACCCAAGCAAGCAACGGTACTTACGGTTCACAATCCTTACAAGCAATTAACTCCGAAGCCAGCGCACTAGTAGACGAAATCAACAGACTGTATTCAACAGCAGAATACAACGGAATCAACCTATTTCAGGGGGTAAATGGGGCAGAAGCAACTCCAGCTGTCGCAGCATTCGCTGCACCAAGAGCAGTCACAGTCGACCCAAATAAACAAGTCGCAGCGATTAAAGCCGCAGGCGAAACATTCCAAGAGGGCGAGACCTATTATATCTGCAACTCCGACGACTTAGTTGCATTGTCAGAGATGGTAAATGATGACGGTGCAGATACCACCAATGTAACCTTTGAACTAACATCTGATATTAATATGGATGGGATAGAGTTTTATGGAATAGGTAATGAGGTCGACGGTCTTCCTTTTAGTGGTGTTTTTAAAGGTAATAGTCATACAATATCTAATTTAGAATCGTATTATGGTTTGTTTTATGAGACAGATGGAGCAACTATAGATTCTGTTATATTGAAAGATGTAACAATTGCATATTTTGATGATGATTGTGGCGGATTAATTGATTTTGCTACAGACACAACAATAAAAAACTGTGCAGTCGTTGAGGGTAGTGTTCATGGTGATTCGACTAATGCCGGCGGTCTGGTTGGTTGGATGCAAGGCGGTTCTATATCTAATTCATATTCAACAGCTAGTGTAGAATCTACTGGTAGCTATGCCGGAGGTCTGGTTGGTTATGCTGAAAATGTAGAAATAACCAACAGCTACGCTACTGGTAGTGTTGTTAGTTATGCTGGTGCCGGTGGACTTGTTGGTTCAATGGATGGCGGTTCAATATCAAATTCATATTCAACAGCAAGTGTAGATGCAACATATGACTCTCAAGGCGGCTATGCTGGTGGCTTGGTTTGTTACGCTAATAATCTTGAAATAACTAATTGCTACGCTACTGGTTATGTAGCTGGTGACACGGCTGGAGGTCTGGTTTCAAGTAGCGACAATGTAATTATTACTAATAGCTATGCAACTGGTAATGTTGATGGAACTAATGGTTCAAGTGCTATTGGGGGTGGATTAATTGCCAACGCTTTTGATACTACGGTCACTAATTGCTATGCTACGGGTAATGTAAGTGGCGAGGATATTTGTGGTGGATTAATTGCTGGTGTAAGTAACGGTGTAACTATTACTAACTGCTATACTACAAGTAATGTGGAATCAATCTCAAGTACTCCTGGCAGTCTGATTGGTTCTGCTAATGGCGATTTAAGCGGAACTGGCAACTATTACAACAGCGAAACTGGTTTGGATGCGATTTATTCTGATAATAGTGTTAGCAACACAATGACTTGCGAGGCCAAAACCCTTGCCGAACTCCAATCACCAGCACTTCTTGAATCAATGGGGTACACAAGAGATGCAGGCTGGAGAATAGAAAATGGTGTCCCTGTTTTAATGGTATTCGACCCACCAGCTACAGGTGGTACACCAGCAGGTGCAATAAACTTCCAAATCGGAATCCATTCAGGAGAATCAAGCCGTATCACGTTGAATCTTGGATTCGTTCTTGATGGGGTGAATGATTTGTATGGTATTGGTCTTGATACAACAACAGATTATTTAACAAAAATAGATGATTTACTTTCTGTTGTTTCAAACAAAGCTACAGAATACGGCGCTGTACAGAATAGACTTGAATCTGCTCTTGATGAAATCGCAACACAGTACGAGAACCTTGTATCAACCCGTTCAACTATTCGTGACGCAGATATCGCAGAGGTAAGTAGTCAATATATCCAACAACAGATTTTACAACAAGCAAGTACAACCTTGATGGCAACCGCAAACCAAACACCAGCAATAGCACTACAATTAATCTAGTAGTCGTACTTAAAGGCGAGCTAGTAGGCAGAATTTGTGCTTGGAGTATAAACTATTCGAGCCGCCCAATTATCTACGTGCGTAGCTATTGTATTGCAATTAATCTAGTAGCTTTGCTTAAAGGCGGGCTATTAGGCTGAATTTGTGCTTGGAGTATAAACCATTCAAGCCGCCCAATTATCTACGTGCGTAGCACTAGCATTGCAATTGATTTAGTAGTTACAACCATTGTCTGTCATCTTCAAAAGCAAAGCTTTTGGAGATCCAGCTTATCGAGAATTTTATGGAAATCACAAATAGCTGGATTCCCAGCCTACGGCTGAGAATGACGGTAATATGTCTGTGAGGTTAAGTACTAGTAGAGACAATTACAATTGTCATTCCGTGCTCGACACGGAATCGCATAGGCTTACTTAATATTTACCCCTGCAACTCCGTATCAAGTGCGGGGTGACAGTTTTTACAGGGTTTTATGTGTTGTTTCAACTAATTCATTTATGTCAGGAAAACTTTCTTCGCAATTTTCTGTCGTAAACCAAATCAAGTATTCAATATTTCCTGCTGGGCCCTTTATAGAGGAGTAAGTTAAGCCTTTAATTGTGTAGTTTAAATTTTTAACGCAGTTTATAACATTTTGAATAACTTCAATATGTACTTTCTTGTCTCTTACGACCCCGCCTTTTTCGACTAAATCTTTACCAGCTTCAAATTGTGGTTTTATCAAGCAAATCATTTCATGAAAATGAGGATTCATTAATGTTTTTAAATTTGGCAGAATTTTTTCTAAAGAAATAAATGATAAATCAGACACCAATAAATCTGCAATAGGTTCATTTTCTTCATAGATATCTTCAAAAGAGCAGGTTCTCAAATTTGTTTTTTCTATTGTTTTAACCTGTTTTGAGCTTCTGATTTTCCAATCTAATTGTCCATATCCGACATCTGCAGCGTAAACAAATTTAGCGCCGTTTTGTAGTAGGCAATCTGTAAACCCACCAGTCGAAGCCCCAGCATCAAGGCAAATTCTATCTTTAATATTTACATCAAATGTTTCCAAAGCTTTCTTAAGCTTAAATCCGCCTCTTGACACATAAGGCATTGATTTAACTCTGAAATCGTATTCTTTTGTTGAATCTAGTTGATAACCAGCTTTTGTAATAACTTCTGTTCCTATCATAACATTGCCGGCAAGTATTGCACTAGAAGCTTTGCTTTTGGTCTCAAAATATCCTAAATCTACTAAAATTTTATCTAATCGTTCTTTTTTTGCCATATTATATGTTGAAAAACTCCTCAGCGTTCCTTGTTGTAATATCAATAATTTCTTCTACTTGCATTTCTCGAATGCGTGCAATTTCTTCTGCTACATATTTTGTGTAAGCAGGCTTGTTTTCTTTGCCTCTAAACGGTACTGGAGTTAAGTATGGTGCATCTGTTTCTAAGACGAGTTTATTTAAAGGTATTTCTTTGGCAACATCTTTTATTTTTACCGCATTTCTGAAAGTTACAACTCCACCTATAGCAATGTACCAACCTTGTTTTACACATTCTTGCATGAATTCAACGCTGCCAGAAAAACAGTGGAATAAAACCTTAGAATTTTTGTTATATTCTTTGACTATGTCATAACAATCTTTATGTGCCTCTCTGTCGTGTACCACAATCGGCAAATTAAGCTTATTTGCTAATTTAATCTGTTTTATAAATACTTCTTTTTGTAAATCAACAAAAGATTTATCCCAATAATAGTCAAGTCCGATTTCTCCAATAGCTACAACTTTTGGGTTTTTAGCTAATTCAATCATTTTTGCTTCAACTTCTTCTGTATATGTTTTAGCTTCTGATGGGTAAATTCCAACCATTGAAAAAACATTAGGTATATCGCTCAAGCTAACGACTTTATCTAAAGTCGAGACTTCTACTGCAGGTACGACAATTTTTCCGACTCCAGAGATGTCAAAGTCTTTAAGCATATCCAAATGTGCGTGTGTATCTATCAAGTAATCTTTCATAGAATAAATTATAGCATGCTAATAACAAATAGCTTTATATTCGCATTTACACTCTTTGTGTTTGGTGTTGTATTCTGAAGAATTGATTTTCTCAGCAATTGATATAAGTTTTTCTTCGTATTCTTTGACTAAATCTTCTGTGAGTTCAATTTTTGTCTCAGTTTTGTTTTTTAAATCTAAATATACAAAATTCACATTGTTGGTTTTAAAGAATTCCTTTACTGCAAGTAAGTATACAATTGTTTGAAAATCATATTTTGCATTCTTAGGAGCTGAGCCAGTTTTGTAGTCTAATATATAATAAGTGTCACCTTTTTTTACCAAAGCATCAATACGTCCTCCAAAAAAATGCATACCAACTTTGACTGAAAGGTTGTATTCTGTGTTTATACTTTCGTATGAAAAATATTCAATGTTTTTTAGGTACTCCCAAATTATTTTTTCTTTTTCGGATAATGATTTTTCCATTTTATCAATGTTTTCTTTCCGAAGATAATATGAGGCTATGGCGTGAATGTTTTTACCAAGTTCAAATATTTCATCATTAGTTGGCATTGATATGTTTTTTACATAACGGAAATAAAACTTTTTTGGACAAAGTTCAAACGTCTTTAGCATATTTGGTGAAAAATTTTGAAACATTAATCTATCCTACTAAATATGTGTACTCGGGCTTGCTAGCAAGCTTTGCTTCTATTTCTTCAAAAGTCAGTAACCCCTCTGTTGCCCCAAATTTTGAGACAACTGAAGATGAATTTACAGAGCCATACATTAGAGCGTTGCCAATATCTTTGTTGTTTTTAAATAACGCTGCACAAAATGTTGAAGCAAAAGCATCGCCTGCCCCAAGTGTTGATATAACTTCTGATGGGAAAATTGGGCAGTAATAAAATTTCTTGCCCTCATATGCATAAGCACCTTTGTTTCCGTCTGTAATTACTACAACTTGATAATCTTTTATTTTTAGTGCTTGTAGCATTTTTTTAATATCTTGATGAATAACATCTTGCGAAAATTTTTCTGTTTTGGTGTCAGGTCTAACATGAATCCCTGTTGTCATTGTAGCTTCTTCCTTGTTCATAACGACAACGTGAGCTGATTCTAATATTTTTTTAAGATGTTCGTGACCTTTTTTTATGCTTGTAGTGCCTGCATTAAAACAAATTTTTGTATCGTGATTATGTGCAAATTCTACAATTGGTTCAAGAACTTTATTTGATTCTCCATTAAGTGGTGCGATATAAATTAAATCAGCATTTTTAATTGCTTCAAAATCTATATCGTTTTCGGTTATTAGGGCATTTGCACCACGGTGAGCTAAAACAGTCCTATCACCTTGAAAACTAACTAGAATAATAGAAAAACCTGTTGAAACATTCTCGTTTTGTACGATAGTTTTTAAATCTACATTTTGTGATTTGAAGAAATCTAATATGCCCTCAGAATAAATATCTTTGCCAATTTTGAATATAGCAGAAGTGTTAAAGCCAAGATTCCCAAAATTACAAGCAGTGTTTACTCCACCACCTCCAACATTTGAGGCAAAGCTTGAGATGTCAATTTTTGAACCATAGGGATAACTCATAAAGTCAGCGTTTCTATCTTTAGAACAAACTGATACGATGTTTGCTTCGTCGCATTCAACAAAAACATCCATTGTTGCGCTACCTATAGTTATAACCTTTGGCATAAAAGACCCTCCTATCCTTTAATTATTTTAGTATAAACACTATTAAAAACTCTATTGTAAACAAATGTAAAAATATTATAATGGCATGCTGTACATTTTATACAGTTAATCTATAATGATTGTATACAAGGGTATGTGATTAATATATAAACCTTATTGCGAGAGAGTTTAGAAGAGATTAGGTTTTTTATATTTTTCAACGTTTTATAAAAAGATTAAGGGATTATGTCTACAGACTTTAGGTCTGTAAAGAAAGGTTTTAAGGAATATGGCTCTAACTATTAACACAAACATTTCGTCACTTATTGCGCAGAGAAACTTTGATAGTGCGACTAATGCGCTTAACTTGTCAATTGAAAGAATGACGACTGGTTATAAAATCAACCACGCATCAGATAACGCTGCAGGTTATTCAATTTCAAATATGTGGGTCACTCAGTTGGGGTCATTAGATGTTGCTGCTGATAACGCAGCTACTGGTGCAGATTTGTTATCAACAGCTGAAGAAACTTATGGTTTGCTAACAAGTCACTTGCAACGTGTGAGAGATTTGACAGAACAAGCTGCAAACGGTACTTATGGCTCTCAATCCTTGAAAGCTATTCAATCAGAAATATATGCTAGATTACAAGAAGTTACTCGTATTGCAGCGAACTCAGAATTTAATGGCATTAAGTTGATGTCATACATTGAAGGTGGAACTGAAGAAGAAAATAAAGACGTAGGTATGACTTCTAACGGTATCAACTTACAAGTTGGGCTGTATGCTAACGAGTACAGCAGAATCAATTTGGATGTAAGTTTGTTCTCTAATGCAAGTGTGAGCGGCTTGTTTGCTTCTATGGCTAATATTGGCACTCAATTAACAGGCGCAAACGCAAGCTATGTGCAGGGTACAACTAAGTTGAATTCAGATGAAGGTATGCAAACTCTTGCAGCAGCTTGTGCAGGTCTTATATATGACGCTGATGAAGAAAAATTGTATCTTCAAACCGGTGCTACATTTGGTGCAAAAGAAATGCTTGATTTTCTAGATGACGCAATTGATGATATTTCTAGCAGAGTTACAGCAATAGGTGCTGCTCAAAACAGGGTTTCTTCTGCAGTATCAGCACTTGATGTTCAGTCTCAAAACTTAACATCATCGTTGTCAACATTAAGAGATACAGATATTGCTGAAGAATCTTCTAACTTTATTCAAGCTCAAATATTACAACAAGCTTCTGCTACATTGCTTTCAACTGCAAACCAGTTGCCAAGCGTAGCATTGAACTTAATTTAAGCTTTGAATATATAAACAAATTTAATTTGTTGTTGATTGGGATATGTACTTATATGTGGGATTGGATTCGTTCAATCCCTTTTTATTGTGCTAAAGTTTTATCTGTTTTTATATTCCCCCTTTATATTTACCCTCTTTATATTTTCTTTACATCACATTTTGTTTTTGATAAAATTAGATTTGTAATTAGATAAAAGAGGAGTTTTAATCATGGGATTAATGACAGGTAAAAAAGGTATAATTTTTGGTGTATCTAATACTCACGGTATTGCATATGCTATTGCACAACAATTATTTAATGAGGGTGCTGATATTGCGTTTACTTATGCAGGGGATGTTATGGAAAAACGTGTAAGACCTCTTGCTGAAGGTATGAACGCAAAATTAATTATGAATTGTGATGTAACAAAAGAAGATGAAGTTGCAGCGGTTTTTGCTGAATGTGAAAAAATCTATGGAAAATTAGATTTTGTTGTTCACGCTGTTGCTTTCGCTACTCGTGAAGATTTAATGGGTAGATTTATTGATACATCAAAAGCTGGCTGGGATATTGCTATGGGTGTTAGTGCATATTCTTTAGTTTCAATTTGTAAGCACGCTGAACCTTTATTAAATGAAGGAGCTTCAGTTTTTGCTCTAACTTATCTTGGTTCTGAATATGTTGTAGCAAATTATAACGTAATGGGTGTTGCAAAAGCTGCACTAGAATCTTCTATGAGATATCTTGCAACAGACTTAGGTAAAAAGGGTGTTAGAGTTAACTGTATTTCTGCTGGCGCTGTTAAAACTCTTGCTGCAAGTGGTATTGGTGGATTCGGTAAAATGCTTAAAGCTGCTACTGCTAAAGCACCTCTAGGTAGAAATGTTGCATTAGAAGACGTTGGTAGAGCTGGGCTATACCTTGCTTCAGATTTATCTTCCGGTACAACTGGTCAAATTCTTTATGTAGATTGTGGATGTCACTCTGTCTACGCATCTATTGAAGAAATGGATTATATCTGTAAAGGTATGGAACAAGAGTAATTATTATACTAAAAGGCGGATTTGTATTCACAAATCCGCCTTTTGTACTTTTCTAGGAGTTATTTTTATGAAAAAAATTTTAAAGCTTTCTTTATTAATCCTATTTTTATCGTTTGTATGTTGTAAATCTTCACAAGCTATAAATTTTGAAGAAGCATATAATAACGCAGATAGGACTCCTATGATTGTTTTAGTTTATGCAGACTGGGCTGAAGAATATCAAAGAGCACTTCAATCCTTTAGATCCATTCAGTCGGATTTTGTAGGTGATTATAACTTTGTGGAATTGGATATAGCAAAACCAGAAGCTAAGTTTTTTAATACTAAATATCATATATATCCAAATGCACCTTATGCACTTTTATTTAAGGATGGCGGTAGATCTTCACGATATATACCTAGAGATTGTGTGCTAGACTCAGCTTGTATAACTAACAAACTGAAATTATTTTTACAGTAGATTTAGAATTGTAAACAAATGTTAAAATTGCCTTTCTAAAAAGGCAATTTTTTTATGCGTATAAACTTTATATATACATAAGATATATTAATAGAGAATATGAGTATAAATAAGAAGAAAGGAGACAGCTATGTCCAACGGAGTAAGTTTTATTGATCGTTTTCCAAAACCAGAATTTAATGGAAATATTCAAGGTGCAGGAGCACATATTGCAAAAGCAGATGGAAACGTATTTAATGAGAAAGTACGCCAAGTTGACTTGAGCGGTGTAAGTGCTTTTTGCGCTAAAACAACATAAATATAAATTTTGTAGAAAAAAGACCGGACTGAGCCGGTCTTTTTTTTCGTCTTTATTCAATGTTTGCGTTTTACTCAGAAACTTTTTGTCTGAAAACGTTTTCTTTGCAATCTTCTTCAATGTTTGGCGTGTCGATTTCAAATACATAAGCTCCGCTTGGTGATAAATCAACACGGATTTCATTCTCTGCTACTTGAAAACGACTTTTTTCGCCATAACTTGGTGTCATATTTTTAAGCTCTTGTGTTTCAAGAAGTCCAGGAATTTTAATTGTACCTGTCAATCTTCTATTTGGGTTTTTGTTTGCAATAACAACAGCTGTGCGACCGTTATTGTGTCTTGCGTATGCAATAATTTGGTCTTTTTTATCTCCGTATTTGTCTAATACAATAAAGCTACTATTTTTGTCCGCAAACAAATCTTTGTTTGCGTTTCTCATTTTTAGTGTTTCACGCATAACTCTTCCGATGTCGGGATCATTACCGCCAGGTTGTCTTGATAGATTAAATATATCTAGCTTAAATGCGTGGTGTTCCATTTCAAAATGAGGTTGTTTTACTAGACCCTCTTGTGCATTGTCTTTTGGTGAATATTGATAATTATGATACCCCTCTGTTTGGAATTCTTTTTCTGAATCGTGAGCTTCAAAATCTTGCTCTTTTACCATTTTATAGGTTACTGTTTCATCATTATCTTTATGTGAGTAATTGTAATCGTAGTAGTCTCCGCTTTGGAACCCGTCGACGAAGTATGGATTACACATAGGTATTGTAGATTGGATTATTGTTGTCATATTACAGAAATTTGCACCGCCGTGTGTCATTGGAGATGTGTCATCGTGTGTTGCAAATGAGCCAATACAAGATTTTCCTGCTGGTAAACGGTGAGACATATCAAGATTTAGCTTGATGTAATCATTGAATTCTTTCGCATCTTTCCATTCGTGGAAAATGTGATATTGTCCATAGTATTCATCAAAACCTGCTCTTAGTGAGTCTTCAGGTCTGTCATATGGCATATTAACTTGAGGAGATGCACATTCGTAAGTATAAGCTTCTCCAAGCCAAGCAAATTCTGGATCTTTACTGCGTGAGTAAGGGATTATAATGTCCCAAAATTCTGTTGGTTTTGCCCTTGCAACATCAGCACGAATGCCGTCGATACCTAAATCAATACAAGCATCCACATATTGTTTGTGCATTTCTAAAAGCTTAGGATTTAAAGTGCGTTTTGTTTCGTCATCCCAAGGCTCAAACATACGAATATCTGCCCAGCCTTGAGGGGTTTTGTCTTCACCGTTTCTACCAAAAGCCATAAGCTCCTTTTCTGCTTCAAACCAAGAGACAGAAGCACAGCTTGGTAAGTCTAGCATAACTTTTATGTCTCGTTTGTGGCATTCATCAATAAAAGCTTTAAATTGTTCGCTAGGAGTACGAGAATCGTTTTTATCTATAATAATAGGATCTATAGCTAAGCTACCGTCTTTTTCTAGGAATCTAGCAGGTGAGTATAATGAACCTGCTGTTCCCATTGCATTTTTAAGTCCTGGTGGGTGAATTGGCAGAATATGAATAGTATTTATTCCGTCATTTTTAAGCTCATCTAATCTAGAAATAGCGCTAAGTAAAGTTCCGGGTTTTTCACCTAGTCTAAGTGAGATTTTTTCATCACCATTTGTATCTTTAGCAGTAAATGTTCTTGGTGCGATTGCAAGCATAACTGATTCGTTATTTTGAATCATTGTTCGTAGATTATTTTTATAATTAAAGCTTTCTGCGTTTCTATTTTCAGCCTTTTGGACAAGTGGAATGTTTGATATCGCAGACGCATATAAATAATCTGAAATGACAGTATTTTCAGCAGGACTACTAATGTACTTATCCTCTTTTTTTACAGGATAAATATATGAGATATAAGTTATTGAGTTAGGAGTTAATGAAATATTACTAATTTTGTTCATCGTTCACCTGCTTCTGTAAATTTTGAGGGTTTTTTAATTTTCCGAAACCTAGTTGAGCTAAGAATGCAACCCCAAAAACTGTGCCACAGATTGCGGACACTGTTCTTACCCATTTTTGGGTGTTATATTTTCTATTAGCTGCGCCTTTTAGCATATCTACTGGTGTCTGTCCTACTAGATTGAAGAAAGACATTCTAGTTTTTTCTGCTCTGGTAAAATCTTTTCTTACATTACTTTCAATAATGTGATTTGGTTTAGTAAAGTCTACTTCACTATTTGCTATGATGTTTCTGAACTTTGAAATATAGTGTTGGAATCTTTCAAGTAAATTGATTTTGCTACCGTGCTTAGTTTCGTTAAGAGCAACTCTTGTTGCTTCTGAAACTACCCCATTTTGTTTTGTACCGAGATGTGCTCCAGCTTCTGCTGCCCAAGCAGAGTTCATAACATCTTTGTAGAAAAGAGGGTTGTTTACTAAATCAAGTTTCATTGTATGGTTTGATGCTGTAGCTTGAAGTAAAGCTTCTTTAACTTTTTGAATAATAGCTTCTCTATATTCTGGGCTTTTTCCTGCCAAAACTTCAGCAAAAGTTTCAGGGTTAGTAGCTCTTTTGTATACGTCTAGGGTGTGTAGAATTCTGTTAAAAGAATTTTTTGCTCCTTGATAACGCTCAAATATTCTTGAAATTTCTGCGTTTTTAGAAGAACCAACGCCTCTAGATTGATAACGAATGTATTCTTCCAAATTAGCATCTGCAGATTTGATTTTGTTAGAGAGTAGACCGTCTAATAAATCAAATACTTCTCCTTTAGAAGATACCGAAGTTGTTAATCTGCTGATGTCTTCTTGAACAAGAGCTCTTATAGTGTTTTCAAAGCTACTTGCACTAAGCCTGTCAAGTCTTAAAGCAGTCTTGTTATAATTATTTTCAATTGCAGTTATAAGATTTTTAACAAATGATTCGTCAGCATCAGTACCGTGTAGGTTTATTTCCATTTCTGCAATAATGTTTCCAAGCTTAGTCATAACTTTTTTGAATTTATTTTCATCTTTGCAAAGTTCAACTAGCTTTTTATCAAAAATTTCTTTTGTATAACTGGATGACTCTCTCATTTTTTTAAGTTCTTTGTAAGAGAATCCAAGCTCTTTTAATAAAGCTTTTTCAAATTTATCATAAGAGCGAGCAAGGATTGTTTCTGGTGCATGTTCAAATTTAAATGATTTGCATTTTGCAAGCGTAATTTGATTATCTTTAAATTCGCCTATGATTTTTGCAAAATTAACAATCTCATTTACACTTTCTTCTGTTACAAAAGATGATTTTTTAGCTTTTAGTGATTTAGAGATATTATCTATAATCAAATCTCTTTTTGCTTCAACAAAATCTAAATGTTCTGCGGGAATGCCGCTTTTTGCAATTCTAGAATTGAATAATTCTCTTAGTTTTTCTTTGAGTGCTGGAATGTTTTCAACTGAAGTTGAAGCCCCTGTTGTTATGTCAGAACTATTTGTGAATATTTTGATAATAGCTTCAATTTCTTCTGGATTTGGAATAAATATTTTTTCTAAAATATTTTTATTTTGTTTACCAATAGAATTTTTAGTTATGTTGATAATTTCTTCGATTGTATCTCCGTTAAGCACTACTGACTTTGTTCCATTAGCTGCAGATTTTGCTAGGATGTTTGCTAAGTCGTTTTTGATACTTTTTGAAAGATTTGCATCAAGGTTCTCTGTAAGTTGATGATAAATCATTTCAAATTCTTCTTTAGGTAATTCTTGTCCCATATAGCTATTTAATGTTTTTGAAATGCTTTCACTTACATTATTTTTTGTAATAAGTTCAGAAGCCAATTCCATTGATTCAGTTGTCTTAAGCATTGAATTTATTAAGTTGTTATATTTTGTTGAGCGTGCTTTTTCTAAAGCTGGGCCGACAACGTAGTTTTCTAAACCACAGCAAAGTAGAGCACTCATTATAGGGGTTGCAAAACCAGCAGTAAGCATCCATAAAGTATTATTTTGTGTTGCAATTTTTTTCATCTGCTCTCTAATGACATCATTTCTATTTTTGATATCATGAGGTATTCCCATTCTGTCCCCGATAGTTGCTAAATCTTCTTCTGGGATTTCTCCGAGGTACATATCGTAAGGCACATAATTGCTATCTTGCATTACAGATTTTTTGCGACCTTGATCGTCTACATATTGTTTATCAATATCAAACCCGTGTTTAATTTTTGCAGGGAGGTTGATTCCAAGTTTAGGGAATATAGCCATTGATGTTAAAAAAGCACCAAGCCCAATATATTCCATTAACCTTGCTTTAGGGTTTGTAGTTTGTGTTGCTAAATATGTTGCGATACCGATACCGCCAAGTTTTAACCCAACGTCGTTTAATCGTCCAGATTGATGGTCATTTGCGGTTCCTCTGAATCCATCTTTAACAGCTTTTAAATCATATCCGATGTCTTTAAAGAAATACTTGATGCTGTTTCCTAAATTGTCGTGGATTAGATAACCTTGAGGGGGTAGGGGTTTAACAAGATTATCTGTACTCACAGCGCCAGTTGCTTCTAAATATGGTTTATAAGGCTTCTTTTTGTAAGAAACCTCATTATTAATATTCACTTGTATTGGATTAATAGCCATACTTAAATTTCTATGCTTTCTTTTTTGTTATCAATAGTTTTTTTGTTGTTATTTTGAGCTAAGCTACGAGCTCGAATAATTGTATTTGCAGTTAATACTGATGTTACGAGTGTTGAAAACAATATTAAAGCTTTGCCAGCGTGTTTAGGGAAACCGCTCTTGCTAGCATTACCTTGCCACAATTGTTTGAATGATTTTCCAAAAGCTTTAATAAGAGCTATAGAACCATTCCATATGTTTTTAGTAAAGTTTTTGGTTTTATTTATAACTCTTGTTACAAAATTTTCACCCTCTTTTGCGACGTATTGTTTTTTATTTCCAAGTGTAGCGAAGAAATCTAGCCAAGCATCTTGAGTCGCCATTCCAACACCGACAGCAGCCCAACAATATGATGACAGACTCTTAGCTAAATTAGAGGTTGCAACTATATTTTGAATAATAGGTGAAGTCTCACTTACTGAATCGTTTAAGTTCTCTCCAAGACCGAGTTTTTTTGCGACATTGTTAAAATACGCTTTGTTAGGGAATTCTTTTTCAAGTAAGTCTTTACGATAAAACTCTTTGCTATCAAAGATTTTTCTTTGTTGCCATCTAATATCAAAATCAGCAGTTTCATCAGGACCTTTAGGTAGATTGTATACTTTGTTTTGGTAAGGCATCTCTGTGTCAACGCCAGTGAAAGCTTTAACAGGCTTTGTTACTAAAGCTTTTGATAAACTTTTAAGCACTCCGTAGAGAATTACTCCCATCGCCATTTTTTTGCCAAAGTTACTTGCAGACTTATGCCCTTTAGCATCTAAGTGTTTAGTGATGTTGAAAACTGTCATAAACATAGCACTACCGGCTATGTATGGGACAATTCCCATTGTAAGAAATTCGTAAAAATTAGAATTAATATCCCCCATCAAGCCTTTTGCTGGGTAGTCTATAAAAGCGCTCATTACTCTTTGGGTTCCTTGTTCGAATTGAGTTCTTATGTTATTTGGCAGAGTATGAGACTCCTTGTTCTCAGATTTTTGAGAATCTTTAGAGCGGAATTTGATATTATCGGCTATTTTAACTGCTTTTATCATACGAACCCCTACCCGGTACTCAATAATTTCAATGCCTGTAATTATTTTTTTTTGCCATTTTAAAGGCATGTTTTTACAATTATTTACATTATATAAATAACAGCTAGTGAACGGGAATTTATCCTATACGAATACTCCACACAAGTCTTATTATACCAGAAACAAAGTCTTCCTTACATGCCAAGATTACTTAACTCTAGAGAATACTTCGACATCAATGTTATCAAAAGTTTTATCAAAGAAGAATGCAGCGCTAGCGACCATTGATGCGTTATCTGTGCAGTACTTCATTATAGGGGCAAATACATTATAACCATCATCTTTGAGGTCAAAAATCTTCTTACGGATTTCAGAGTTTGCTGCAACACCTCCTGCAAGAACAACTTGTTTGTAACCTCGTTCTTCAGCTGCACGCTTGACTTTTTTAAGCAAAGTTGATGAAACGCATTCTTGAAAGCTTGCACAGATATCAGCAGTTGGTAATTCTTGACCGTCGAAAGATTTTACAAGTCTTAAAACTGCGGTTTTAAGACCGCTAAAACTGAAATTATACCCATCAACTTTTGCTTCTGGGAGTTTAAAAGCGTGTGGATTTCCCTCTTGAGCCAATTTATCTAGTTTTGGCCCGCCAGGATATGGAAGTCCTATTAAACGAGCAACTTTATCATAAGCTTCACCTACAGCATCGTCGATGGTTTCTCCTATGATTTCTAATTCAGAATAAGATTTAACATCAATTATTTGTGTATGACCACCACTTACTAGAAGCGCAATGAATGGAGGCTCTAAATCTGTATCAATAAAGTTCGCACTAATATGGGCATTTAGGTGGTTTATACCAATAAAAGGTTTGTCATATGCTAGAGCTAGAGATTTTGTAGCGTTTAGTCCTACTAATAAACATCCCACTAGTCCAGGGCCAACAGTGCCTGCAAAAGCGGTGATATCGTTTGCTGTTACTCCTGCTTGTTTGAAAGCTTCATCAACAACAACGTTCACAGCTTCTAAGTGTTCTCTGGCTGCGATTTCAGGAATAACACCGCCAAATTCTTCGTGAATTTTTATTTGTGAGGCAACAATATTTGCTAAAACTTCTCTTCCGCCTCTTACAATTGCACAAGCAGTCTCGTCGCAGCTTGATTCGATCGCCATAATCAAAGAATTTTCGTCAATTGTAACAGGTTTGTTACTAAATAATGTATTTTTAAGCTTTTTCATAGTAGTATTATTATACAATAAACGAAAATCAATATAAATCCAACTAGCTTGAACCCGCTGGTAGTAAGTTCTAGAGGGGCACTTGGAACAACACAAGAATTTGGTATTGGTATTGAATGTGTCCCGACAAAAGGTTGTAAAAGATGAAGTTTTTAGATAAAGCAAAAATAAGAGTAGTATCAGGACATGGCGGTAACGGTATGGTTGCGTGGCGTAGAGAAAAATATGTCGATAAAGGCGGACCAGCTGGTGGTGATGGAGGTCGTGGTGGTGACATCTATTTTGTTGCTGATGAAAATATGTCTACGCTTTTGGACTTCAAAATCAAGTCTGTTTATAAAGCTCAATCTGGAGAAAACGGCGGTATCAAAGGTATGCACGGAGCTTGTGCTAAGGATACTTATATAAGAGTTCCTTTGGGTACAGTTGTTAGGGATACTAAAACTGGTAAAATTATTGCTGATATTACAGAAAATGAGCAGACAGTTCTTATCGCAAAAGGTGGCCGTGGCGGTCGTGGTAATGCAAGATTTGCAACTGCTCAAAAACGTGCGCCTCAATTCTGTGAACCTGGTGAGCCGGGTATCGAAAGAATTTTAGAACTTGA
Organism: Cyanobacteria bacterium SIG31; assembly: GCA_015152465.1. Lineage (GTDB taxonomy): Bacteria > Cyanobacteriota > Vampirovibrionia > Gastranaerophilales > Gastranaerophilaceae > CAG-196. The sequence continues at coordinate 10,647 of SUTX01000014.1, read as the reverse complement.
ATTAAAACTTATTGCTGATATTGGCTTACTAGGTATGCCAAACGCTGGTAAATCTACCTTTATAAGCTCTGTTAGTTCTGCTAGACCAAAGATAGCTGATTATCCGTTTACAACTTTAGTTCCTAATTTGGGAGTTGTAAAAAAAGATGACGGGGGATCTTATGTTATAGCTGATATTCCTGGACTTATTGAGGGTGCTTCTGAGGGTGTAGGACTCGGCCACGAGTTTTTACGCCACGTCGAAAGATGTCGTTTCTTGATTCATATTGTGGATTTAACAGCTGAAAATCCTGTTCAGAATTATAAGGTTATTAATGAAGAGTTGCGAAAGCATTCTGAGCAGCTAGCTAATTTATATCAAATAGTTGTTTTGAATAAAATCGATTCAGTTCTTGAAGAAGACAGGGAAATGTTTAAAAAAGAATTTAATGCATTTACCCCAGACGTTTTCTTGATTTCAGCTGTAACTAAAGAGGGCTTGAATGACTTGCTTTATTTCGTTTCTGCTAAAGTTGATGAGATTCCAAAACCTGAATTTGATTTAATTGTAGAAGAAGATTTAGATGCTTATAATAATGATGATAGCGAATTTGAAGTGACTAAAATTGCTAAAGATGCTTATGTGATTTCAGGCGGAAAAGTTAACCGTTTAGCAAAAGTTACTGATTTAAGAAACACTGAACAAGTTGTAAGATTCCAGAATATTTTGAAATCAATGGGTGTGTTTGAAGTGCTTCATAGCTATGGGCTAAAAAATGGTGATACAGTTATTTGTGGCCATTTAGAACTTGGATATTATGACGACGAAATTTGGGGCGAAGGCTCTAAAGTTTAGGGGTGGCTTATGCAACTCGCAATCGAACAAGCTAAAAAATGTGTCAAAGACGTTCCTATTGGTTGCGTTATAAAAAAAGATGGGCAAATAATTGCTTCTATGCATAATCGTCGTGAGTTGGATGATGATGTGACAGCTCATGCTGAAATCCTTGCAATAAAAGAGGCTCAAAAAAAATTAGGTACATCAAGACTAAAAGGATGTGAATTGTACGTTACTCTCGAGCCTTGCCCTATGTGTGCTTGGGCTATTTCAATGAGTGGAATTTCTACTGTGTACTTCGGAAGCTACAATCAACAATACGGAGCTATGGGGTCTATGATAAATTTACCCCTTAACCCAAACCTCAAAATTTATAGTGGAATAATGGAAGAAGAATGTAATAAAATACTAGAAGAGTTTTTTGAAAAGATTAGGAAATAATATAAATTGTCACCCTGAACTTGATTCAGGGTCTATCAGTTTTATTAGCATTGATAGATTCCGGATCAAGTCCGGAATGACGAGGTAAAAAGGTGACGAAAATAATGATTACTAAAACTGAACTTGATAAATTAGTTGAAAAATACGAAACGGTTGATTTTATAAAAGACGATCCGATTCAATTTCCTCATAAAGGTAAATGTAAGGAAGAAGTTGAACTGTATGGTTTTATAGCCTCTCTTTTTGCTTATGGGAATAGAAAACTTTTTATCAAAAAACTAGACGAGATTTTTTCAAAAGCTGATGATGATTTATTAGGTTTTATAAAAAATGGTGATTTTTCTTCGTTAAAGGGCATTGAGTATCGGTTTTCTAAAGAAAATGACATTATTCCTATTTTTGAGATTTTATCTAAACTTTATAATGAATCAAAAGGACTAGAAGAACTGTTTGAATACGCAAAAGACAATTCTCCTCTACAAGGGGGAGGGTTAGGGTGGGGGTTAAACCATCTTAAAACAGTGGTTGATTATTTTTATTCCCAAGCACCAAAAACAGTTTCTCAAGGGTTTTACCATATGATACCAAACCCGCAAAATGGTGGTGCAATGAAGCGTATGAATATGTTTTTACGCTGGATGGTGAGGAAAGGTCCTGTTGATTTAGGGATTTGGAACTTTATTAAACCCTCAGAGCTACTTATTCCGTTAGATGTGCATGTTGCTAGAGTATCTCGCAATATGGGATTATTGACAAGAAAGAGTAATGATTTTAGATCCGTAATAGAGCTTACAAATAATCTTAAAAATATTTGCCCAGAGGATCCTGTAAAATATGATTTTGCAATGTTTGGTTATGGTATAATTGGTGCAGATGAGGATTTGAAAATTGGAAAAGTTTGATATTAGACAGTATAAATATACCTTGATTCTGATTGCAATGATTTTCTTATTTGCACTCATTGTCTCAAATGCGTATAAATACTTACCTAAAACAGAAAAAGCAAATTCTGCTACAGAACAAGAATTTGTTCAGCAAGATGAGGCTATTTCTGATGAGTATGAAGAAGAATATGTAGATGAAGATGAAGTCGCTGATGACGAGCTTGAAGACGAGTCAGATTCTGATTTTGTAGAAGAAGAACCAACTTCAGCAGATGAACCTTACAGAGTCATTGAAGATGAAGACGAATTGCCGTAGGTTAATAAAGTTAACAAACCTATTGCTTTTCAATATATTTTGTATTATATTTACCCTTGTGAGGTGCATAAAGCCGAAAGTGCACCGTGTAGCGTCCTCTTAAACGTAGATTTTAGAGGAAAAAAGAAAAGGATAGTATTATGAATTTAAAAAACAAACAAGAACTTATTGAAAAGTTCGGTGCAAACGCAAAAGACACAGGTTCAGCAGAAGTTCAAATAGCTATGTTGACAAAGAAGATTTCTGAATTAACAGAACACATGAAAGCTAACAAAAAAGATTTTTCTACAAAACGTGGTTTGTTAATGATGGTAGGTAAGAGAAAAAGATTACTTTCTTACTTGAAAGATAAAAACCTTGATGGATACAGAAAACTTATCAAAGATTTGGGTATCAGAGGTTAATAGAATTAAATACAACAGAGGCCGTGACTTTCGTCACGGCCTCTGTTGTATTTAGCTTTAAAACTGTATAAGAGACTCTTTAGGGGTAAATGAATTAAGCTTATAATGTTATTACAAGTTTGTAAGTGGAGCAAAAAGGGTTCAGAGTGACGAAAATATTTTCTCCTCTTGAGGGGGGAGATAATTGAATACAAATTGAGCCTGTAGTATCACTACAGGCTGTTATTATTTACTCTTGAAGATTCACTATAATACTATTTATCTTGTCTTCATTATGCTTTTGGAATATACCTTTTAGCAGCTGCGTATCCGCTATTGATATGTGTTGGTAGTTTATTTTGGTCGCCACCAACTTTTTTAAGGTAATTTTCATACTGTGTATTTAAAGCAAGAGCGGCTTTGTCGATTTTATTTTGGTCACCGGTTGTAATAGCTTTTCTAAGGTCTCCTAGTAAAGTTGTGAACTCTTTTGTATCTTGGTTAGTCATATTCTCAATTACATCTTTGCCGTCTCGCTTTTCAGCTTTAATAAGCGCAGCTTGAAGCTGGTCAATATTTGCTTTAGCTGCGTTTAATTTTGCTAAATCTCCATTTAGAATTTTTAAATTATTAGTGTATTCATTTTTATCTATCTCAGCTTCTTCCTTTTCTTCTCTAGCCTTATCAAGCTTTGCTTTGATAGTTGGAAGCTTTTTTTGTGCTTCGTTGTATTTAGGATTATTAGTATCTGATAGGATGCCTTGATAATATTGTTGGGAAGCTTCTAAGTTTTGAATAGTACTATTAGAGCTTCTTATTTTATCGTCACATTCTGTTACTTTTTTATTAAATTGTGCTATTGTAATCTTTTGACTCTCAATTCCAGCATTCAAACTTGCAATGTCATTATATCCAACACCTTTTAATGTTTGTTCTATCTCAGCTTTAATCTCTTCACCGGTTGCGCCAAGCTTACCGTCGTTATTTGGATTTACTGTGCTTGAACCGCCACCGCCACCTCGTTCGGGATCTGCTGCCCATAAGCAAAATCCAAATATGCTATTAGTAGCTGTTTGTGTAATTCCCATAGCGAAAGAAGCTTCTTGATTAGCTCTAGTAATCCAATTTGCATCTTTTGTGATATCATACTGGCCCAATTTTTTTCCGTAGAAATTAAATGTACCATCTGAAATTCTGCCCATTTCGTGCTTCTTTCTTCTTACTCTTACAAATATATAAAGTATTTAAAAAGGGCGAGATTTCACAATCTCGCCCTTTTGTTACAAAAGTTAATATTTGATTAATGGTTTGCATCTAACCATTCTTTTGCTATTCGTCTTGTTTCTAATTGACTTTTTGTCGCGTGTTCACTATATGCTGCAATATCTACTTCGGTTAAGTATCTTGCATATTTTTTCTGTGCATTTGTATCTTTAGCTTTAGCGGCATCTTGATAAAGTTTAACTAATTGAGCAATATCTCCTCTGCTTAATGATTGACCAGCTTTTAAGCTGTATTTTTTACTACTATTTTCTTCAAATTTATTATCAGGATTTAAATCTTTGTTTCTGTTTAATCTATTACCATTAGCTTTATCTAGTATTGCATTATCTGCCGCATCTTTTCTTCTTGCTTGTTCAGCTTCGAAAGTCTTTTTTTGTTTAATTAGTTCTTTAATTTTATTTTGTTTTTCTATTATTCTTTGTTTTTCAGCTTCTTTAGCTTTTTCAGCTTTTTCGATTTTTTGGTCGAATTCACCCCCTTCTTTTAACTTTTCTTTAAGGGCTTTTATTTCGCTTTTTATTATATCTAATCGAGCTCTTTCGCCTGTACTCAATTCTTCTTCTTTTTTATCGAAAGGCTTTTGTTTTAACTCTTTTTCAAGATTAGATAAAGTTGTATTTTGGGCTGTTTCTTTTGCCTCCACAGCTTTACTAATAGCTATATTGAAGCTCCAGTCTTTATCATCAAAATCATAGTTTAAAGCTGCATCTGCATTTTCGACTCCGATATCTTTACATAAATCTGCAATTTCTGCATCAATATCTTTTATATCACTTTGCAATGTTGCATCAGAGTTTTCAGCCTTTTTGCTTGCTCCACTAGCACACCACATAGGAACAAAGCTCATTATTGTTTGTAAGAAGCTAACTCCTGCACCGGCCCAAGCTTGTTTTTCCCAAGTTTTGTCGTCAATACAAGGTGAGCCCCAGATGTTACCTGAGAATGGCATGCAAGACATTCCACCCATAGAAAACGGTGAGAAATATTGGTTACAATTATTCATCATGTTTAAAGGATTTGTGTAAACCATCTTTTAGCTCTTTCTATCTTAGTTCTTACATAGATATAAAGTATTTTAATTTTACCTAATTTCAAGCTTTGTTCTTTTTGTTACAAAACTTTACATTAGGGTAAAATAAGGGCAATTCTTTGTTCTTAAGCAACTTTATATATAAAAGGGTATTTGAAATAGGAGATTATTATGGGATTAGATATTGGTTCAATAACTGTTGCAATGTATGACAAACAAGGAAAATCAAACGGTGGATTTGGAATGGGCGCATCTAGTGCTGATGGAAAAATTGACAGTATTGAGTTTCGAAGTGCATTAACGAATCTATTATCTGATAAGCTATCAACTCTCAGTTTCAATAAAAAAGTTGATCTTATGAACTTAATTAACGAGTACAGTACCAATAAAGAGATTCTTAATGATGAAGATTTTCGAAAACAGTTAAGAATAGCTCTAAATTATTTGAACAATAAAATTGATAATTCTGGTAATAGCTGGAAAGAAACTCAATTTGAAGATAAAAATAATTACTGGTCTCAATTTAAATGGTATTAAGAATCTAGTCATGAAGAAACTCGTCTTGGATTAATTCCCCTCTCCCATTGGAGAGGGGAAAATCTACAATAAAAAAGAACTAGGCTAAAACCTAGTTCTTTCTTTAAATTTGGGCATGAAGAGACTGTCTTGCTCGTTCGCGTTTAACGGCAATTCCGCATTTTGCATCTTGGACATTGTCCAAGCGCAAAACTGCTCCAGCCTCAGCTCACTCGCGCTCGAACTCCAAAAGCAGCTTCTCGCTACTAAATACTCTAGATATCAAAAAAGAGGTCTCAAAGACCTCTTTTTTGATATCTGGGCATGAAGAGACTCGTCTTGGATTTGCTCCACGCTCACAGAGTTTCGCCTAAGGGGCTTTGCCCCAGCGGGCTCAATCTGTTCGCTATCCGGACGTCGTTGAGCTTGTAGTTTTACTACTAAACAAAAATATTTACCCCTCGTCCGTCCGCAAATCCGCCGAACTCCCAAAAGGGATTCTCGTCACGCTCAATACAAAATTACTAAAAAAGACACCCGAAGGTGTCTTTTTTAGTAATTGGGCATGAAGAGACTCGAACTCCCACGCTTTCGCACTAGTTCCTAAGACTAGCGTGTCTACCATTCCACCACATGCCCATCTGATTAACAGTTGTTGGAACACTGTTTAATATATCAAGCTCAAAACTTTTTGTCAACAAAAACTCTTGTGTAAAATTTATATATTAGTTATAATTATAATCAAATTTAGTGTTTTATATGGAATTACACTTTTAAAAGGAGAGAGAAATTTATGAAAAAAACATTAATTGCTTCATTGTTTGCAATGATGTGTGCTCCATCTTTTGCTGGCGAAGCTTCTCTTGTAGTTCCAAATATTAAAGACATTAGCGTGGATAGCTACAACCTGCTTATGATTGGTTTAGCTGTGTCTATCGTTGGTGTAATATTTGGACTTATTGAGTTCTTCAAGGTTAAAAAAGTTGAAGTACACGCTGCAATGGCAGAAGTCGGTAACACAATTTTCGAAACTTGTAAGACTTATCTTGTTCAACAAGGTAAATTCTTGCTTGCTTTAGAAGTTCTAATCGGTTTATGTATTGCGTTCTATTTCTGGTACCTACAAGGTATGGAATTAAGTGCAGTATTAACTATTCTTGGTTGGTCTGTACTTGGTATCTTAGGCTCATACCTAGTAGCTTGGTTTGGTATTAGAATGAACACGCTTGCAAACTCAAGAACTGCATTTACCGCACTTAAAGGCAATCCGCTTAATATAATGAACATACCTCTAAAAGCTGGTATGAGTATTGGTGTATTACTTGTATCTATTGAATTGATTATGATGCTTGTAATCCTTTTATTCGTTCCTGGTGAATTAGCAGGTGCTTGCTTCATCGGTTTTGCAATCGGTGAATCTTTAGGTGCTTCTGCACTTCGTGTTGCAGGTGGTATCTTTACAAAAATTGCTGACATTGGTTCAGACTTAATGAAAATCCAATTCGGTATTAAAGAAGACGATCCTCGTAACCCTGGTGTAATCGCAGACTGTACTGGTGACAACGCAGGTGACTCAATTGGACCTACAGCTGACGGGTTTGAGACTTATGGTGTAACTGGTGTTGCTCTTGTAAGTTTCATTCTACTTGCAGTTGCTGGGGCTGAAAACCAAGTTCAATTACTTGCTTGGATTTTCGTTATGAGATTCTTAATGATTATTACTTCAGTAGTTGCATACTGGGTAAATGGTGCATTGACTAAATTCTTTGCTCCAAGAATGAAGAAGTTTGATTTTGAAGCTCCATTAACATCTCTTGTTTGGATTACTTCAATCTTATCAATAATTATGACTTTCGGAGTCAGCCACACATTATTAGCTGATTTACCAAATAATTTATGGTTAACACTTTCTGTAATCATTTCTTGCGGTACTTTAGGTGCAGCATTGATTCCAGAAGCTACAAAAGTATTTACATCACCAAAAGCAAAACACACAGCAGAAGTTGTAACTGCTTCTAAAGAAGGTGGTTCATCATTGACAATCCTTTCTGGTATTGTTGCTGGTAACTTCTCTGGATTCTGGATTGGTGCAATTGTTGTTCTTCTAATGGGATTAGCTTATTTCGCAAGCTTATATATTCCAGCTGAGACAATGATTTATCCATCAGTATTTGCGTTTGGTTTGGTAGCATTTGGTTTCTTAGGCATGGGACCTGTTACAATTGCTGTTGACTCTTACGGTCCTGTTACAGATAACGCTCAATCAGTATATGAATTATCATTGATTGAAGAAATCCCTGATGTTGCAGCAGGTATTGAAAAATACTATGGTTTCAAACCTGATTTTGAAAACGCTAAGAGATATTTAGAAGAAAATGATGGCGCAGGTAACACATTCAAAGCTACATCAAAACCAGTTCTTATTGGTACAGCTGTAGTTGGTGCTACTACTATGATTTTCTCATTGATTCTTGTAATCAAAGAAACTCTTGGTATTCAACCAGAAATGATATTGAACTTATTAAACCCATACACACTTCTTGGCTTTATCGCTGGTGGTGCTGTTATCTACTGGTTCTCAGGCGCTTCTATGCAAGCAGTTACAACTGGTGCATATTCAGCAACTGAATTTATTAAAAATAATATTAAACTAGGTGAAGCTGATGATAAATCTGCAAATCTTTCTAACTCAAAAGAAGTTGTTAAGATTTGTACTCAATATGCTCAAAAAGGTATGTATAATATCTTTATCGCATTGTTTGGTTTTGCACTTGCTCTAGCTTGTTTGTCATCTCCAAACGGTACAGATTCAGCTCCTGTATCATTCTTCGTAAGTTACTTGTTAGCTATTGCTGTATTTGGCTTGTTCCAAGCTGTATTTATGGCAAACGCTGGCGGATGCTGGGATAATGCGAAGAAGATTGTTGAAGTTGATATGGCAGAAAAAGGTACTGACTTACACGCAGCAACAGTAGTTGGTGATACAGTCGGTGACCCATTCAAAGATACTTCATCAGTAGCTATGAACCCAATTATTAAGTTCACTACATTGTTCGGCTTATTAGCTATGGAAATCGCAATTAACCCTGCGTTCCAACAATATGCTAAGACAGCAGGCTGGGTGTTCTTAGTACTTGCTCTTGTTTATGTTGTACGTTCATTCTATGCAATGAGAATACCAACAGAGGGTAAATAGGAGTAGGGGTAAATATAGAAGGCTTGTATAAGAATTACAAGCTTGAAGTAATAAGAGGCGGATTTTTCTTTCGGAAAAATCCGCCTCCTGTTTTTATTTTTTTGTTTTTTGCTTAACCGGCATAGATGTTATTAGTTGAATGATTTTTCATATCATTATCATATTGTTTTGACAATTTATAAGCTTTAATCCATTTTGCTGTCAATGCTAAACAAGAAAGTGCTAAGGCAGCTATACCAAACTTTTGCTTTGTTTTAAGTTTCTTGTTTAATTCTTCTATATGATGTACATCTAAAGCTAAAGCAGCAATGAACGAAAGACTTGATAAATTATCTAAAGATTTTGTTTTACTTTCAATATATGCATGCTTTTCTAAATATTGTTGATAATTAGACTTGTTTCCATAAGGTTTTGCAGATTTAAAGTTTTGTTTTTGTACATTAACAGAGTTAATATTGAAAATTTGCATATAACACTTCATATTTTCCCATTCTCTACACATTTAATAAATATTTGCTCAAAATTATATATGCTTGAATATATAATGTCAACAAAATAATTTATAAAGTTTGTATGCTTAATAAAGAGTGATTATTTTTTTTACAATAACCTTTAACTGTCGATATCTAGTAGAATTAACCTAAAAGCAGATTGTATTTACCCCTTGATTAGAAATTTTGTTTGTTTTACGATTAATCTGTTAAGAGAAAAATTTTACTTATAAGAAGGAGTGAAAATTTATGGTAAAAGTAGCAATTAACGGATTCGGAAGAATCGGACGTAACACTTTAAGAGCAGCTATCAGAGAAGGTATCTACAACGAAATCGATTATGTAGCTATCAACGACCCAGGTCTTACACCTGCTAACGCTGCACACGTTTTCAAATATGACTCAGTTATGGGTAAATTCGACGGTACTGTTGAAGTTGCTGAAGACGGTCTTGTAATCAACGGTAAGAAAATTTTATTCTTCGCTGAAAAAGACCCAGCTAACTTACCTTGGGCTAAATTAGGTGTTGAAGTTGTTGTTGAATCAACTGGTTTCTATACAGATGCAGAAAAAGCTAAAGCTCACATCGCAGCTGGTGCTAAAAAAGTTATCATTTCTGCTCCTGCTAAAAACGAAGACAAAACTATCGTTCTTGGCGTTAACGAAAATGAATACGATCCAGCTAACCACAACGTAATTTCAATGGCTTCTTGCACAACTAACTGCTTAGCTCCAGTTGCAAAAGTTATTTCTGAAAAATTTGGCGTTGTTAAAGGTTTAATGACAACAGTTCACTCATATACAGGTGACCAAAGAATTCTTGACGCTGGACACAAAGATCCTCGTCGTGCTAGAGCTGGTGCTCTTAACATCGTTCCTACTACAACTGGTGCTGCTAAAGCTGTTGCTTTAGTTCTTCCAGAATTAAAAGGAAAGTTGAATGGTTTCGCTATGAGAGTTCCTACTCCAGACGTATCTGTAGTTGACGTTGTATTCGAAACTGAAAAACCTGTAACAGTTGAAGAAGTTAACGCAGCTCTTAAAGCTGCTGCTGATGGCAAAGTTCTTTGCTACAGCGAAGAGCCATTAGTATCTTCTGACTTCATCGGTTCTTCTCAATCTTCAACAGTTGACGCTGCATTAACAATGACAATGGGCGACAACATGGTTAAAGTTGTTTCTTGGTATGATAACGAAATGGGTTATTCTACAAGATTAGCTGAAACTACAAAAATGGTTGCTTCTAAATTATAATTTTTATAAATTAGATAAAACTAAAAAATCGGGTG
>SUTX01000013.1 GCA_015152465.1 Cyanobacteria bacterium SIG31 | reverse complement strand
CTGTGTGAGAAGAAGCTGCGCTAGCACCTGCTGCAGAACGACCAGCTTTAAGAGCTAAGATAGGTTTTTTCTTAGAAATTCTTGTAGCTAGTTTTCTGAAGTTTGATGGGTTAGCGATTGATTCCATGTAAAGTAGGATTTGATCAACGTCTTCATCGTTTTCCCAGTATTCCATAGCTGTTTCAGCGTTAACGTCAGCTTGGTTACCAATTGAAATAAATTGAGAGAAACCAAGGTTAAGGTCTTTAAGAATATTAAGAATACCGCCACCTAAAGCACCTGATTGAGAAACGAATGCAATGTGTCCTCTTTCTGGTAATGTTTCAGCAAAACATCCGTCAAGTCTAACATCTGGGTGAGTGTTAACAACACCTAAACAGTTAGGGCCAACACATCTCATGCCGTATTCTTGAACTTTTGCAAGAAGTTGTTTTTCAGCTTCTGCACCTTCTTTACCAGTTTCTTTGAAACCAGCTGTAATAACAACAAGTCCGCCAACACCTTTTTGGTGGCATTGATCGATTGTATCTAAAACAAATTTTTGGTTAACAACGATGATAGCTAAATCAACTTCACCTGGAACTTCAAGGATAGAAGTGTAAGCTTGTAAGCCTTCGATTACTCCACCTTTTGGGTTAACAGGGTAGATGTTACCATTAAATTTGTACTCTTGTAATCTTTTCATAATGTCGGAACCAATAGTGTGTTCTTTGGTAGATGCACCAATAACAGCAACTGATTTCGGCTTCATAATTTTGTCTAAATTAGTCATGCGTAGCCCCTTTCTTTTTAACTGTATTAAAGTACTCTTAAATTGTACTACAAACAGGGTTAAAATTAATATTAAATTTTTATAAAAATAAAATTTGTAAAACACCGTTAGAAATGCTAAAATAAACGAAGTGAGAGTTTTATGAAAAAGAAAATTTTAGCAATATTACCTATAAGTATCGGAGGAAGGCTTACAACAAGCAGTATTATTGACGGATACCGTCAAAACGATTGTGACGTTTTTGTCTATGATGAGTTATATGATAAAAACCTTTCAGAGATTTTGGAACAAAACTTTGATCAAATAGTGGGATATGATTTTTCACCATTAAAAATAAAGGTCGATAATAATTTAATTTATCCTTGTGTTTGCTATTTTTCAGACGACATAAGAAGTAAAACTTCTGGGCCTGAATGGGAAAAATATTTACCATTTTTGGAAAGGGATGACGTTTATACATTTTACTGGGATAAAGTTTTAACAAGTTACGAAAATTTTAAAAATCTTCACTATCTTCCACATTTTGTAAACTTTGAAATATACAAAGATTTAGGAACAAAACCTGAATTTGATTTAATGTTCGCTGGAAGATTAGATACAGATTATCGCTTAAGCTTTTTTGAAGAGCTTGTCTCTAAGCTACCTGATTTAAAAATCGCTTGGCATGCGATTGAAAAACATTATTTAGATGCAAAAAAACGAGCTAAAAATCCTGAGCTAATCGATAAATGCTATCAAGGATTTATTGATAATGAAGTTGATATGGCAAAAGCAATTAACAATTGCAAAATTGTGTTCAATATGAATTCTCAAGGTATTTCTTCTCTAAACTATAGAACTTTCCAAACAGTTGCTTGTAAAAGATTACACATAAGTGATTACAGAGAAGAATTAGCATTATTTGAAGGAAATATGCCTTTTTACGAGGATTTTTCTGATTTAATATTCAAAATCGAAAACTACCTTGAAGACGATGAAGCTTATAATAAAGTTGTAGAAAATTGTTATAACATAGCCAAAGTATCCCACAACTCAAAAAACTGCGTTAGATACATGCTCAAAATTGTGCAATAAATTTATTTTTCTAATAACTTCCCAAAAGCTTTTTCATTAATTTCATTATTTAATTCAATTCCGAGTTTTGGTGTTTTTATTATTTCGCCATTTTTTATCAATTGAGAAATTTTAGACGGATTTATACCAAATCTCTTTGCCAATTCATTGACTCTTGCAAAATATGTTTTATGAGTAATTTCGCCACTATCTATTTTTTCTAAAAAGCTCTTATTAGGCTCTTTTTGGGTCAAAATAGTTCCGTCTTCTTCAACAACTATAAGATTGTTGAGAACACAATACTCTAAGGGTAATTTTTTTAAACGTGCTTGTAATTTATTATAATCTTTTTCAAAATATCTTGTCTTCTTCTCAACTTTATTTTTCTGGTAACCTTCTATAAACTCTCTGTTTATATTCTTTGTTGTATCTATAGTCCCATCATCATTTAATTCAATATAGCCCTTTGATATCATTAATTTGATAGTACCTATTCCAAGCCCCATTTTTTTAGCCAAAGTTTTTTTACCCATATGAGTCGGCTCTGAATACCAACCTTCTTGATCCGCATATTTTTCTCTATGAGCTTCCAAAAACTTTAAAGTTTGCTCATCCCCTAAATCTACTTTTTGGTTCTTTGCCTTAATATCACCATAACGAATATGTTTTTTCAAACAACTTTTTTGTATAGAATACCTGAAACATACTTCGTCATAAGTAAGATTTTTTTCATCTTCGACAACTTCTTTTTCTTTTAGTGATTTTGCATTTTTCTGAAGTTCAAAAGTATCCCCTACACCACTATTTGTATGTTCTTTTTTTTGTTTATTAACTTTTGATACCGTCACGAATGACACAATTGTAAATACCAATTTTTTAAGAAAGTCCGACAATTTCTTATAATCTTGTTTACTTGCTTTATGTAATATCTCTTTTTGTACACCGTTAAAAGTAACATTAGTTGTACGTTTAAAAGCATGAATTTGAGTTTTAACTTCACCACTAGAATAATTCCTAAAATTTATATCACTAACAAACACACATAGACCCTTTTTTATCAATAAAGATATAGCATTCAAACCCTTTCAATAAAATAATTTGCGTTAAAATTTTTAAATTGTTACAATACTTAAAAAACAAATGTGCAAAAATATTAACTATGACAAAGAAAATTTTTATTACAGGAACAGGAACTGATGTCGGCAAAACATATATTTCAGCCCTTATCGTAAAAAAAATGCGAGAGGCTGGGTATAACTGCGGATATTTCAAACCAGTCATTAGCGGCGTTACAGAAATGTGCAACAAATTAGTCGATAGCGACGCCAATTATGTTATACAAACCGCAGATATACCATCTGAGCCTGAGGAATGCGTGAGCTATTGGTGGAAAGAAGCTGTATCACCACACTTGGCAGCAAAGCGCAAAAACCAAGAAATCGATATCAATAAAATAAAATACGATTTTTCTATAATTTCTAAAAAATTTGATTATCTTTTAATTGAGGGAGCTGGTGGAATAACTTGTCCTTTAATAATCAACAAAGAAGAAAAATATTTACTAAAAGATTTAATTTGGGAACTTGGTCTTAGTATTATAATTGTTGCGGATGCTGGCTTAGGTACAATCAATTCAACATTATTAACTGTTGATTATGCACGAACAAATGGGATTGAAATCGAGGGAATAATTTTAAATAATTACGAGTCAGATAATTTTATGCATTGGGATAATTTAGAGCAAATTGAAGCGCTAACAGGAATAAATGTGGTAGCTACAGTATCTAAAAATGCAGGTGACATAATGCTACTGGAAGGGTTATTTAAAGAATGATGGATTGGCAAGAAGAAGATTTAAAATATATTTGGCACCCGTGCTCTCAAATGAAAGATTATGAGACTCTCCCACCTATTATTATTGAAAAAGGTGATGGGATAAATCTATATGATACAAATGGCAAATGCTATAAAGATGTCATAAGCTCTTGGTGGTGCAATCTTTTAGGTCACTGCAATCCTCGCATAAACAATGCTGTAAAAAAACAGATTGATACTCTTGAGCATGTTATTTTTGCCAATTTTTCACATAAAACTGCAATTACACTCTGTCAAGAATTAGTAAAGGTTCTTCCTAAAGGATTATGTAAATTCAACTTTGCAGATAATGGATCTTCTTCTATAGAAATGGCATTAAAAATGAGTTTCCAGTATCATTATCAAACAGGAAATACTCAGAAAAAAAGATTTATGGCACTAACTGATGCATATCATGGAGAAACACTTGCAGCACTTGCAATGGGTGGTGTTGATTTGTATTCAGAACTATACAAACCTATTTTAATGGATGTAGTAAGAATTCAAGCTCCTGATTGTTTCCGTTGTACTTGGGGTAAATGTAGAGAAAGTTGCAAATGTGAGTGTTTTATAAAAGCAGAGGAACAATTTGAAAAATATGGGCATGAAACCGCTGCAATTATTATTGAACCACTACTTCAGGGTTCTGCTGGTATGAAAATTTATCCACCTCTATATTTAAAAAAGCTAAGAGAGCTATGCGATAAATATAATGTTCATTTAATAGCAGATGAAATTGCAACAGGCTACGGCAGAACAGGTAAAATGTTTGCTTGTGATCATGCCGGAATTAGCCCAGATATTATGTGCCTTTCAAAAGGCCTAACCGGCGGATATATGCCAATGGCAATCGCAGTCACAACCCAAGAAATATATGATGCTTTTTATGATGATTACCTAAAAGGAAAAGCCTTTATGCATTCACATACTTATGCAGGAAACCCTCTAGCGTGTTCTGCAGCAGTTGAAGTTTTAAGAATCCTTGCCGAAGAAAAAATCATTGAAAATGCAAACCAAAAAAGTGAATATTTTAATAGAATTATTAGAGAAAAATTCCTACCACTAAAAAATGTTGGAGAAGTTCGTTCTATTGGGCTCATAAACGCTATAGAACTTGTAAAAGATAAAAAGACAAAAGAACCTTTAGACTATAAAAAACGTACAGGTTATCAAATTTACAAAAAAGCTTTAGAAAAAGGGGTTATCTTAAGACCTTTGGGTGATGTAATTTATTTCAACCCACCTTTAATAATTGAAAAATCTGATATGGACTATGTAACAGATGTAGCACTAGAATGCACTAATGAAATTGTTACAAAATTTTAACATTATTTACTCAAATAGCAAAAAGTCCCCCAAAAATGTTTTTACATAAGTGTAGTGTAGTTTTATCTTAGAAAGGATTTTTTATGACAGGAATTTCAGCTGTTGGTGCAACTACAGCTTTTGCCCCACAACCTCGTAGCCCACGTTCACAACAAGATATAAACAAAAAAGAACTTGAAAGAGCTGTGGTTATTGCAAAAACAAAACCAGATGATCAAAGAACTTTTGAAGATTATCTAGCTTTAACTATTGATGCTTTTCAAAAAATAATGACACCGCCTGTTATTTATGCAAGAGAAAATACTCAAGTTAACTACTTAGCTTAATTTTGCTTTAAGCATACTAGCAGCAGTGTGCAATATGTCCACGCTCGTTGAAAATGGTGGTGCATAGGTAAAATCTACATCTAACAAATTTTCAACGGTTATTCTGTTTTGCAAACCGACAGTAATATTATTTACTTTCTTATCTGCATCTCCACAACCAATAGCTTGTGCTCCTAAGATTCGATGAGAGCGTCTGTCTGCTATAAGCTTTATTGTAATATTTTCAACTTCTGGCATATAACCAGCTTTATCCTTCTTGGTAATAATTACTGATACAGTATCATATCCGAGTTTTTGAGCCTCTTTTTCGCTTAATCCTGTCATTGAAATATTCAAATCAAAATATCTGGTAACAGCAGAACCCAAAATTCCTTCAAAATCTTCTGTACCACCACAGAGGTTTATTGCAGCGACTCGTCCCTCTTTATTTGCAGTAGAACCCAAAGGAACCCAAACTGGTGTATTTGAAATTATATTTATTTTCTCAGCACAATCACCACAAGCATAAATATCCCTTATATTTGTTTCCATTCGACTATTAACCTTAATCGCACCAGTTATGCCAAGCTGGATTCCAGCTTCTTCTGCTATATCAACAACGGGTCTTACCCCAGCAGAAATTACAACCATCTCCGTCTCATAACCAGAGCCACTTGATGTAAGAACCCCTTTTACGTTATCTGCTCCCACAAAACCTTTTACTGTGTCGCTAGTAATAAGTTTTACTCGATTATTTGAATTTTCTAATATATAGTTCTGGATTAATGAAGAAATATCTTCATCAAAAACGGAAAGTATAAAAGGTGAACGCTCAATTAATGTTACATTTTTTTCATTTTTAACAAAAGCCTCTAATAGCTCAATACTTATATATCCCCCTCCAATAAGAGTTATGTTTTGCACACCACTCATTGCTTCTCGTATTGCAATCCCATCTTCAAGTGTTCGTAATGTAAAAATATTTCCCAGTTTGATTTCAGGAAAATCTTGCATATATGGAGCTGCACCTGTAGCAATCACTAATTTATCATAATTAACAAATTTTAATTCATTCGTCTGAAGCTCTTTTACAACAACTTTTTTATCAACTGGTAATATTTTAGTTACTTTATGAAGTGTTCTTATATGTATACCGCTTTTTTCAAATTCTTCAACGGAACGAATAATAAGCTTACGCCAATCTTCAAAATTACCCTCTATATAATATGGTAGTCCACAAGCTGAATAAGAAACATATTTATCCTGCGTATAAACATATATTTCTGCATCAGGTAACATTCTTCTCGTCTTTGCTGCTGCTTTTGCTCCGGCCGCAACACCACCAATAATAACTATTTTCATATTGGTATTTTTATAGAAGATTTCTTATGAATCAATTAGTTAGGAGGGTATGTTTATTTTCTTATCAACAATGTAATATCGTTGAATATAATAAATACCATAAGTATAATCAACAGTGTAAAAAATACTGACGAAATTTTTTCTACAACTTTATCTTCAAGAGGTTTTCCTGCTATTTTTTCTAACAATAAAAATATCAAATGTCCACCATCAAGAGCTGGAATTGGCAATATATTAAGAATCGCAAGGTTCATTGAAATTAATGCAGCCAATAAAATTCCTGCAGACTTACCTCTCTCATCAATCATATCACCACCGATTTTAGTAATAGCAACCACCCCGTGCATATCTTTTAGTGGTACGTTCCCTGTAAATAGTTGACCTAAAGAGTACATCATCATATATGTATTGTCCCAAAGGTACTTTGTACTTCCTGATACAATTTTCAACGCATTATCAGTTTTGACCATTTTTTGTTTTGCAGTTAATCCAATACCAATAAGTCCACTTTCATCAGGATAAATTGATTGTAATTGAATAGTTTCGCCACCTCTTAAAACCGTAAGGTTTATCGGGTGCACACCGTCCGAAATAGCCTTTGCAACGTCATATAATGTATGTTTTCCATCCGAAATATAAACAGTTTTATTTTCAATATCCTTTTTTAGGCTTTTTAAATTATCATCCAGCTTAAAACCCTCTTTTTTAAAATACTTAGCACCTTTTGCTGCATATTTATCCATCGAAATAACATCTGCTGCCGGCTGTTCTGGTAATCTTATTGATAATTCTGCAGGAATTATTTCCTCTTTTTCTAAAGCTGGATTTAACCCCTTTAGCAAAGTGTAATTTTTATCCACTGTTTCTTGCGATATAATTCCATTACCTTTTGCACTGTTTTTAACTATAGTCACAAAAGAATAAAGATTATTTATATCAGTTCCATTTACATTTAGGATTCTATCCCCAACTTGTAAGCCAGATGACCAAATACTAGCATGTTGTGGAGCACTAATACTTCCAGTATAAATTTCATAATTTCCAGAAGGGAGCTGTTTTGACCAAAGTGCAACAAACATAACTAAAAATAACGCACAAATAACATTCGCAACAACGCCAGCTGATACTACGACTGCACGTTGCCAAATTGGTTTATTAACAAACCTCTCTGGAGAATCTTCTGGCAAATCACAATCTTTTTCATCATCAGGAAATGAAACGTATCCACCAAGCAAAAAAGCGTGAACCAAAACTTCTGTATCACCAAATTTTGTTCTAAATAAAGTTGGCCCAACTGGGAGACCAAATCCAAATTTTTCTACTTTTATTCCAAAGGCTCTTGCAGCAAAAAAATGACCAGCTTCGTGCACTAAAATAAGCAAACTTAATAAAAGAATCATTATTAAAATTGACATTGTTTCTCTCCTGATTTGTGTTTAGTACATTTTATCACAAAAATCATGTTATAATAATAACAGTTAAAATATATGAAGGCTTAAAAATATGACAATTGCAATATATCCAGGAAGCTTCGATCCCTTTACAAATGGACATTTAGATATATTAAAAAGTGGCTCTGAAATTTTCGACAAAGTTATTATCGCTGTATCTTATAATATAAATAAAAAAGGGTTTCTAACTGTCGACGAAAGAGTAGATTTAATCAAAAAAAGTGTCGCTCATTTAAAAAATGTCGAAGTTGATTCCTTTAACGGATTGACTGTTGAATACGCCAAGAAAAAAGGTGCAGATGTTCTTCTAAGAGGCTTAAGAACTTCTTTTGATTTTGAATACGAATTGCAGTTATCTCAAACGAATAATGCTCTTTACGACAACTTAAAAACAGTCTTTTTAATAACAAAACCTGAATACAACTTCATATCTTCATCCATGGTAAAAGAAATTTTAGTAAACAACGGAGACATTTCAAAATTTGTGCCACAAAACGTTTGTGAATTTTTAATTTCTAAACGTGATACTTAGTAAGTATCTCTTCTATTTTTTGAATAAACTCTGTCTGATTGAATAAGTCTTTTTGAATATACCCTTCTATCTTGAATTTTTGAAGCTTTTTAACAGCAAGACCTTTTGCAATAGAACTCATTACTAAAACTGGTATATCAGCATACATTTCATCATTTTTTAATTTTTCTATAAACTCATAACCGTTTATTTTTGGCATTGTAAGATCTGAAATAATTAAATCGTAATGATTAATCTTTAACTTAACCAAAGCTTCAGTAGCGTCAAGAGCTGTATCAACACTATATCCGATATTCATAAGTATATTTTTTATCATTGTTCTTGTCGTCATTGAATCATCAACAACTAAAATTTTCTTATAAGATAATATGTCAGAAGTTAAAAGCTTCGGCGTAGAAGGTGATGTTATTGCTTTATTAAAGTCATAGTGCAAAATGTCTTGCATATTTAAAATCAAACATAATTCACCTGAAGCTAGGTTTGTAATTCCTGAAACATTTTTAACTTTGTACAATGGCGGAGAAAGTTTCTTTTGTAAAATATCTTGGTCTCCCAAAAGCTTATCAACAACCAAACCAATTGACTTGTCATCTGATTCTATAATTAAAACTGTTTCTTTTTCTCCTCTTGGCAAAGGTTCTAAATCCAAAATGTCAGCAAGATAATATAATGGCAAAATTTTGTTATTATAAACTATTGAACGATTTCCATTATTAGTTTTTATTTCATCCTGACGTTTTAAAATAAATGTAGTAATCATCTGTATTGGAATAGCAAAAATCTGTTCAGAAATTTTCACCAAGAAAACTCTCAACGTAGTTAATGTCACAGGAATTTCTATATGCACACAACTACCTTTGCCAAATTCTGAAATAACTTTAACCTTACCATTCAACTGTGATATCTTTGTTTTAACAACATCAAGCCCAATTCCTCTTCCTGATATGCTAGTTATCGAATCTCCAGTAGTAAATCCTGGCCAAAAAATAATATTCATTATTGCTTCATCAGACATTGAATCAATATCTTCTTGAGTCAAAAATCCTCTAGAAACAGCTCTGTCTTTTATTTTCTCAAGATTAAAACCTTGACCGTCATCAATAACATCAATAATTACTTTGTTATCATCTTGTTTTGCAGACAGCATTATCTTGCCAACAGGGCTTTTCCCTGCCATTAGTCTATCTTCTTTTGATTCAATACCATGATCTATTGCGTTTCTTAGTATATGAATTAACGGAGTTTTTATTTCTTCAATAATCTTTTTATCAGCACAAGTATCTTTACCCTCTATTTCAAAATCAATATCTTTACCCTTTTCATTTGCAATATCACGAACCATACGAGTAAATGAATTGAAAACTGTTGATATAGGAAGAACACGGATATTCTTAACCATTGATTCCATTTCATCAATGATCAATCGCATCTTCATATCATCTTCTTTGGATGAACGATAAAGCGAATTCAAATCATATATAGTTTTTGAAACATTCTGAGTTATATCAGACAACAGAGAAAAGACCTGTTTTACAAACGCTGATGTGTATTGCTCGCTATTACCTGATTGTAAATATTTTCGATTATAGTATCTCAAATAGTTTGATGTTTTTAATAAATCTTTTTGGCAACTTTCATTAGAATTTTTTATTGAATCTATCTTCTCAAGATTTTTTTCTGTCTTTATCTTTGTAATAATTAATTCACCAAGCTGATTAACCAATAAATCCAACTTTTGTGCATTAACGTGTAACGTTTTTATTTCAGTATTAGACGCTGTTTTACTAGTAACTGCACTTTGTGCCGATAAATTTTTAATTTCACTAACACCGGTATCTTTCTTAAAATTCAATTCCAACAATTGTTTCATAATTTCTAATTGTTGGATAATCAAATCTCCGTCAATGTTTTCATTTGGAGAAGCACAGTATTCAATCCCACTCTTAAGAGTCTGAGCCATTTGCTCTTCAAGCTGAACGGAATTCTCAAGAATAAAATCAAAAATCTCAACAATCATATTTACGATTTCAAGAATACTTGTACTTTCTACTTTGTCTTTTAAAAGTAGAATCTCATCCTTAATCTCTTTAGCATATACACTACTGCTTTGAAGCATTAAAACCTTTTCTGCTAAATCAAAAAATGTAGTTTTTGACCCAATAGAATCAATGCAAGAAGTATTAAATTTTGCAGCTGCAGAACTTAACTCGTTTCGCATTTCCAAAATTTCACTAATCGTGAAAGTATTAGTTGCGTTCATCACAAAGTCAAGTTTTGCTAATACATTTTGCAATGCAGTCTTAACTTCATACAAATTTGAATCTTTAATTATGTCAAAAATCTTTGCAACTTCTTCTCTTAAAACAACAATATCTTGAGATTCCTCTTCTGGAACAATACCGTCAATTATTTCAAAACATCTATTAAAAGTAAAATTAATATCTTCCTGATATTCCTGTAAATTGGCATCGGATTCAGAATTAGCCTCTGCTATTGAAAATAAAGAAGATATCATCTCGTCTGGACTATTTGTTTCTTCTATGATTTCCACATTTAACAAACAATCCAATCTTGATAATGTAGAATTAAATTTTTCATCAATAATTTCACGCTGATTTTTTACAGACTCCTGCAAATAGTTAGACACTAATTCCACAGACTTTGTTATTACATGAATCTTATTTACATCTAAAATAAACCCTTTTTCATTTACTTGATCAAAAATATCTTCAATTTTATGAATAATGGTCTGAATATTTGTAAAACCAACCATTCGAATTGCACCTTTGATACTGTGCAAATCTCTGTATAAGGCCGCTGTGATTTCCCTATTTCGGGGTTCTTTTTCTAAAGTTAACAAACCGTCAAAGATACGCTCAAGAATCTCTTCCGATTCTGTTTGGAAGATTCCCATCAGCTCATTCATATTATTGTCGTTTTCAGAAAAGTTCAATTAATCTATCCCTCTATTGCTGAATTTCTAATCTCATTCGATAGATTGTTTAATTTTGCTAATTTGTCAGTATTTACACCCATTAACTGAGCTAAGTCCTCAGAAATACTCTTGTTTTCTTGGTCAATAATATTTAGTTTTTCAATTATATCATTTTGCTTCTGCGCATTTTGATTCAAAACATCCAAAGATTCCAATACATTCTGTATCAAAGTTAATAGCGTTTCTGAGTTGGAAGATACTAGATTAATATCTTTAACTGCACTTTCAATTTCTTTAGAGCCTTCTTCGGTTGCCATAACTGTTGAATTTGTAGTGTATTGAATATTACTTGTAAGAGATGTTATTTTGGTAATAGCTTGTTTTGATTCGTCAGCTAATTTTCTAATTTCACCAGCAACAACCGCAAAACCTTTACCATGTTCTCCTGCTCTTGCTGCCTCAACAGCAGCATTAAGTGCAAGCATATTAGTTTGTTCTGCTATATCATCAACAACACTAATTGTATTACCAATTTGTTGAGTATGTTCAGATAGCTCAAGAATCAATTCTGCTATCATTTGTATTTTTTGTCTTAAAACAAGCATTTTATCAGCATTCATAGCTATTGCCTCATGTTCTTTTTGAGAACAAGTAATAGATTGATTAACTTGTTTTTCAGTGTTTTTTGACGTCGAAATTGCTTCTTCCGATAACACTCTTAATTTATCAACAAGTCCTGAAAAACTCTTTGCATTAGAATTTAAGTTTTCAAAAACTCTTTTTTGTGAATTTAATGTCTCAACTATCTCTGAAGTTGTTTCTGTCATCGATTCAGATTGAACAGTTAATGTCTTACTTATAGATTTTAATATCCATTGTTTAGTTAAGAACTGACTTGGTATATATAGAGCAAGAATTATTGCAAGATATAAAACAGCTTCATGAGCAGTAATTCCATGCTTTAAAGAGAATGATGTAAACAGCGCTAAAATAACTATAAATACCGTCACGTCAATACTGCATTTTATATTAAACCTTTGTTTTAAACCAAAATTCCAATCATTCAACACTTCTCTTCTCCTATAGTTTTTTTTAGACATTTATTATATAATTATTTTATACTAAAACTTAGAAAATTGGAATATACAAATATATGACAGTAAAGATTTTACTTGTAGAAGATACTGATACACAATTAAAATTTTTGAGAGATGGGCTTGTTGAACAAGGTTTTGAAGTCGAAACCGCCACAAATGGTTCCGAAGCCTATAAAAAAGTTTATGCCTACGCTCCTGACATTGTAGTTTCTGATATCAAAATGCCGGCAATTGACGGATATCAGCTTTGTAGAATGTTAAAAAACACTGAAGAAACAAAGAAAATACCAATAATTTTGCTCACAGTTTTAGAAAACAAGATTGACAGTTTCTGGGGTAAAAAATCTGGTGCACAACTGTTTTTATCAAAATCCATTGATATTAAAGAATTAGCAACAAATATCAACTCTACTGTCAGACGTTATCCTGTTTCTGAGGAATACAAGCAAGAATTAAAAGCAAAAAATAATGCAGACAATTCTGCACAATTCAGATTAAATACCATTTTAAATGACTTATTATTAAAAAGTGTTTTTTCAAATGAATTTAGAAATCTTAGCGACTTTTTAAATTACGAAAGAATTTTGGTTGAAAAACTTTTCTTATTACTAAGCTCTTTTGTAGAATATCACGTTGCAGGGATTTATTTTGCCTCACCAGACGACTTTGCAGAGAACATAATGTACATTGACACCTTAGGAAGAAACTTGTCAAAAAATATGTTGTCAGATGTGAGTTATGACTTTTTCCGCAAAATGGAAGAACAAAAAAGCCTTAAAAATACAAAGTTTGAAGTTGTAAGAATGCTACTTGGGAAAGAATTAGATTATGAATTCGGCGATTTGTCTTCAAAAATTATAATCCCTTTTGTTTTTGATAAAAAATTAATTGGTGGTATATGTTTCTACACTCGTCAAGACATTGATTATTCGTCTTTTAGATACTTTGATATTATGATTAGCGAACTTCTTACAATATTCAAGATGAAATATCAATACACCGAAAAAGAGTTTATGTCAGTACTTGATGGGCTCACAGGACTATATAACAGAAGACAGTTTGAAATTGGCTTAGAACAAGAAGTCAACAGAACAAAAAGGCACCCGTCAGATTTTTCATTAGCAATTCTTGATATCGACTTTTTCAAAAAAGTTAATGATACATATGGCCACCAATATGGTGATTATGTACTAAAAACTGTTGCTAATCTTATGAAACAATCTTTCAGAAAAACTGATTTGCTTTATAGATATGGCGGAGAAGAATTAGTAATGATTATGCCAGAAACAAATATTGAGGGTGCAGTAATTCCTGTCCAACGTCTAAGAAGAATGGTGGAAGATTATGACTTTGAATATAACGGAGTCAAAGCAAAAGTTACCGTAAGTATTGGGTTAACAATGAACTATCAAAATATGAACAGTTCTGCTGATATATTAAAATCTGCTGATGAAGCTTTATATAAAGCAAAAGAAGGTGGAAGAAACAGAGTAGTGCTATATGAACAATAATTACTTAGAACAAAAGAAAAATACTCACTTGTATTTTCAAATAGGTGGCAATAAATATGCCATCAATACATCTAATGTTCTTGAAATCATGAAGCTTCCAGCTCTTGACTATCCACAAAAATTACCTAACAATATTATAGGTCTATTAAAATATAATAATTTTGTAATTAACGTTGTTGATATTCGTTTTTATCTAAATATTGAAGTTTCTCCATACAACTCACATAACGAACTACTTATAGTAA
This sequence comes from Cyanobacteria bacterium SIG31, assembly GCA_015152465.1. Taxonomy (GTDB): domain Bacteria; phylum Cyanobacteriota; class Vampirovibrionia; order Gastranaerophilales; family Gastranaerophilaceae; genus CAG-196. The sequence continues at coordinate 46,385 of SUTX01000013.1, read as the reverse complement.
AGACCGATGAAGTTATTTTTGGGATTGTTACAGACAAAATCATTGGAATCTTGCCTTTTGATACAGCATTAATGGATCAGATACCTTTTGTTGATAATAAAATGATTATCGAATCACTCTATAAGTTCAACAATGAAACCATTTTTATAGTTAACATATATGCTTTAGAAAATCTTTTAAAACAACATGATATGGCATTACCAGAAGTTGATATCTTATCATTATTTCCTCAAGATGAAGCTTCAAAAACATTAATGGCAAAAAGAACACTTGCTATTGCAGAAAAGTCTTCTCTGAGACTTGTACCTGGTGAATTACATGCAAAAAACAAATATATTTCTTTCAATTTAAACAATGACTTCTATTGCATAGCTTTAGACTATGTAAAAGAAGTTTTAAAAGATACTTCAATAACAAAAGTGCCAGGCACACCAGATTTTATTGAGGGGATTATGAACCTTAGAGGAGATTATATAACAGTTATTAATCTAAAAAAGTTCCTATCACTTCCGGTTGGAAAACCAAATGATAAAAATCCTGTAATTATTATAAAATGTAACGAACTAAAACTTGCCTTATTAATAGATAAAATTAATGAACTTTTTGAATATCAAGAAACAATACAAGAAGAAAACCCAGAAAGCTATTATGCAATGGAATTCATATACAACACTGCGTTATACACTGTTTTGAATATTGATAAAATTTCTTCTGATAAAAGAATTATCATTACAGACATGTAATTTCTGCTCCATTTTAATGATTTTTTTTAACTTTTCATGATTTCTTTTTAAAATTATGATAAAATCTAGGTATGAAGCAGTTTAAGAAGAAGACTTTGGCGCTAGTATTAGCATCTGTAGTAACAGTTGTTGGTTCTTTTGCTGCCGAAAATTACAAAAACAGCATAATGGCATTAAACTTTGAAGCAAACAGTAATAGCTCAATCTCAATGATTGTAGAAACAAAAACAACTTACAATGGGAATATTTCCCCTATCAAAAGAGATGCTAATACATATGTATTAATGCTACCTGAGGTAAATAGCCTTGCACCAACCCCAGATCTAAAAAATATTCCTGGAGGTATAGAAAGCGTCAACATTCGTACTATGCCGTACTCTTCTAATGGAAAAGGTTATACAAGAATAACAATAAAAACAACCAGCCCAATAGCACTTTCTGGTAAAAACAAAATTTTTATTCCAACTCAAATAAATCCTGTACCTGAGATTGAAAATAAAAAACCTCAAAGCACAACTAATGAAAATTTTAACGAAAATATTAATAAAGATGAATTTGAATCTTTTAGAAGGAATCATAGCGAAGCTGAAATAGAAAATGTACCTATCCAAGAAAATATTTCTACAACAAAAGATAAAATAATTTCTGAACCTGCAGAAAGCGAGCCTGTCTTGGAAGAATCTTATTTTACTCCAGAAGAACCTATAAACAACGGTTCTTCGCATGAAACAATTATGCTTATATTAGGCTTTTTATTAGTAATAACAAGTGCTGTTTTTTTCTACATAAAAGCAAAAAATAAGCTTGCAGAAATTGCTGGAGAAAAGTTAGAAATAGATGTTGAGGATGAAGAAGAAAAAACTACAAAGCAAAAGGAAAAACGCCTAAAAAAAATTCAAGAAACGGTAAAAACTCTCGATAAAACATATTCTAAAACCGCAGTCAGGGGCTCTTATACAGCACCAGTTTCTTCTATAAACACACAAGCAAAAGAAGATTTAAATATTGTAGATTTGGATGAATTATTCAAAGAACAAATTTCTCAAAAAGACGAAGAGGAAAATCAAGCGCTAGAAGATTTCCTTAGTGGTTTTTCTTTCTATGAAGAAGATATAGTAGAAGAGCCCGTTGAAGAAGTCACCTATGATGAAAACTTATATAAAGAAACCTTAGCAAATACTCGCTTGCGTTTTAATAAAGAAGATATTTTGTGTATTAACAAGCTTTTAGCTTCAGAAATACAAGATGACACAATAAAAAATATTGATAATTATTTGGTTTCTAATCCTATAAAAGAAAGTTTTTCTAAGGAAAAATTTATAGAAAATTATGTAACAGAACTTGCGCTTTCACAAAATATAACTTTTAGAGCTGATGATATGAATATATTAAACAGCCTTATGAGTGTTGAGCTAGATTCCGACTTTATTTCTGACTTAAGAACAAATCCTACTCGCTATAGAGAAATGGCAAAAGAACTCAGTTCTAATCAAGAAAAAACTTATAAACCTTCTGAAATTATAACCTTAAGCGTTAAAGATATGCTTCCTAATTTATCAGAAGAGTTACAAAAGCAAGGCAAAAAAGAAATTGAATCAAACTACAAGCCTGAGACTATATATTTTCAAAAAGGTTATGATGTAGACGTCTTATCTACTACTGATAAACTTCCAGATTTAACAAAAGAAATACACAACAAAAAAGCATATCTTTCAAAACCATCTGCAGAAATAGAACTTGTTGACAACAGCTATGATGTCTCAAAGCTTAAAGTCTCAGAATCACTTTCAAATATTGGAAAACTGTTAAATGAAGATATAAATAAAAAGGAAAACAAAAAAACAGTTGATGAAAAAACATTATTAAAAAGCATAGAAAATATTAAATTTAAACCTTTAGAAAAAAATCATACAGAAGATTTTGTTATTGATTTAGATGCAACTAATAACGCTTCTCAAGCAAAGAAAGAAACAGATATTCCTAATAAAATTTTAGATAAAATTGCAGAACAAAAAACTAATCAACAATTGTCTACTAAACAAATTACAAAAAAGACTGCTCCACAAGTAACCCCACGCAATAATATTCAAACACCGTCAAAAAAACAAGAAATTGAAAAATGCATTGTCGAAAACGAATCATACACTATTTCAAGTTCTGTAAATTTCACCAAAAATCTTGGTTGTCATTTGGCTAAAAATGAAAATGGGTATGCAGTTTTATCATATGTCGGAGATAAAGTGACAAAAATTAAACACTTCAAAACTCTTAAAAGCGAAAAAATACAAGCAAGATTAAGTGATAAATTAGAGGATAATACCCTAAGATATATAATCAGAATAGGTATAAATAAATTTATAGTAGATGTTAAAGATAACTCTATTAAATATATAATGGATCTATGCTAAAGAAACTTTTATTATCAATTTTTTGTTGTGTTTTACTAACAGGTTGTTCTGTCTCAAAAAGTACAAAAGAGATTACTTTTTCTTCTTGGGGTTCTGTTAGTGAAGTTAAAATCATAAAACAACTAATATATAATTTTGAAAAAGAAAATCCAGATATAAAAGTTAATTTTATGCACATCCCTCAAAACTATTTTCAAAAAATACACTTACTCTTTGCTTCTAATACTGCACCCGATGTTATTTTTATAAACAACTTATACCTACCCTTGTACGAACAACACTTAGAAGATCTTAATTCATATATTAAAAAAGATGACTTTTATGAAGTTGCTCTTGATGCATTAAGCGTAAATAAAAAACTACTTGCTATACCAAGGGATTTGTCAAACTTAATTGTATATATAAATACAGATTTACTTCCTCTCCCAAGCTCAGACTGGACAATTGAAACACTATTAAATTACATGCAAAAAGCAAAAGAAAAAGGGCTTTATGGTATTGGATATGAAGAAGATATTTATTGGAGTTACCCATACTTAACCTATTTTGGCGGTGGCCTTTTTAACAATAAAAATGAAAACATTTTTCTTTCACCTACAACCCAAAAAGGGCTAAATTTTTATAAAGATTTAAAAAATAAATATCATTATGCACCAACAAAAAGCCAAGTAGGAAGCTCCACATTAGCTCAAATGTTTATAAACAAACAACTAGCAATGTACGTCTCTGGACGTTGGATGTTTCCAAAGATTAAAGAAAGTGCTGATTTCAATTGGAAAGTCATTAATTTTCCTTATGGAAAAAATCCTCAATACACAGATGCTTCTGGGTGGGCTATTTCAAAAAAATCCAAAAACAAAGAAGATGCAATAAAGCTAGTAAATTTTCTTTCTAGCAAACAAAGCGCTGAATTTTTTGCAAAAACTGGATTAATCGTTCCAGCACAAATCGAAGCTTCCAAACTACTTGATAGCAATGAATATAATCAAAAACTGTTTTTAGAAGTTATTGAAAATACTGTAAAAACCCCTGTTAGCAAGGATTATAAAAAAACTGTAGATAAATTCAACTCAATATATTTAAAATAAAAGCCGACTTGTATCATTATCTTATTAAATTAAAAAATACCCTTTTTGCCTTAGATATCCAATTAGATTTTACTTCTGTAACCTCTTTAATATCTGCAATTGGAAATTTCTCTGCAATAATATTACGTTGATACTTAACAGCAGGGTATCCAATTAACATCGCATATACAGGTTTATAGCCATCAGGAACATTAATCATTTCTGATAATTTAGGCATTAGCTTAAAACATGCCTGTGCAAAACCGCACCAGCAAGTTCCAATTCCTAGACTTTGTGCATAAAGCTCAATATAACTCAAAGCAATAATTGGATCTACATTCGCACAAGGAGATTTTATATTAGAAGAAACTACTATCATATGCGGAGCTCCTCTAAAAATAACATCTTCACCTTGTTCAAATGCAGACTTAAATCTCACAAATTTTCCTGCATACTTAGCTGTATACTTGTTTGAAATTATTTTTAAAAGCTTCTCAACCGTATAGTTTCGGATAGAATCCATTGCTGATTTTGTTTCGATTATAGAAAAATGTAAACCATTAAAGTTGCATCCTGTAGGAATGTATGGCAACATTTCTTTTATTTTTTCAAAATGTTCTGAAGAAATTTCTTCATCTTTATATTGACGAATGCTTCTTCTTGATTTTATTAAATTTAAAATATCATCAGGAACACCAAAGTTTGGAACTGTTGCATCTTGCGGATTTTTAGAATCAAATGTTATAGCACCTGTAGGGCAAATCGCAAAACAATGCTGACAAGATATACATAAGTTTTCATCTCTTTCTGAAACCTTAGCAAACCCTTCTTCGTCTTTTTCGAGCGAATATGTTAAACAATCTTTAATACAAGCACCACACTTAATACATTTCTCTTTATCAATCTTAATTTCTGGCATAATAAACTCCTTTTTTTAAATTATTTTATCAACAGTTTAAACTTTTGTAAAATAAGCCAAGTAGAATTTTCTTATTTGTATTCTTTATAATATAATTTTATATAGAGAGAAATGGACTAGTCATGAAAGTTGTAAACAGTCAACAAGAAGAATATAAAGCTTTTTTAAGAAATATTCGTGAAGAAAGAGAAGAATCTTCCAGTTTAGTTAAGCTTATTTTTACAGTAATAATTGCTATACTTTGCGCTGTAATTGTTTGCGTAATCTTAGTAGAAAATAGCACTTTACTCAATTCTGCTGGTCGTAAAATGGCCGAAGATACTACCGGAATTTTTAAACATTCACGAGAGCAAAAAAGAACTTTTGATATGTCTTTTTCCCCAAGAAGACAAAATATATTAATCTTAGGAGTAGATTCAAACGGAGAAGACACCGATATGTGGAAAGGAACTCGTTCTGACACAATTTTGGTAGTAAATATCGATCCGAAAACACACTCAATAAAAGCAATTTCAATCCCAAGAGATAGCAAAGTTTATTTACCTGATAACAAAGGTGTACAAAAAATCAATTCAGCACACGCACTAGGCGGTGTTAACTTGGTAAAAAAGACTTTAAAAGAAACTTTTGGAATCCGAATCGATAGATATGTTTTAATCCATGATGAAGCTGTTGAAAAAATTGTTGATGCGCTTGGTGGAATCCCTATCTACGTTGAAAAGAAAATGCTTTATCATGACTACGCAGGTAAATTGCATATTGATTTAGAAAAAGGAAATACCATTCTGAACGGCAAACAAGCTGTAGGATATTTAAGATATAGAAAAGATGGCTTAGGCGATATCGGAAGAACTCATCGTCAACAATGGTTTATGAAAAGCTTATTCGACAGATTACATTCACCACAAGTTATAACAAAAATCCCAGAAGTTTTGAATGTTGCAAATACATATATTAAAACAGATATGAGTTTTTATGAGCTTTCTCAATATGCAGCTATGGCAAGAAGCATTGATAAAAACAAAGTCGAGATTGCAACACTACCAGGAGCACCAAATCAAAGAGGATACATAAGCTATTGGATTCTTGATCCTGTCAAAACTCAAGAAGTAATAAACAGAATGATTTATAGAGATAAACCTGTTTTAGCTGAGGGTATGAAATTCAAAGCCGGAATTATGTATTCACCAAAACGAGAAGCAGATGCAGAAGCTATTAAGCAAAAGCTAGATGAATTAGGTTTTGAAGCTAATATGCTAAAAATTACACATCTTTCTCATACGAGATTTGTAGCAAATAAAAACGGAGTTACAATGGAATTTTTTAATTGGCTACAAAAGAAAATGCCAGAATTGCATGATATGCAATTCATTTATGACCCAACTGAGATGTTTTCTGTAAGTAGTGATTTTACAATTGTTTTAGCAGAACAATAAGGAGTGTTTATATGAGTTTATTGGATTTAATTTCTCAAAGAAAAAGTGTTAGAAACTATTTAGAAAAACACATTCCCGATGAAGATTTAAGAACAATATTAGAGGCTGGCCGTTTAGCTCCGTCTTGGATGAATGTGCAATCTTGGAAATTTATTCTAGTAAAGTCACAAGAAACAAAAGATTTACTATCAGAACTTTCAATAGGGCAACAACAAGTAAAAAATGCTGACGCATTGATTGTTTGCATAGCTGACACAAACGCTTGGGAAGATGCTAAAATTACTAATATTCAAAATCCTGCATTAAACCCAGCATTACAATGTGAAAAAGGGCTTTTGATAAGAACAATGGAACAAGTTATTTATCCTATTTCCTATATGATGCTAACAGCAAATTCTCTAGGAATTTCTTCTTGCATTATAGGAGCTTTCGGAAGTGAAATCACAGGAATCTTACCAGAAGTTTCCGCAAAAGCGAAAGATATTTTAGGATTAAAAGACGGACAAATAATTTCTACAATTATAACTTTGGGATACGACGCAAACCCAACAGAAACAATCAAACAAAGAAAATCTTTTGACGAAATTGTTTCTTTAGAAAAACTTGGAAATAAATTTTAAAATTATTCTGGCAATCCAACAGTTACTTTAAGAATCTCTACAACTTTTGGCATTTGACAATCAAAAGAATAGTGAGCTTTTTTGATTGAGCATTCTGCGCAGTTTCCATTGAGACTGTAACATTCTAATGCTTGTTCAGTCCAATTCTTGGTAATTGAGTCCGAAATAATTGTTGGTTGTTCTTGTACAATAGCGTTTAACATCTTCCTATCCCTAAATTTATAGTTCCCCTACACATATCATATAACTTTTTAAAAATCTAACATCATACGTTTATATGATATTTTTCATAGCAAAAATAATTTTTACAGATTTTAGAAGAAACATGAGATTTAAAACTTATTTATTAGCACCTACAAAATGTTTTATACCGAAATGCCAAGCGCATTGCTGTACTAATGCGCCTTTACCGGAAAATTTTTTAGCAGAACATAAAGGAAGCATTCAACGCAAAATATACTCCGCTATTAATATTGGACGCAATTCTTGTGGTGACACTTTTAATTCAGTAATATATAATACAACTCCTAATCCTATACAAATTGTAGGAATAGGCCCAGACGGAAAGCCTTTATTAGGAATTCCTGGAGATTTATTAAATAAATTAGGAATTAAAAGTAAAAAACAATTAGACGAATTAATCAGAAATTATGAACAATTTAATAATTATTGTCCATTTATAACAGATTACGGGAAATGCAGCGTTTACGCTGAAAGACCTCCTATTTGCAGGGAATTTGGCACACTACCGACAAAAATAAATAGATGTCCTGATAAAAGTTCCCGTTTCGACATCGCAAAATATTATATAAAAGATTTCTTTAAATTCTATAAAAATTCATTTTTAAACTTAGTGAACAAAGTTAAAAACTTATTTTAGTTTTGAGTATTTACTTTATTTTTTAATTTTATTAAAATGAATTTAATGGCTCTGTAGCTCAGTGCCTGTCCGGCGAGGACTATGGGCAAGCCGAGCGAGCGTTAGCAAGCGAGGTGGAGTCGAGAAAAACGGTGTCGCGTTTGCGCAGGCAAATGCGAGCAGGTTTTTCGAGCGGAGCCGTTTTCATGATAAAATTTAATAAGACTTGGCTCTGTAGCTCAGTAGGATAGAGCGGAGGTTTCCTAAACCTTGTCTGCCGTGGGTTCGACTCCCTCCAGGGCCAATATTAAAGAATCTCTTAGGAGGTTCTTTTATTTTAGGGACTCGAACCATATTTGCTTTGCAAATGGGGTTCTTACCTCTCAGCAAACGTGACATTTAGTCACCTTTGCCTCGGCACAGTCTCCAGGGCCAAATAAAAAAGGTAATAGCTTGCTTATTACCTTTTTTATTTGTTTTAGGATGTGGAGTTAAATCCTAATAAAGCGTTAGCTTTATTTTTGGGTTCGAGCGCGAACGAGCTGAGGCTGGAGAGTTTTGCGAGAGACAAAGTCTTGAAGCACAACTCGGAATTGCCGTTAAATGCGAGTGAGCAAGACACTCCCTCCAGGGCCAATATTAAAGAATCTCTTAGGAGGTTCTTTTGTTTTAGGGACTCGAACCATATTTGCTTTGCAAATGGGGTTGTTACCTCTCAGCAAACGTGACATTTAGTCACCTTTGCCTCGGCACAGTCTCCAGGGCCAGTTACTTTTTATATATAAAAATATCAAACACAAAAAGGTCGAATAAATCCGACCTTTTGCGTATCCAAATTTTTATTTTTTAAAATGAAGCTGAAAATCCTACGTTCCCACCATTCATATCTCCAGTTAGATTCAGATTCCAAGTCGCTTTTTCTCTTCTGCGTAACACAATTTCGGCATTAACACTTGGAGTAACATAAAATTTACCAGTTCCATTAAAAGCTACTTTTTCTCCTTTGAGTAATACTGAATTGCCATTAGCACCCAGAACATCAACAATTTTATCAGGTTCTTGATGTGTTGCATTTAAAAATTGCTGACGATACCCTGCTTTTGCATAAAGACCAACTTTTCCCCACTTACCACCATAGGTAGGTCCTACAGCAATAGCTGCATCAACAACATTATTATTGAATTTTGTAGTATATTCCTTATTTGCAGTAATTGTAGAACTTATATTGTCATTCTTAATTGTAACCGTTTGTGTATCATAGAATGAATAAGTTGATTTTGGTAAATCATATAAACCTTTAGCTCCTGCAGATAACTCCAAGCCCAATCCTTTATATATAGGCTCATTATATGATAATTTTACTTCTCCAGTTAGTGCTGTTCCTGCACCAGCTTTCATATCTGCAACAAAAGAACGGTCATCTTTCTTTTCACTAAGTACAGTTAATTTTACACCACCAATAACTGTTGCATAAGGAATGCCTTTTTTTATTGTTCCAGTACCACCTGGATGTTTAACACTTGTTTGAGTTGACTCATATCCAGTTTGGGCTCCTACATAAGGCTTAACTTTAAATTCTCCGCCTGTCATAAATTTTCTCCTCTATAATAAAACTCGTGTATATCTTTATTAAGTTTTTTAAAAAAGAGAAATTGCTCCCTCCCCTCCCATCCCATCATATCATATCATATAGGGCATTATAACTGAATTTCAGCCCTTTAAAACTTGCATTAACAAATCTTTACAATTGTTATTATTTACTCTTTAATCTTGTTTTATAATTAAACTATGAGCTCAGTACAAAAAATAAATCAAACAAATAATAAACCTTTTTTAACACCTAAAAACACAGGGTATGCCGCAGCAGGTGCTATGCTAATCACATCAGCACGAGCTTTTACGGCTAAAAAACCGATAACAAAATCACATAAAATTATGGGGATAATAACAGCAGCTCTAACACTTTTACATATAGGAGTCGTAGAATATCTGCATTTGAAGTACAAAAAAATGTAACAATTTTACACTTAATCCTATTTAACTATTCTTTTTTTTAATTGTTTGTTATACAATCTTCTTTAAAGAGGTATAAAAATGTTTAATGAAATTAAAACTCACGAGATAACAGTCGACATTGTTATTTTAACGATTAAAAATGATGCTTTAAATGTACTTTTGGTAAAACGTACTAATGAACCATTCAAAGACAAATGGGCAATCCCTGGTGGTTATGTAAGAATGTCTGAAAACCTTGACGAAGCTGCAATGCGAGTCTTGAAAGAAAAAACAGAAGTTGAAAACATTTATTTAGAACAACTTTACACATTTGGTGATCCACTTAGACACCCAGTATCCCGTGTCATAACTTGTGCATACTTTGCACTAATAAGAGCAGAGGATGTCAATGTTGCAACAACATCTGATGTTGCATGGCATAAAGTTTCAGACTTGCCACCTCTAGCATTCGACCACAAAGAAATTATTCAATATTCACTAAAACGTACTCGTGAAAGATTGGAAATGTGCCCTGTTGCATATCAGTTATTAAACGAAAAATTCACACTTACAGAAATGCAAAAAGCTTACGAAATGATTATGGAGAAAAAGCTTGATAAACGTAACTTCAGAAAGAAAGTTATAACAACTGACGGTTTAAAAGAATTAAACGAATTCTCTAAATCATCTTCAAAAAGACCTGCAAGATTGTATACTTTTGAAAGTATAAAACTAAACTCAAAACGTGCACATTTCATCAGAGGTCGTCAAAAATAAATTATTATAAAAGGAGAATAAAAAGTGCTTACACTAGTTTGGACTATCCAAGTCATATCAGCTTTATTATTAATAGTATTAATACTTATGCATTCACCAAAGGGGGATGGCATCGCAGGGATTGGAAATGCTGCTCAAATGTTTTCATCACAAAAAAGTGCTGAAAAAGGCTTGAACAAATTAACAGGAATAATTGCTCTTGTATTTACAATCTGCGTTTTCTTGCTAGGTTTCGGGATAATCAAGTAGTTTTTTAAACATTATTTACCCTAACAGTTCTTTCATGTTAAAATGTTCTAAACGGTATTAGATAATGAAAGGAAATTTTGACATGGAAAGAATAGCAGATATTGGTGTTTTTGGTGGTTCAGGTTTTTACAGCTTCTTAGAAGATATTAAAGAAGTTCAAATAGATACTCCGTACGGAAAACCATCAGACAGCTTGTTCGTTGGTAAAATCGGACAACACAGAGTTGCATTTATGCCTCGTCACGCTAGAAACCACTCTATTCTTCCTCATCAAATAAACTATAGAGCTAACGTTTGGGCTATGAAAGAAGCTGGATGTAAAAGGGTTATCTCTCCTTGTGCAGCAGGTAGCTTACAAAAACATGTTGCACCAGGACATTTTGTAATCTGCGATCAATTTGTTGATTGGACTGACGGTAGAAAATCGACTTTCTTTGAAGGTCCTACTTGCTACCACCCATCTCCAGCAGAAACTTATTGCCCTGAATTAAGAAACTTAGCTATTAAAACTGCTAAAGATTTAGGTATAACTGTTCACGAAAGTGGTACCGTTGTTGTTATCAACGGCCCAAGATTTTCTACTAAAGCTGAATCAAAATTCTTTACAAATCAAGGTTGGGAAGTAATCAACATGACAGCATTTCCAGAAGCTTACTTAGTAAAAGAAATGGATATGTGCCCACTTAACATTTCATTAATTACTGATTACGATGCTGGACTTGTTGGAGATGTTCCACCAGTTTCTCACCAAGAGGTTATTAAAGTATTTAATGGTAATTTGGATAATTTGAAGAAATTATTATTCACTATGATTGAAAACATTCCTGCTGAAAACAATAATTGTGAATGTGCTAAAACAAGACAAAATTCTCATGTTTAAAAGAATACGGGGTAAAAAATGATAACAAAAATAGTAAATCAGTTATTCTACTTTTATTATATTTTAATTATTTTAAGAATATTTTTAAGCTGGATTCAGACTATTGACTGGACACAACAACCTTTCAATTGGCTGCGTTCTATTACAGATCCTTTCTTAAATATATTTAGAGGAATAATTCCTCCAATCGGTGGTGTTTTAGACATTTCACCTATTTTAGCTATTATTCTTCTTCAAATTATGCAAGGTCTAGTAGTTGGTCTACTAAGCGGAATTGGACTATGATAGATATAGAATCCCTAAACAAAGCTATTGCGTTAACACAAAAAGGTCTTGTTAAAGAAGCAGAAGCATTATATTTAAAACTTCTAAAATCAGAGCCTGAAGATTATATTGTGCTATCAGCTCTAGGGTTGTTTTATGTAAATATTCAAAATTATGAGAAAGCTAGTTTATATCTCAACAAAGCTTGTTCTATAAAGGAAACAGCAGGCACAGTTTCCGCTCTTGGTTTTGCAGAATTTGAACAAAGAAATTTTGAAAAAGCTTCAGAGATTCTTGAAAGAGCTTTGAATTTAAGTGAAAATCCCGATATTTACAACAAATTAATACTTAGCCTTTTTCAAATAAAAAATTTCCCAAAAGCTATTGAGTATTCGGCAAAAATGTACCAAAAATATCCTGAGAATACCGATGCCATAGCCCACATGGTAAAATCATTAACTCAATCTGGTAAATTAATAGAAGCAGAAAAATTATGCGTTGGATATCTAAAAGAACATCAAGATTCATCGTCACTCTGGTTCCATCTAGGATACTTAAAAGAACTTATATATTCAGATGACAAACAAGCATGTGAATGCTACAAAATGGCTCTAGAGCTCGGAAACAACGAAGCTTATTATAATATTGCCGTAAGCTATCAAAAACAAAGAGATTTTAAAAAAGCAGAAGAATTTTACAACAAAATGCTTGAAATTTACCCTAATGATGTTGATACGCTTACATCTTTAGGTATGTGCAAGCTTACTCAAAAAAATTTCAAAGAAGGATATGATTTATTCTTTTTAAGAGACAAATCCGCACTAGATAAAAAAACAGAAAACCCTTGGAATATCAATAAAGCTTGGGAAAAAGAAGTAGTTATTCTTTGTGATCAAGGTTTTGGAGATCACATTCAATTTATAAGATATTTACCGTTCTTGAAAGAAAAAACAGAAAAGATTTATGTTGCATCTCATCCATCACTTGCAAAAATTTTCAAAGAAAATTATCCATATGCAGAATTTATAACGTATGATGAAATAAACCCTAAAATGCAATCAATAAGGATAACTGATTTAGCATATGCACTAAATATAGACTTTGATAATATTCCTTATCCAGAGGGTTATTTAAAGAGTGAGAAAAAAGAAATTGAAACTAAAAAACTTAAAGTTGGGCTATGCTGGGAAGCTGGCGGAGCTGGAATTCGGACAATGATTAACCGGACGATAAATATAAAACTACTTGAACCATTTTTAAACCTTGAAAATGTTCAAATATTTTCTTTCCAAGTTAAAGATACTCTAAAAGGAAATGAAAAATATCCACAGATGATAAATTTAGCAAAAGATTTTAAAACTTTTGATGACACAGCAAAAGCTTTAATGGCAATGGATGTAGTAATAAGCGTAGATACTTCTGTTGCTCACCTTGCAGGAGCTTTAGGAGTAAAAACATTCCTAATGCTACCGTTTGCAAGCGACTGGAGATGGTTTGAAGATACAAACAAAACAAATTGGTATAATAGTGTAGAAATATTCAAACAAACCAACCCAATAAGCTGGGAAAAACCTATTGAGGATATTATATGCAAACTAAAAGAATACTCTTCATAAATTTTGGCGGACTTGGCGATGAAATACTTTTCTTGCCAACAATTCAATCTATAAAAAAAGAATTTCCCAATTCACACATAACCCTTGCACTAGAAGAACGAAGCAAGGGAATTACAAATCTTACAAATATTATAGATAAAACTATATTTGTTAATATTAAAAATAAAAACAAATATAAAGAACTATTTAACCTGTTGATAAAAATTTGGGGAAGTAATTTTGATATAGTAATCTCTACAGGCTCAAATAAATTTATCTCAATATTCCTATTTATGACATTTATAAAAGAAAAATATGGCTATAATACAGGAAAATTGAGTGAATTTTTACTAACAAAAACTGTTGATTTAAACAAAAACCGCTACGCAGTACAAATGTATCAAGAACTCGCCAAACCCCTTACTAATACTATAACAGAGCTTCCAGAGCTTAGTATCCAAAAGAAACCGACAATCAAGAATTCGGTTCTAATCCATCCAGGAGTAAGTAAAATCAGCGTTCAAAAGGGCATGATTAAGACTATTCCTGCTACAGAATGGGCAAGGGTCGTTGAAACACTAGCCAATAGGGGCAAACAAGTATTTTTAATTGGTGGACCAGATGATAAAGAATGTATTGATATAATTACTCAAAAAGTTCCTGCTGAAAAATTTGAAAATTTATATGGCACAACAAAAAGTTTAAAAGAACTTGCAGAACTTATATCTTCAGCTGAGATTTTTTTATGTTCAGACTCTGCACCATTACATATAGCTGTCAGCTTGGGTATTAAAACTTTTGCAATATTTGGTTCCACAGATGATAAAAAACTAATTCCACAAAATAATAATGTCATTGCTATTAAAGCTAAATGCAACTGTCCTTTACAGCCTTGTCTCTGGGAAAAAAGACAAACAACTTGTGAAGCATTAGATTGTCTTAAAATTTCAGCGGCTCAAATCGTAGAAAAAATTTTAGAATAATATACACACTGTAAGCCAAATTATTAACTAGTTTTTAAAATAAAAAAGCGATGAAGAATCTTCATCGCTTTTTTTATCTTTTTTAGCTAAAAACTATCTTAATTTAACAGTTACTGATTTAGCTTTTTGAGTGTATTCAAGTTTATCTTCTCTTGATAACCATCCAAGACCCATTTCAGCAAAGTTTTCGCTTAAGCTTAAGTCTTTTTTCATTTTAGAAATAGAAACTTCACCTTTAGCATTTAAATAGTTATAAATTTGACCAGCTGATTCAATAATTTGTTCTTGAATGCCCATTTTGAATTCTTTAGTTCTTGCCATTTGTAATTTCTCCTTTTTCTGTATGTGTCTGTGTAATTGATTACAAGACAATTCTATTAAAAAAATTTTTATTTGGCAAGTATGTTAAGAGGTGTTTATGATAAAATACTCTATAAGGAGTATGTTATTAAATTTTATTAAAGCTGAATTTAGAGAAAAATTATTAGTTGAAAAATATCTTGAACTAATACATTCTGGCGTGAAAACTTCCGAGATATTAGTCCTCGTACAAAACTCAACTCTAAAGAAAAACTTTACAGATAAAGTTTTAAATACGATTAATATTTCTGCTTTTGAAAAGCTCAATATTCATTCATTTTTTTCAATTGTTTACAACACGCTTGTAGAAAATTGGTGTTTTGTAGAGAATTCAATTCCAACAGAAAAAGCTTTTATTTTACCAAATCTTGTAGGTTTAGAAGTCTCTCAATTTTTGTTAAAAGATATTCTAAAAGAAAATGAAGTGAAAGGTTATAATTCAAAAAAATCACTTCTACACCAAATATTTAGAAGATACTCGTTGATTGTCCAAAACAATTTGAGTAACGATGATGTTCGTGAACGTTCAAAAATTTTAAAAGAATCTTTTGGTGAAGATGCCGAATTTATTATAAAAAAACTCTTATCAAAAACATTGAGCACAAGAAGCTTAGATTATTTAAGACAGACTTTAGTTTTCAATCATATTTATAAAAACACAGATTATTTTAAAAATATAAAATACCTTTTAGTTGATGACGCTGACGAAATGACTCCTGTTTGTTTTGAGTTTATAAAACATCTAAAACCACAGCTAAAAGATTGGTTAATCTGTTTTGATTCTCTCGGTTCAAGTCGTTGTGGATACTTAAGCGCAGATACTTCAATAGAATATAAATTAGCTCAATTGTTCAATGAAGACATAACAATTCTTGATAAAAATGAAAAACAATTTCAAGAAGACAATGGTGAAATAATTTTTTCTAATGTTATTGAAAAAACTAAAAAAAGATTGAAAAATTTTACATTAACATCTCTTTCAAAACGTGCAGAAATACTAGATTTTACTATATCAAAAATCGAAGATCTATTTAATTCTGGGATTAAGGCAAAAGACATTTCAGTAATAACTCCACTGCAAGATGACATGCTCAAATTCACCCTAAAAGAAAAACTAAAAGAGTGTAACATCTTATTTTTATCCGGTAGTGAAAAACTTATAGACAATCCTTTGGTAAAAGCTAGTTTAAATATTTTAAAGCTGATGAATAATATCGAAATTTCAGAAATGGACTTGAGGGTTATTCTATCTGATTATATTGGTATTCCTTTAAAATACTGTCAAAAGATTTTAGAAATATATTCACAAAAAAAATTATTACCTCTATTAGAAATTGATTGTTATAACGACAAGTATCAAAATTTTTATAAACATTTTGAAGAAATAAAAACAAAAGATATTAAACTTTCTTTAAAAGTCTTTGAAATGTTTAATAATACTGTAGGTTTTATTGATTCTAGTAATATCAACAAATTCAATTTTTTCATAAAACAACTTAGAGATTTTGAAAAAGTACTAGGACAAAACACCGTAAAAGAACGTGTAAAAGATATTATTAATCAAATAGAAAACTCTATTATTGCAGAAAATCCAAGTACAACATTAGAAATACATCCAGAAGACCTTGTTGTAGCAACACCCCAAAAAATTATAGATAATAAGATATCCACAAAATATCAATTCTGGTTAGATGTTTCACATTCTGATTGGGTAAAAAACGATGTTGGCCCTTTATACAATGCTTGGGTAATGCAGTCTGATTGGACAAAAGATGAGTATACTGTCGAAGATGATATGTTCTTATCCGCTCAAAAAACTGCGAGAATTCTGCGTAAACTTTTATTACTATCCAAAGAACACACTTACGCTTGCTCAAGTTTATTCGACCCTACTGGATCGGAAAATTTAGGTGGTATTGAAGAATTCTTAATATCAGATACAAAATCATACGAAAGCACAAAACCTGTTTTTCAAATAAAACCTCGAGAGGACCAAAAGCCTGTTTTAGAATACGAAAAAGGAACAATGGCGATATCTGCAGTACCAGGTGCGGGAAAAACAACTATACTGTTAGCCCTTATTATGAAACTCATAAATAAAGGTATTAGTCCAGCAAATATTTTTGTACTTACATATATGGAATCCGCTGCCAGAAATTTTAGAGAAAGAATTAAAAACATGGCTCCTGATAACAATCAACTTCCAAATATAAGTACAATTCACGGTTTAGCTTTACGCATTATTAAAGATAATTCCAATTACGAGAGACTGGGCTTAACCCCTGATTTTGAAATTTGCGATGACACCCAAAGAATGCGAATATTAAAAAGTATCTCCGGTAAAAATACCAAAACTGATATCGAAGACTTTGATCGTGCTATTTCTGTTATGAAACTTCAAAATGGAGATATTAACACCCCAAGTACAGATAAAAAGGTAGAAAAATTCAAAGATTTTTATAAAGAATATCAGCAAAAATTAGAAGAAGCTAATTTAATTGACTATGATGATATCCTTCTACTTTCTGTTAAATTGTTAGAAAAAAATCAAGATATTTTAACTCATTATCAAAATATTTGTGAATATATTATTGAAGATGAAGCCCAAGATTCTTCTGGAATCCAACAACGACTAATTGCCTTATTATGCGGAAAACATAATAATCTTGTTCGCTGCGGAGATATTAACCAAGCAATCACAACCACTTTTTCAAATGCAGATGTTGAAGGCTTCCGAGCTTTTATCAAAAATGCTAAGATTTTAGTTGAAATGAATCATTCTCAAAGATGCACTCAAGAAGTAATGGATTTAGCAAACAAAACTGTCAATTGGGGTGAAAAACTATTACCAAAAGCTTTTTATAATAGCATGATGCAAGGTGTTGAGGGGAAAAATCCTATTTCTAATAATGCAGTATGTTCAAAAATTTACGACAAAGCTTTTGAGGAAAAGAATTTTATTTTGAAAGAAATAAAAAATATTCTTACAAGAGATAAAAATGCAACCATAGGAATTCTTTTAAGAGGAAATTTCCAAGTTGCAAACTGGGCTACTTTTATAAATGATGCAGGATTCAAAACAATTACAAGAAGTGAATCTTTAGGACAAAAAGCTGTTTTTAATACAATATTCGCAATATTAAAATATTTACAAACTCCATTTGATAATGAAGCTTTAGCCTTAACCTACGAAACACTTGCTGAAAATGGTTTTTACAAGCCTAGACTACAATTAGAAATACGAAATTCCGAAGAACCTTTTATTACAAAGAACGGAGATAATATTGAATCCCCAGATTTAGCTCAATTCCTTTGGGATATGCAATATTGGCTTAATTCATCAACATTACCTTTGGAAGAATTGGTTATAAGAATTGGATTATTTTACTACACATCAGACATTGAAAAATCAAATGTATATTTAGTAGCAACACTGGTAAAAAAATTAAACACAAGTAATGATTATAATTTAACTATAGAACGTTTAGATGCTCTTGCAAAACGACCAAGTTTAAGTGGTTTCAAATTCTTTTCTGAAGAAGAAGACGAATCTGCAGTTAAAGGTAAAGTTCAAATAATGACGCTTCACAAATCGAAAGGTGATGAATTTGAATATGTATTTATACCAGAGCTTTCTGAAAAAATGCTTTCGATTGATGTAGAAACCGCAAATATTAAGTCTTCAACATCTTTTATGGAACAAATAAGAGGATTTAATCCAAAATACAAAATAAAATCAGAAACCGAATTAAAAGAATTTTCTGCAGAAGAATCAATGCGACTGTTTTATGTTGCAATTACAAGAGCCAAGAAGAAACTATACATAACAGCATCTCGTAAAATCAAATCTTTTAACAAAGAAATGGAACAAAAACCTAGTATAGTTTTTGAAGAATTATTAAATTTTTGAAAATAATTCTTTTCAGATGTACAATTGTTTTATTGGGGTAGGAGAAAGAAGAAGATGAATTATCATAATATTACAAAAGACGATATGCTAAATGGTGACGGTTTAAGAGTTGTGCTCTGGGTTTCAGGATGTACACATCATTGTCATAATTGTCAAAACCCAATAACTTGGGATATTGCAGGAGGTCTTCCTTTTGACGAAGACGCAGAAAAAGAGCTTTTTGAAGCTTTAGCAAAACCGCACTGCTCTGGTATAACATTCTCCGGAGGAGACCCTCTTCATCCTTTCAACAGAGACGAAGTTTTCAGATTAATGAAAAAAATAAGAAAAGAATTGCCTAACAAAACAATCTGGCTTTATACAGGTTTCTTATGGGAAGAAATTAAAGACATACCTGATATTGCAGATATTGACGTCCTTTGTGAAGGTAAATTCGTTGAAGAGCTTTTAGACAATAAGTTACATTGGGTTGGAAGCTCAAATCAACGAGTAATGGATGTTAAAAAATCCCTTGAAACTGGAGAAGTAGTTTTACATTCATAATTTAAAATAATAAAAAAATAACTGAGATTCTCTCAGTTATTTTTTTGTAAAAATTTTTTTGCTTTTTCCCCTTAAAGTAAATTTTTTTGATATAATAGTATATTGAAAAGACTTTTGAAGAGAGGTACATATGAGAAAACGTGAAACAAACGTACTTTCAATACTAGAAGATAAAACCAATGACTATGCTCGCAAAACAGCTCTTGGAATGAAAACAAGTTTTGGCTGGAGAGAACTTACATATGATGGTCTTGGCCTTATGGCTAGACGTTTAGCTTCATATTTAATAAATGATTTGGGTATACAAAAAGAAGAAAAAATGGCAATACTTTCCGAATCAAAACCTGAATTCGGGGTTTGTGTATTAGCTTCTGTAATATCTGGAATGATAACCGTTCCTTTAGATATAAAACTTACAATATATGAATTAACATCCATCCTAACAGATTGTATGCCATCAGTTTTATTGGTTTCACAAACCTATTTAGACAAAGCTTTGGAACTGCAAAAATCAATTCCATCTTTAAAACATATTATTATTATGGATGAACAACCTGTTGGAAGTGAACTACCAAGTTTGTACACAATACCAAGCAATTACACTTGCAAATGGCGTCATCGTTCAAGAAAATCAACAGCATTAATTATATACACATCTGGAACAACTGGTGCGCCAAAGGGTGTAATGACTTCTTTTGGCAACATTTTGGCACAATTAAAAGATTTAAACGAAGTTATGAAGCCTATTTTTACAAGAAAAGATACGAGAATTTTATCAATTCTACCAATGAATCACTTGTTTGAATTAACAGTTGGTTTCACCACTTTTTTAAATATGGGTTTTTCAGTTTATTATACCCAAAGTCTTAAACCAAAAGATTGTTTAAACATGATAAAAGACAGAAATATTCATTTTATGATTTCTGTTCCAGCTTTCTTAAGACTTTTAAGAACAACTTTGGAAGCTGAAATAAGAAATGCACCTAAATTTTATCAATTTTTGTTTAAATTTAATTTTTTATATGTAGCAAAATTCTTACCTTTTAGATGGATAAAGAAAATATTATTTAGAAGATTGCATAATTGTTTTGGAGGCCATTTCCGTTCTTTCATGTCTGGTGGAGCTCCTTATGATTTTGAAACCGCTAAATTCTTTAGAAGAATCGGAATTGAAGTCTATGAAGGCTATGGTTTAACCGAAACAAGCCCTGTTGCATCATTCAATTGCGGTTGGAATCGAGATTTACGTTCAGTTGGAAAACTCTTACCTGGTTTTGAAGGCAAAATAGATAAAGAAACTGGAGAACTTCTTCTTAGAGGACCTTCTATAATGAAAGGATATCATAATCAGCCTGAACTTACTGCTGAAGCTATTGATAAAGACGGATGGTTCCATACTGGTGATAAAGCTCGTCTAGAAAATAGAAACGTATACATTACAGGCAGATTAAAAAATATGATTGTACTTTCTGGTGGTAAAAAAGTATTTCCAGAAGAGGTAGAAGCTGTTTTAGAAAAAAGTGATAAATTCGCAGAACTTTGCGTTTTTGGACACTCAAGAGAAGGTGGTGCAAAGGATGGAACAGAAGACATAGCACTTGTAATTGTACCTTCTGAAAAAATTAAAGCTGAGTATCAAGGTGCGGAATTAGAAAAAACTCTGAAAGATGAAGTTAAACGTTTATCAAAACAACTAGCACCATATAAACGCCCTATTAATATTGTAATAACAGATAAAGCTTTACCAAGAACTGCCACTCGTAAAATTCAAAGAAGAAAAGTAAAAGAATTGGTAAATATGTAATGCAAGATCAGCTTGATAAAATAAAAGAAAAATGTCTAAAGTGCGAGAAGTGTCAATTGTGCAACTCTCGCACTAATATTGTGTTTTCAGACGGAATACCAAACAAAAAACTTATGCTTATAGGAGAAGCTCCTGGTTTTTATGAAGATCAGCAAGGTAAGCCTTTTGTTGGTAAAGCTGGACAATTATTAGACAAAATTTTTGCATCAGTTGGACTTAATAGAAAAGAACACGTTTATATCTGCAACACTATAAAATGTCGTCCTCCTGAAAACAGGAACCCCTTACCAGAAGAAAAAGAAGCTTGTTGGGAATATTTAAAAGCTCAAATAGATATAATAAAGCCAAAGATTATTCTTCTATGCGGTAATGTTGCCGTTCAATCTATTCTACCTAATATCGGTGGAATAACAAAAATTCGTGGTAAATGGTTTCAGGGTAACGATACCGTACACGGTGCAAAACTAATGCCAATTTTTCATCCATCATACCTTTTAAGAAATGATTCCAGAGAAAAAGGTAGCCCAAAATGGCTTATGTGGCAAGATATACAAGAAATTAAAAGAGAATATGATTTAATATAATTTTAAAACCCTTAAAAAAGTAAAAGCGGTAATAAAAATTACCGCAAAATTATGTGTGTGTATTATATTATAGATTTTTATTATGCAACTCTATTTAGTTGTTTATTTTCGGCATTAGAACCTTCAGCATCATTATTTCTTAACATGTTGAATGTTCTGTAAAGTTTATATCCAAGAGCAACAATTGGATTTGTATCAATTGAATCAGCTTTTTTAGCGTATTCTTGACTTTGTTGAAACCTAACAGAAGCATTTGGATCTCTTAACATAAGGATTGCATTTTCAGATTGCATACTTCTTGATAAAGTATTTTCTCTAAAACTTAGTGTATTTATATTTGTATAAATTCTTTCTATTTTCATCTCTATCACCTCGGGTGACCTTTCTGTTAATTAAGTGTTTTTCTTACACTTCATTTAACAATTTTATTATGCTACATATTATTTTTTTTGTCAAGAGGGGGTGTTAACTTTTGTTAAGCAACTACAAACCCTTTATTTCAAAGGTTTTGGACATAAAGTGTATTTTTTGCACTTAAAAATAGCCTAAACGGTCATCAGACATGTTACCTAGCATGCTTTTTCATTGAGTTTTATTAATTTATTTCCTTATTTAGCCTTGTTATGATATTATAAATACAGGGAGAGAAGTATGCGACAAGAGGGCAGGCCCAATAAAAACAAGATTTTTTCTGAAAGACTCATGTGGCTACAAATTGTTTTTGCCGCACTGATAGCAATTTTTGTTCTTTATTTATTTGCAAATCAAGTTCTGGACATAAGACATTTTAGAACAAAGGCTAAAAACCAACGCAGAGCATATTCTTTTGTGATGCGAGGCAATATTTATGATAGAAATGGTATAAAATTAGCAACTGATACAGTTTATTATGATATATTTGCTCGTAAAGCAGACTTTGTACACACTCCAGAAGAACTAGCAAAACTTTTAGCTCCAATTCTCAAAATCTCTCAGATAAATTTGACTGAAAAACTAAAACAGGATACTCCATTAATTTCACTTAAAAAGAATGTAGACAGAAAAACTCGAGATGCTATCGCAAAACTTAATTTACGAGAAATACCTATGGATAAAAAAAGTATAAGAACTTATCCTCAAGGTTCTTTAGCGGCTCATGTATTAGGCTACTACAACTTTGACGCCGATGTTGCTTCTGGGGTTGAATACACTGCAAAAGACAAACTAGAAAGTGTTTCAAAAGGTGCAGATTTAGAAATCACCCCGAAGGGTAAGGTTATTTATAATATTTCAACTGACCCTATAGCAGCAACAAAACCAATAAAGGGAAAAGACATTACTTTAACTATAGACGCAGCCGTGCAACACGTTTGCGAAAAGGCTTTAATGAAAGCTATACAAAAATTTAAAGCTTTTAGGGGTGCTGTTATCGTAATGAATCCAAGAAACGGTGAGATACTTGCTTATGCAGTATATCCTTATTTTGATCCTAATAATTTTAAAACTGCAACAAGCTTTCAAACAAAAAACTGGACACTAACTGACGTTTACCCTCCTGGCTCAACATTTAAAGCTATCACAGTTGCATCAGCTATGGAATTAGAAAAAATAAACAGATACACTAAAATTAATGATACTGGTAAAATCAAGGTTGGTTGGTGGCCAATAAAAAACTATGATTACAATAAAAATCCTAACCCTGGTTGGATTGATTTAGTTTATTTATTCGAACACTCAAGCAACGTAGGTTCTGTCCTTGTAGCACAAAAAATGAGTAAGTTTGAGTTTCATAGCATGCTTAAAAAGTTTGGCTTTGGAGAAAAAACAGGCATAGATTTACCTGGTGAATCTATTGGTATATTAAAAGCTGCAACAAGATGGGATTCATCAGATCATGCATCAATGGGATACGGTTATGGTTCTTCTGTAACCGCTATACAAATGGCATCTGCAGTAGCTGCAATTGCTAATGACGGTGTGAGAGTAACTCCACATGTTATAAAGTATTCTCCAGAAGAAGAAGCTATTAAAGTAAAAAAAGTTCAAGTAATGACTCCTGAACATGCAAGAATAGTTACAGATTTATTAACAACTGCAGTTAACAATAGCAAGTCT
Organism: Cyanobacteria bacterium SIG31; assembly: GCA_015152465.1. GTDB lineage: Bacteria > Cyanobacteriota > Vampirovibrionia > Gastranaerophilales > Gastranaerophilaceae > CAG-196. The sequence continues at coordinate 22,295 of SUTX01000013.1, read as the reverse complement.
ATTATAAAATCAGATTCTTATAATATTGCAGCAAAAACCGGAACTTCTATAAAACCAAAAGAAAATGGCGCTGGTTACACTAATAAACTATATACATCAATTGTTGGTTATTTACCTGCAAGCGATCCACAAGTATTGATTTATATTATAGTTGACTCAGCTCAAGGAGCTGAAATCTGGGGTAACACTGTTGCTGCACCTATTTTTAAAGAAATTTCAACACAAGTTACACATATTTTAAACTTACAACCTGACAAAATTAAATAGTAATGAGGTAAAAAATGAAATTAGAAAACTTAATTAATTGCATTGATTATATTGAACTTGTAAATCTAGAAGACTTAACAAATGAAATAGAAGGCATTTCATATAATTCAAAAAAAACAAAACGAAATGATATTTTTATATGTTTAACCGGAGAACATGTAGATGGTCACGAATACGCAGAAGAAGCAATCGCAAATGGAGCAAGCGTCTGTGTTGTTGAAAGAAGATTAAACATTGATTCGCCTCAGATAGTTGTTTCCTCAACAGAGGAGTCTATTGCAAAAATAGCTTCAGTCTTTTATACAGATCCGTCAACAAAACTAAATATTATTGGCGTTACAGGAACTAACGGAAAAACAACCGTTACACATTTAATTCAAGCTCTATATGAAGCTTTTGACAACAAATGTGCTTTAATTGGAACTTTGGGACATAAATTTAACAGCAACGATTCTTATCGTGACGCAAAACATACAACCCCCCAAGCTCCTGAGCTACAAGAACTTTTATACAATATTAACGAAAAATGCATTGATAATGTAGTAATGGAGGTCTCTTCTCATTCTTTAGTACAACACCGAGTTAGCAATGTCGATTTTAACGGAGCTGTTTTAACAAATCTCACTCAGGATCACTTAGATTTTCATATAACTATGGATAATTATTTTAGAGCTAAGTCTCGTCTTTTTGAAAGTTTATTAGTTGGCGACTTTGCTGTAATAAATTTAGATGATTCCTATGCAGAAAAATTTATAGAAAACATATCAGATAGCGTTGATAAATATACCTATGGCATAGCTTCTGATGCTGATGTTAAAGCTAAAAATATTGAATTTGGTACAAACGGAGCTTCCTTTATATGTGAAGTTAGAGGCAAAGAATATCCAGTCAATTTAATAATGAACGGCTTATTTTCTATATACAATGTGTTAGCTGCAATAACAACAGCTTTAGCCGTTGGATTTGATATCCAAAAATCTATTCAAGTTCTTGAAAAAATCCCTGGTGTTGCAGGTAGATTTGAAATTATTGTCAACAAGCCTACAGTTATTGTTGACTACGCACACACTCCTGATGGACTTGAGAATGTTTTAAAAGCTGCTAGAGAAATAACTCCAGAAAACGGCAAATTAATATGTATATTTGGCTGTGGTGGAGATAGAGATGCTACCAAACGTCCAAAAATGGGTAAAATAGCTGAAGATTTAGCAGACAAAGTTATTGTAACAAGCGACAACCCTCGTTCAGAGAATCCTCAACAAATAATAACAGATATTTTAGCAGGTTTTAGAAGTGTAAATAATGTTGTCGTAGAACCTGATAGAGAGTTAGCAATAAAAGAGGCTTACAAATTAGCTCAACCAAACGACGTCGTCTTAGTTGCAGGTAAAGGACACGAAGATTATCAAATACTTGCAGAAGAAACAATCCATTTTGACGATAGAGAAAAAGTAAGAGAGATTTTTGGATAATATGACAAAATATGCGATACTAGAACAACATATTCACGGAGCATTTGGTGTTGATTTTAATACAGCAAATGTAAGTGATATATTATACGTTGCAGAAAGATTATATGAAAGAGGAATTGTTGCTTTTTTCCCAACTTTAGTAACAGATACCATAGAAAATATAAAACAACAAATTAAAGTTATAAAAGAAGCTGCACAATCATCAAAAAGAATTTTAGGTATCCATTTAGAAGGAATATTTATTAATCCTGAGAAAAAAGGAATTCACAACCAAGAGCTTTTTTTACCATTAACAGTCGAAAATTATAAATTAATCGAAGACGATTTTATAAAAATAGTAACATTAGCTCCAGAACTTGATGAAAATTTAATAGATTATTTAAAATCCAAAAATATAAAAGTACAAGCAGGACATTGTATTGGTGAAGACTTATCAAAAGTTAATGGAGTAACACACATATTTAACGCAATGTCAGGAATAAATCATAGAGAGAAATCTACAACTCTTTCAGCAATGACTAATGATGATGTTTATACCGAAGTTATAGCAGATGGAGTGCACGTTTGCGATGATGCTTTAAAGCTTTTGTTTAAATCAAAACCCAAAGACAAAATTATTTTAATTAGTGATGCATTACCAATAACTAATAGTAACCTGAAAGAAACTGTTTTTGCAGGTTCTAAAATATATTACAACGGGATAAAAGCAACTTCTTCAAGCGGAACAATTGCTGGTAGCACAATGCTCTTAGATGAAATCATTGAACGTTTAATGGCTATTAATCTTTTTAAGCCCGAATATATAGAAAACTCTTGGAATTATCACAAAATAAATCCAAAAGATTTTATATAAACTAACTTATTTTAATATAGGCCTTAAAAATACGATTTTTAATCGTATCCTCGAAAGCTTCTTGAATTCTATCCAAATCATATAAAGTAGTTAAATTCTTAACATCAACCTTTTTTTCAACAAGCATGTCATACGAATCTTTTAAGTCTTTTGGTGATGGAGAATAACTACCCATAACAACTAATTCTTTATAATATATTTCGTTATTAGCATACCCAAAATTATTAGGTGTACTTGAAAATACAAGAATTTTACCCCCCATTTTAATCACTTTAAGAGCAACATCGATAGCCTTATCTGCACCTGAAGTCATAAATACAGCATCTACACCAAACCCATCTGTTTTTTCTCTAATAATTTTATCAAAAGATTCCAAATTGATTGAATTAAAAGAGTTAATCCCTTTTTCCTGAGCAAGTTTAATTCTTTCTTCCAAAATATCACAGGCACAAACATTGTATCCCATTGCTTGAATAGCTTCAGCCATAATTAAACCAATAGAGCCTAGCCCTACAATAAGAACATTATCATCCTTTTGCAAATTACACCTTTTTATAGCTCGAATACAACACCCCAAAGGCTCATAAAAAGAAATTTCTTCATCTTTCATACTATTAGGAACTTTATGGGCAACATATTTTAAATGCTCTTCTGATAAATAAACCTTTTCGCTAAAACCTCCTGGTAAAATATTTGTTTTTTTAAAATGCTCACACATTGAGTAATTTCCGTGCTTGCAAAATGTGCATTCAAAACAAGGTATATGGTGAGATGAGACAATTTTTTCTCCTATTTTAAATTGTGTTTCAGAATTAATTTCCTCTATTACAGCTACAATTTCGTGTCCTAAAACGGTTCCATCATTTACAATACCGTGTTTAAATTTAACAATATCAGAACCACAAAGACCGCAGCCTAACACTTTAACAATTGCACCTTTACGTCCTTGTAGTTTTAAATCTTCTACTTCTTTTATTATTATTTTCTCACCACTCACTTGTGCTGTTTTCATCATTTATATCTACCTCTATTTATCGTTTTGTTGTCATTTCCCATTATCTATAATACTCAGGATTTATTTTTGCAAATTTGGTATTCACATAAAAATATTTCAAAATCTGATACGCATTGTAACCTTTTTTGGCTAAATTATTAGCTCCATATTGACTCATTCCAACGCCATGACCATTTTTCTTTATACCATCATCAAAAGAAGGAACTGCTCTAATAAAACCTAAGTCTTTAGTCCAAACTTGAGAAGCATCCTTAGTATGCCCTCCTGCTGATGCTGAATAGTACGCAGGAATCACTTTACCATCATGAATAAGCACAATACCCTCTGTTTCACTTACAGCTTCATTTGTTTGTACAGTTTCTGCACTTGCACCACCATAAGCTTGATCTTCAGGCGTATCGTTCAAGTCATATCCATATTTTGCTCGTTTACCTAAATTAGCAATCGCATAGCTTCTTGCCGCAATTGCTTGAGCTTTGTGCGCATCGTGTTCCCAGCTAGACGGCATCTCAGACGGTACAACACCCTGCAAATAAAGTTCTATCGGCAAGTCATTTACAACTGTTAAACCGCCACCACTATTTACAACCTTAAAATACCCCCTATACCATTTTCTTTTCACACTTACAAAGCCCTCTTCTTGAGGTTTAATAACAATCTTGTCACTATTTATTTTTTTAAACTCACCATCAACCTTTATTGCTATACTACCCCTATATGGCTTAAATTCATAGCCTTTCATTTGCTCCATTACAAAAATAAGTTTATTAGTATTACAATCAATAATTTCAGCTTGAGTAGAAGCTCCCATATATACACGACTAGCATCAGTCTCTAAACCTATTTTTATTGCATAACAAGGCTGTGTAAAAAAGATTATCGCAAATAATACTAGTATTTTTCTTATCCCCATAAAATTATTATACATCAGTAGTCCTCTTATTTAAAATGAAAGCTTCTATTTTAAGCTTTTCCATGTTAAGATATGTAAAAATTTACTTGAAAAAATAACAAAAATAGAAAAAAATTCTTTTATAGGGTTTCATGCAACCAAATAACCCGAAAGGCAGGAAGAAAATGAATGTCCAACCAACTATACAACCAAATTTTAGCTCAGGTTACAGCAGAGCAAAAAGAGGTGCTGCTGGTTTTAGAAAATTCTATTTCCCAAGAGAAAATGGTAGTATAAAAATTTATAATATCACGGGGCGCAATGGTCGAATTACAAGATTTAATTATCAAGAATTTAATGGTAAAACAATAATTGAACAGGTGAGCTACCAAAGAAAAGACGGCTTTAAAATTGAAGAACTCTTTGCAATGATTGATAAGAGATTTAAAGAGAGTAAAGATTGCATAAAAGAATTTATCAGCCAATTTTAACCTTTTAAAAGAACCATTAACACAGAAATATCAGCTGGTTTTACCCCACCAATTCTAGATGCTTGAGCCAAATTCGTAGGACGAATTTTTTCTAATTTTTCTCTTGTCTCTGTAGAAATATGTTTTATTTGAGAATAGTCAATGTTTGCCGGAATTCTATATTTTTCAAGCTTTTCTGTCGATTCAACTTGCTGTTCTTGTCTTGCTATATACCCATCGTATTTTATAAGAACTTCTACTTCTCCAGTAATATCTTCTGATAAGTTTAAATCTTTTGATACAGAATCAATTTCTCTAAAGGTCTCATAAGTTATATTTGGTCGTTTTAAAAGTTCTGCCATACGCATACCTCTATCGATATGTTCGCCATATTTAGCTAAAATTTCATTTACTTCATCTGTAGCCGATATTTTAGTTTCTTTCAAACGTTCAATCTCTTTTTGGATTGTTTCTTGTTTATTTTTAAATATAGAATATTGAGCGTCATCAATAAGTCCAATATCATGACCAACTTCAGTTAAGCGAGCATCTGCGTTGTCTTGTCTTAGCAACAATCTATATTCAGAACGAGAAGTAAGCATTCTATAAGGCTCTTGAATATCTTTTGTTACCAAATCATCAATCAAAGTACCTATATATGATGAGCTTCTAGAAAGCTCCAACATTTCGGATGAGTTCAAGTATTTCACAGAATTTATTCCAGCAACTAAACCTTGTGCTGCAGCTTCTTCATATCCGCTTGTTCCATTAATTTGTCCTGCAAAGAAAAGCCCCTTAATATCTTTAGACATAAGTGAATGATTAGTTTGTATAGCAGGGACATAGTCATATTCAACAGCATAAGCCGGTTTTATAATATGTGCCTTTTCTAACCCTGGTAGAGAGCGTAACATTTCCACTTGAACACAAGCTAGTAAACTTGTTGAAAATCCTTGAATGTATACCTCATAGGTGTTTAAACCCTCTGGTTCAATAAAGATATGATGAGATGGATTTGATGCAAATCTAACAATTTTATCTTCAATTGACGGACAATAACGAGGTCCGACACCTTGAATAAGGCCTTGATACATTGGAGATTTATCTAAGTTTTCCCTAATTACTCTATGTGTATCCTCGTTTGTCCTTGTTAAATAGCAAGGCACTTGAGGACGAATTGGTCTGTTTGGCTTAAATGAATAAAAACTTAGCTTCTCATCTCCAGGTTGAATAGTCATTTTTGAATAGTCAATTGTGCGTTTATCAACTCGAGCAGGAGTACCTGTTTTTAATTTTTTTGTTTGAATACCATTTTTACGAAGCCAATCAGAAAGTCCATAAGCAGCAGCTTCGCCTAATCTTCCCCCAGGATATGCTTGAAGACCAATAAACATTTTGCCTTCAAGAGACGTTCCTGTTGTAAGGATTACAGCTCTACAAGAGTATTCAATACCAAATTCATCAATAGCGCCACAAATAGCACCATCTTTTGTTTTTAATTCTGTTATGCAACATTGTTTCAACCAAATATTAGGTGTGCTTTCAATAATGTTGCGCATATATTGGGTGTATTCTTTTTTATCAGATTGAGCTCTTAGAGCTCTTACAGCTGGTCCCTTAGAAGAATTCAAGGTCTTCATTTGGATATAAGTAGCATCTGCCACTTCACCCATTACACCACCGAGGGCGTCTATTTCTCTAACAAGTGTTGATTTTGCAGGACCGCCGATTGCAGGGTTACAAGGTTGAAGAGCAATATTATCAAGATTAAGTGAGCAAAGTAAAACATTACAACCTAAACGAGCTGCGCTAAGAGCCGCTTCACACCCAGCATGTCCAGCACCAACAACTATTATATCAAATTTGTTGTTTAAATAATCCATAAAAGTATTCTACTACAGGGGTAAATGTATAGCAAACTAGAAAAATCATTAATGTAAAACTTTTATTTAAGTTTTAATTTATTTAACTTAGATATAAAAATTTTTTCGTAGTCTTTTGTCCAACCTAATTTTAACTTGTCGTTATGTGTTAAGTTGTTAAATAAATTTTCCATAGGTTTTAAATGTTCTTTGTTTATAGGAAAGCTACAATTGTAGTTTGCTTTTGGGTTAAATAATGAATTTAAGAGAACAGCTAAATCTGTTCTATATGTACCACAAGCACAACCTAGGTATATATTATCCTTTTGCATATAATTAATGAATTGTATGCTTCTTTCTATAGGTTCTCTTGTGTTTGTAGACCAATTTTCTATATCTTTTTTTACAAAAGTTTCTAAAATATTATTATCATTGTTATTTTTATGAAAAATTTGCCAAAACGCTCTTGATTTGTTTTCTATGTCTTGTATATTTTCAAAACAAGTATCTTTAAAATCAAGGTCATAATGTAGATATTCTAAACCTTGTTCCTTACAGTTCTTTTCTAATTCAGGACTTTTCATTAAACTAGCAATTCTTTTAATGCCAGCATCTTTTAGTTGAGATATTTTATCAGTATCATAGCCTCTAATCATAGCCCCTCTGTATGAATTAGAATTTTCAAGTTGTTCAAGGTTTTCTAATCCAATTTTGGTCATTGACTTATTTTTTACTATTCCAGTTTTTCTATGAAACTGATTTAAAAGTTGATTTAAGTCGTATTCTGATTTTATTGTTTCTTTTTCGTAAATATCCTGATAAGGAATATAATTCTTGGTTTGCCAATTTCTTATGTAATCTCTTGTTGCGCTACCGCCTTCATCGTAGCCAAAAACTCGCCAATTATCATCATTTTTTTTGAAAATTGGAACATTACAAATTGAATTTTTTAGTGACAAAGCAGAAATTTTCATATTTTTACTAAAAATTGTAAAAAATATTTTTGCGGTTACATTATGCTAAATATTTTTGTAAAGTTGTTTTGTCGAAAACTTCTATACTGTCACGAGAATGGATAAACACAAGACATGAAATTAATGTTTTAAAGTTTGAAAAATCTTCAAAAGCCATTTTTTGCCTTAAATCAGTCATACTATTTGCCATGAATTCAGTAATAACAGTTTTATCGCTATAAAATAATTCTGACAAGAACTCAAACGATTCTCTTGTTTTTATTCCCTCAAGATAGACAACATCCGGAGATTGAAATTCAACAAACCTAAGAGCCTTATCCATGTTGAAACCGATGTTTTCGTTTAATTCACATTGATTAATATGTAATAATTCGTACTTTGCAATAGATTCTATTGTCATAATATTCTTTTTAATATTTTTAGTTTCAACCAATAGCGAATATATAACGTGAGTCTTACCACAAAGCGGAGCTCCACAAACAAGTATTATTCCAGGTTTTTCAACCGCACTAAGAAGCGTTGCTCTTTGTTTTTCATCAGGAATAATTTTTTCCAACTTACTTGGTGGTTTATATATTTTCAGAGAAATTCTTTCCCCCATAATTGTTGGAAACGATGATATTGAAGCTATTAGCATTGTATTGTCAACTTTAAAACACAATTTGCCCAATTGTGGAATTTCACAAACAGATGGATCTAGATTAGAAAGGGTTTTTAATTTTGAAACAAATGCTGAGTTTAAAATTGCAGGTATAATGCCCTTGTCAACAATCTCTCCATTTTGCTTAAAAATTACTTTTAGACCATTCTCGTCCTGCTCAAAGTTTAATTCATGAATATCTTCTATAATTGCTTGCTTCAAAATAGCTCGTATAACTCGCTGAATGCGTTCTTCTCCAGAATCTTCTTTATGAAGTTCTTCTGTCCAATCAAATTGTTCTGCATCAGAAGATAATGTAATGTCATCAACTGTATCGGCGACTTTATAATATTCATCAATCTTTTTAAGAATACTTGTCTCAGAAGCAATTACTGGCTCAATAGAACACTCAGCCGTCTCAATAATTTTATCAATTGCAAATAAATCCAAAGGATCAGCCATTGCAACCGTTAACACTTCTTCTATTTTGAATAGGGGGATAATTCTATATCTCATAGCATCTGCAAACGCTACAAAATTAAAACACTTTGGATCTGGAGAATAGTCTTCCAAATTCACATAAGGAATATGCAACTTCGACTCTAAAAATCTAAGCAATGTATCCTCTGACAAAATATTTGAATTAATCATTGCTTGACCAATATTAATATTTTGGACATTAGCTAACTCTTCAGCTTTTTCTAATGTTTCGTAAGACACAATGCCGTCACGAACTAACTCATACTTAAGTTTTTCTAAAGTCTTATTGTTTATTGTCTCCATATCTAAGCCTTTTATTTTTTATTTAATACCTATTTTTGATAAAAATCTTTTTATAATATTATTTACTTTAAAGGTCTTTTTCTCTGTAATAATTTTCTTGCTGTATCTTATAAATTTATCAATTGGTGCGTCTTTTACCACTCGTGCTTTTTCTACAAAATCTGGCTCTAGCTTACTGTACCCCCGTTGAATCGCTTCAAATGGACTTTTGAGAGGATTGTAATTCCCTGAAACCTTGAACATTAATTTTCTCCATTTATATCTCTAGCTATCTTTTAAATATTCTTCAACTTTTTTCACAATCGCATCTAGCTCAAACGGTTTTGTTATATATTCGTTAACTCCAGTTTCTTCTCCAATTGCCTTATCTTCTAATTGCGAACGAGCAGTTACCATTATTATAGGAATATCTTTATATTTGTTATCGTACTTCAGTAAACGGCTGATTTTATAACCGTTGATTTTTGGCATCATAACATCCAGAATAATCAAATCTGGCATAATTTCTTTCGCCAGCCTCAAACCGTCTTCACCATTGAATGCTGTATAACATACAAAACCTGACACTTCTAATACGAATTTCAGGCTTTCCACTATATCCTGTTCATCATCTACTATAAGAATCTTTTTCATGTGTATCCCCCTCAATTTCGTATGAATACATTATATCACATTCTCCATATGTAGTCTTGTTATGTGATATTACTGAATCAATTTTCTTTTTCAAAAATTCTGCTGACGGCTTATCTCCATCAACAACAACCATTGATAAAGAAGTAAGCAAACCGTCTTTTTCAACAAGTGAATTAGACATATATGTTTTATTCAAAAGATTTTCCTCTTTTAATAAATTTTCAATAGTTTCATTTGTTGATTTTATTTTTATAACTGCGACTGTTGTACCATTTGAACGAGCTCTTTGAATAAGTTGTTTCTTTATCATATTGAAATTACTTTTATCGTTTGCAACAGGAATTACAAAATAAAATTTTGAACCTTTATTAATCTCTGAATCACACCATATTGCACCATTATGAGATTCCATAAGTTGTCTTGCAATTGGTAAACCTAACCCTGATCCACCAACCTGACGAGAAAGCGAATTTTCAATTTGAGCAAATTTATCAAAAACATGGTTTAAATCTTTACGCTCAATACCAATTCCGTGATCTTCTACGCATACTTGCAAGTAATTACCTTTGAGATTTTTAATATCTTCTTCAAAACACTGATCATATTGCAAATCACGAGCATTAACCACCCTAGAAGTAATTTCTATTTGCCCTGCATTAGGTGTAAACTTTATTGCATTTGATACAAGATTTGTAAGAACTTGCTCTATCCTATTTGAATCAGCATAGACCTCAACTGACTCACCTTGAGTAGTATATTTTAGAGTAAGTTCTTTCTCTTTAGCAACCTCTGATAAATTATTTTTAACCCCCTCTATAACAGGCTCTATATTTGTTAACTCAAATTTGAAATCCATCTTACCAGCTTCTATTTTTGAAATATCAAGCAAGTCATTAACTATACCGGAAAGCCTTATCGCATTACGTTTTCCCATAGAACAAAACTTTTCAATATTTTCAGTCATATCACCAGCTTTACCGCTTAATACAATATCCATAGCATTCTTTATAGCCGTAAGTGGTGTTCTTAATTCATGAGAAACTATAGAAATGAATTCCGACTTGAGCCTTTCAAGCTTTTGCAATTTTCTATTTGTAGCTTTTAATTCTTGAGTAAAAGATGCACTCTGAAGTGGTATTGCAACCTGTTGAACAAGAGTCTGAAAACATGTTGCATCTTCAGTATTAAACGATTTTTCTCTGTATATTTCAGTAAATCCAAAAAATTCATCATTTAACATAATAGGCGCAAACATATTGTCGTATTGCAAAACCGAAAAATCATATTCTTGAAAATTATGTTTTATGTTCTTTTCAACTTTTAAATTACCTATTTTAATATCCAACGGCGGATCCGATAAAAGTGATTTATAACTAAGAATAGCTCTTAGTTTTAATGCCTCTAATAACCTGTCTGAGATTTTATACAAAGAATTAATTAAGAGTACAGGTTCTCGTTCAGAACGAAACATTAGAGTACAAGATAATTCAAAATTTAAGGATTTTTCAATTCCTTCTATCATAATCTTCAACAGCTTGTCCTTATCCAAAGAGCCTGCAAGCTGTGAACTTGTATCATATAAAACATTTAATTGATAAAGACTTCTAGCAAGCTCTTGGTTAGACTTTGCCATTTTTAATAATGACTGTCTAGTCTTTAAGCTTGAATCAATTGTTGCTTCCAATAATTTTTTATCTATAGGAGATTTTATAAACAGATTTGCATTATGCGTAACATCTTTATTATGTTCCTTTTCTCCCAAAATCATAAGTATAATAACCGGATATTGTTTTATTTTTCTACAAAGAGGTTTCAAATCGATACAACTTATATCACCGTCAATTATAACAATATCAGGTTCTTCAACCTTTAAATTATCAAGCACTAGCATCTCATCAGCTGATAATATAATTTCATCAGTTGAAAAAACCTCCCGCAATATAGTTTCTTTTTCTTTATCCTCGCTAATCAACAAAAACTTTGTCATAGCTATATGATAACAGAAAGCATAAGCTATGACAATCTTTTAACTATTTGCTTAAAAAATACACAAATTGTTACGAAAAAACCCGTCATGATTGACACAAAAACATGTTCGTCTTACGATTAAGGTACTCTAGTCGAAATTTCTGCCGGATTTGACGGCTCAGAGGGTGGAGAACAGCTCTACAGTTTGAATTTATACTACTAGCTTAGCAAAATTTTATACTGGTTAAATAGCTTTTTTCACAAAGTATTACTACACAACAAGCATAAAAGGAGACAAACTTATGCCTACAATTAACCAGCTTGTACGTTCAGAACGTAAAAAGCTAACAGACAAAACCAAATCACCGGCTCTTATGGAATGTCCACAAAGACGCGGTGTTTGTACTAGGGTTTACACAACAACCCCTAAAAAACCAAACTCAGCATTAAGAAAAGTTGCCAGAGTTAGACTTACTAACGGATTTGAAGTAACTTCATACATCCCAGGTATCGGTCACAACTTACAAGAACACAGCGTTGTTCTTATAAGAGGTGGAAGGGTTAAAGACCTTCCTGGTGTAAGATATCACATCGTTCGCGGTACATTAGATACAGCAGGTGTTGCTAACAGAACACAAAGCCGTTCTAAATATGGTGCGAAGAGAGCTAAAGGAGGTAAATAATGTCAAGAAGATCTAAACCTGAAAGAAGAATTCCTGCAGCTGACCCTATTTATAACAGCGTAGATGTATCTAAATTCATTAACCGTGTTATGAGACGTGGTAAAAAATCGTTAGCTGAAAGAATTTTCTATTCAACAATCGAAAGAATCAAAGAAAGAACTAACGAAAACGGATTAGAAATTTTCCAAAAAGCGTTAACAAATGCAACTCCATTATTGGAAGTAAAAGCTAGACGTATTGGTGGTTCTACATACCAAGTACCTATTGATGTTAAGGCAGACAGAGGTTTTGCTCTAGCTTCTTCATGGATTATTGCAGCAGCTAAAAACAGAAACGGTAAATCATTTGTTGAAAAACTTACAAGCGAATTGATTGATGCTTCTAACGGAAACGGTGCAGCTTGCAAAAAACGTGAAGACACCCACAGAATGGCAGAAGCTAACAAAGCTTTCGCTCACTACAGATATTAATTTATAAAAATTAATAATAAAAATAGAGGGTTGTATTCAATCCTCTATTTTTTTTTAAATTGCAAAACTATCTACCTTTTCTGCAATATACCTTTGGTTCTTTAAAACTATTTCTAGCAAAGAGCTTAATGCAACAACTTCTTCTGATTTATCATAATTAAATTCACAAAAGCCTTTTGCTACTTCTAGCAAATTAATATTTTCAGCAAGCTTTGTTTCTATATCTATAATATTTTCAAAATTAATAAATCTTTCCATAAGCACATAATACAAAACAGTACACCTATTGTCAATAGCATATTGGAAAATATATTAAAATTTTAATATTTTATATTTGTAAATCCGGTTGTAATAACAGAAATAGAATATTTATCTGCATGCGCCACAACTTCTTTATCCGCAAATGGTACAATAATTAGACCAATTCGACCTTGAGCCGCAACATTTACATCATGAACAGTTATAGGCATATCTGAAGCCAACACAGCATCTTTTGAACTGTCACAAGCATAATCCAAAACAAATTCAATAGACGCAGATTGCAGACCTTGTGCAACAGCAGTTGTCTTCAAATCTTTTGCGATAACAATAGCTTGAGAATTATTGTGTTTAGCAACTTTCCAAGCAAAAATTGCATCTTCTATAAGTTCAACGGTCGGTTTTACCTTAGAAACCACCTTAAAAATATCTTTATCTAACTCACTAAGATTTGGCGCCTGTGTCAACGTACCTAAAGGAGTTACTTTTACTTCATTTGATAAATAATTTTTATAATCTTTTAGTGGAGTTTTAATAGTTACATAAGTAACATTTCTAGATTCTAAAATTTCTAAAGCACTTTTAGTATATTTTGGAGCCACAATTATATTGGAATCCTTCAAAAATCTTGCAATTTCACTATCAACTTCTGAAGAAACTACAATTACAGCATTAACGAAATCAATAGGATTAGAATCCATAGCTTTCATAACAGCATCCGCTAAAGATTGGCCGAGAGCTACAGAACACACTCCTGTGCCTTTTAGAGAACACGCTGCTTTTACATCATAAAACTCACTAATTAAATCCAATCCTTTTAATATGGATAAAAAATTTATATAAGTCAAACTATTGCTTGTCTCATAGTCTATCATTTTTTCATTTGCTTCAATGCTTGCTTTTTGCGTTGCATTTTCACCATATGTTATTTTCATATCGTTTATGTCCATTTTATTCCTTTCTATTATTCAAGAGGAGTTGTGTCGACAGGAACTGGCGCAAATACATCTTCAAGTTTTTCAACCTTTTCCTGTTTTACCTCAATAGTTTTTACTTGACTTTGAGCTTGTTCTTTTTTTCTTATAGGTAAAATAGATTGCTGAAGAACCTCTTGAGGCTTTACAGAATCCGGCTTAACGATAGGAATATTGAGCTCAGAGTTATTTAATTTTTCTTTTTCAAGACGTTCCTTTTCCTCTTGTTCTTCCCAAGCTTTACGAGCTTCACTTTGAGTTATAACAGACACTGATGGTGCTTTAAACGGTTTTAATAAGATTTCTGGATACTCAAAATCAGAATTACCATAAGGTGCAGTAGCAACAAGCATTACATCTCTCCAAATTTTAGCAGGAACAGTACCACCAGTAAGCTCACCCATTCTTGAGTTATCATCATTACCAACCCACACACCTGTTACTACGTCAGGAGTAAACCCTATAAAATACGCATCTTTACAATCATCAGTAGTTCCAGTTTTACCAGCTGCAGGTTTTCCTATATTAGCAGCTCTACCTGTTCCGCTTTGTATAACTGTCTTCATAATAGCAGTCATAGTTGCAGCAGTATTTATATTAAGAACTTTACTAGTTCTTGCTTTTCTTGCTTCATATAAAACAGTACCCCTTGAGGACTCAACTCTTTCTATAGCATAAGGTTCAACCCTAAAGCCTCCGTTAGCAAAAATACCATATGCACGAGTCATCTCAAATAGTTTTACGCTATTAGAACCTAGTGAAATAGTATAGTCATATGGAATCGGTGTTGAAATACCCATAACTCTTGCAAGCTGGATAACAGGTCTTATACCAGTTGCTTCCATAAGTCTTGCAGTACACACATTTGAAGATATCATTAATGCGGTATAAAGAGGTATCGGCCCACGATATTTATTTGCATAGTTTTTAGGAGTCCAATCACCTATTTTATATGGCAAATCATCTATCATGTCATTTGGTGAATAACCTTTTTCGATAGCAGCAGTATAAATAAAAGGTTTAAATGCAGAGCCAGAAGGTCTAGAAGATTGCGTAACTCTATCATATTGGCTTTTAGAATAATTTTTACCACCTGCATAAACAAGAATTCTACCATCGATAGGACTAAAAGAAAAAACTGCAGCTTGGTTTTTATCGTGTTTTAAGCCCCAAGCATTAAGATTACTCAAAATCGCTTCATTTGCTTTTACTTGAGCATCATAATTAAGCGTTGTTATTACTTTGTAGCCACCATTAATTATATCTTCTTCCGTGAAACCCAATTTTTGTAAATCTTTCATTACATAGTCACAAAAGTAAGGCGCCTTATTTGTTGCATACATAGTAGGCATAGTTGATAGCTCGATTGGAGCCTTTTTAGCTTCTTCGTAAGTCTTTTTATTGATATACTTCATTTTGAGCATTCTCAATAAAACTTGGTTTCGACGTTTTTTAGCCAACTCAATGTTGTTATATGGAGAATAAACAGACGGAGCCTGAGGAAGACCCGCAATTAATGCCATCTCTGGAAGAGTTAATTCATCTAGATTTTTATTAAAATATATCCGTGCAGCTCCTTTAACACCATAAGCACCAGAGCCTAAATAAACATTATTTAGATACATTTCTAAAATCTTATCTTTTGAAATTGTTTTTTCTATTTGAGCTGCAACCTGAAGCTCTTTTATCTTACGAGTAAATGTTTTTTCATTAGACAAAAATAGTATTCTTGATAGTTGCTGAGTTAGCGTACTCGCACCTTGAACAACCCTGCCCGCAAGGACATTCGCTACCATAGAACGTGCAAGACCGACAATATCGTATCCTGGATGCTTATAAAAATTCTTGTCTTCTGTTGCAATAAGAGCTTGCGTCAATTGTTTTGGGACTTCTCGAAGCTCAACATTTGAGAATGTATATGCCGCAAAAGTTTTAATAACTTCGCCATTACTTGCACAAAATGTTGTAACGATGTTCGGCTTCAATGAATTCAAATTCTTAATTGGTGGCAATGAAATCAAATACAATTTTAATGCCAACATGCCTGCCAATATTACACCTATTGCAAACACCGAAAAAGTTGTAAATGTTCTCACAAAAGAACTCTCAAAAGTGACCCTCTTCGTTTTTCCTCTTCTTTTCCCTCTCGGGATACTATAAGGCTTCATTTATATCCCCTCATATTGTTTTTTTTATACAAAACAGCTACTATAATAGTAGTTATCACTATTATATTTTAACAAATAAATATAAAACGGAGTTATTTTTTTTATAAATATGTTAAGTTTTTTGACAACAATTAAAAACGAATTTTTATCTTATTTTGTAACAGAAAAAATGGAATACAAAATCACAGGCAAGTGTTTGAAATGCGGTAAATGTTGCAGATATATGTACAGCTTTGATACATATACCACAACTGATTTTAAGATAATGCAATTCTTATTCCCAGCATATCGTCGATTTTATATTCGAGGGAAAGATGAAGAAGGAAACTTGATTTTTGCTTGTAAATATGTAACAGATGATGGCTTATGCTCTGTTTATGACAAGCGATTAAGAATGTGTAAAAAATACCCTGCATCAAAAATCGGGTACCCCGGAAAACTCCATAAAGGCTGTGGCTATAAAGTTGAAGACAAGAGTTTTGAAAGTTATTTAAAGAATAAAAAATAGTACGAGCTTTCGCTCGTACTATTTACTTTTTATGCATTCACAACTTCAAGAAGCCTTTTCCAAACCTCATCAATTGTTCCATTTGCATCTATTTTATATAAAACGCCTTTGTTTTCATAAAACTCAACCAGTGGTGCAGTTTGTTCATAATAAGTCTCAAAACGTTTCTTAGCAATCTCTTCTGTATCATCAGCTCGAGTTACTAAGTCAACATTACACTTATCACATTTACCTGAGACTTTAGCAGGTTTGTATTTTTTATTGTATATTTCTCCGCACACAGGGCAAGATTTTCTATTAACAATTCTGTCAATGAGAACCTCAGTATCAATATCAAAATAAATTGCTTTAAAAGATACTTTATCTTCACCATCTACTTTTGCATTTATATCATCAAGCATTTTTGCCTGCTCTATACTTCTTGGATATCCATCAAGAACATAACCATTTTTGCAATCAGCACTCGCAAGTTTTTTCCCAATAATAGTACCAACCAAATCTACAGGAACTAGCTGACCTTTATCTATAAAAGACTTTGCAATTTTACCTTCTTCTGTTTCTTTTGCAATTTCTGCTCTCAACAACGAACCTGTATCAATATGCGGAAAGTTTAAATAATCAGACAACATATTTGTTTGTGTACCTTTACCACATGCTGGCGGCCCAAGAAATATTAGTTCTTTTTTCATTTTTGCGCTCCTCTTATAGTTAAATTATAAAACTAAAATAGAATTTTTCCAATTTATAAAATTTAATTTTAAAGAAACAAGATTTCATTTAAACACAAAAAAGCCGCCTTTTAACGACGGTTTTTTCTTAATTGTTGAAGTCAGTGAGCTTTTTATTTTAACTCAACAGATTCATCTATGGCTTGAAGCTGTTTTGACTTATAATTATGGATGACTGCATCAACCAATAAGTCATAAGAAGAGCTTTTCTCAATATTTGGGAATTCCTCTTTCAATTGTTGTCTGACCATTGCTTCCAACCTCTGTTCGTCAGATTTAATTTTAAGTTCTGTACTTGACAGAGACTTTATATATTCCTCATTAGCTAATCTTTGACCTTCTGAAAAAGTAAGAAGATTAGTTTTTGGATTCATTGCTTCTTTCAATGATTTTAAAAACTTAAGGTTAAACATTTTTGACCTTCTTTCATTTATCTACACTTTGTATCCTATTAAAGTTCCGTCAAAATGAAAATTGACTTTTTATCTTTAATAATTTACAAATGTTTACAAAACTCTCTTTAAATATTTAATTTAGAAAAATCTGTTAACATTATATACTTATTTTTGAGAATGTTCAATAATGCTAAGCGGTTATTTTTAATATTTTCATCTTTATCCATAACCAGAACATCATCAAAGAATTTTGTAACTGTAGAATTAATAGAAATCAATGCTTTTAGGTACTCTTCATAATTACCGTTGTAGCTAATTTTTTGAACCTCTGTATAAAGCATTTTTTCCGCATCAAATATAAATAAACTTGAATCGACATTGTTATCAACTTTGTCTTTTAAAATTCTTAATACACGATTTGCGTTTTCCAATAATTTTGCATCATTTATTGTAGAGACAACTTTAACTCTAGATAAATAATCACACAAATCAACGCAAGGATTTTTCGCACTACATGCCTCAAGGACTTCTTTTCTGTAATCATTTGCTAAAAATATTATTAATCTCTGAACAAAAAATTCTTCGATTTCAGACTTACATTCTGTTTTAACAGGAAGTAAATTTAAAGCATCATCAATTAATTTTGATAAATCTATTTTTAAATTATGCTCCAAAATTGTTTTTATAATACCAAGAGCTGCACGTCTAACACCAAGTGGGTCAGAAGAACCAGTTGGTTTCTTACCTGCAGCAAAAACAGCACAGATTGTATCAATTTTATCAGCTATACCTACAACCTGTCCCTCTACAGAACTAGCTGTTTCACTATCTGCATTAAGTGGGAAATAGTGTTCTCTAATACCATTTTGAACTTCTTTTGTCTCTCCAGAAACCCTTGCATAATCAGCACCAATAAAGCCCTGAAGCTCTGTAAATTCAAATACTAAATTAGTTGCCAAGTCTGCCTTACAAAGTTCTGCAGTTCTTTTTACTGTTACAGATGGGTTGAGTTTTTCGGCAAGTTTAGCAATCCTTTCCGTTTTATCATAAACAGAACCCATTCCTTTTTGGAAAGTCATACCCTTCAAATTTTCACGATATGCTTCAAGCGGTTTCTTCGTATCTTCATTAAAGAAAAATACAGCATCATCTAAGCGAGCTTTGATAACTCTTAAATTACCAGCTTTTATATTCTCATATTCATTCCCCACATAGTTTGTAATAGTAACGAATTTATTAGTTAGCTTACCCTCTCTTGTGTAAAGTGCAAAATATCTTTGATGTGTTTCCATAACAGTAACAGCAACTTCTTGAGGGATAGTCAAATATGCTGTGTCAAAGTCACATGTAACAGCAACCGGATATTCACACAAGTAAGTTACTTCTTCTAATAAATCTTCAGAAATTTTTGTTATAGCATTATATTTTTCTGCTTCTTTATTTGTTAATTCTATAATCCTTTGTTTCCTTTCTTCTTGATCAACAAAAACACAAGCATCTCTCAGTTTTGAAACATATTCATCTGGATTGTTTATAACAATATTCTGAGTAGAAAATCTATGACCATTAGTTAGATTAGAAGATTCTTTATCAATAATAGTAACTTTTACTTCGCTATTATCAAGTATTGAAAGAACCCAACGAATAGGACGAGAAAACTTAACATCATTGTTTCCCCATCTCATAAAGTGTGGGCCTTGTAATTTAGCAAAAATTTGAGGGACATTATCTTGTAACAAATCTTTGGTACATTTACCCTTAATTGAAATTTTTGCGTATAAATAATTGTCTTCCACATATAAATCTTTTGTATCTACTCCATTTTTTTTAGCGAAACCTAAACCTGCAGGAGTTAGATTCTTATTTTCATCATATGCAACCGTAGCAATTGGACCTTTAACTACTTTCTCTACATCTGGCTGAGATTCAACTAAACCGGCTATCATAACTGCCAATCTGCGTGGTGTTGCCATTACATTAATTTTTTCATAAGTTACATTATTAGCTTCTAAAAAAGCTTTGAATCCATTTTCTAACTGATTTATCGCCATAGGTATAAATTTATATGGTAATTCTTCTACACCTACTTCCAAAAGATATTTACTCATTTTATTTCTTCTCCAAATTACTGTCTTTTGAGTTTAATTATATCGCAAAAAAAGAAAGTTTTAATTAAATCTTCTTTGGTAGCAAAAAAAAAAATTTATGTGTTTTAATCTTTGTGTAATAGAAAAGGAATGAAAAATGAAGAATACAATTTCAGGTAGTCCAAATTTCGGAATGGCATTACACATGTCTCCTAAAAAAAGGTTTGTTAAAAGAATCGGCGAAAAAGCTACAGAGACAATTATAAAAGCTAAACCTGAGTTAGAAAAACTCGCTAAAGATGTTGATATTCATATAAAACCAGCTTTTGATTTCTTTGAATCTAACTGGACCGGAGTAGATCCAGAAAATATAAGAGGAATAGACGTAAGGGTTCGTAAAATCCCAACTACTCTTAAAGATCGCTTAAAGAATTTTCTAATGGATATTAATCCATTTGATTTTAGAGGCTGTAGATATTTCTACATGGAACACGAAGTAGAAAATTCTTCCTTTATACGAGCAGAAATAACTCCAGAATTTTTAATCAAACACATTGGCAGATTAAAAAAAGAGATTTAAATTAATTGTTAATTTTTGTAAAAATTATTCCGAAATATTAAAGTTTTAAGTTCTAGATGCCGTAATACAAATTGTAAGTGATAGGTATATAGGAGTATTAGTAATGGCAGGTTTTAATTTCGAAAAATTCAGATTAGCATTAAAAAGGAAAAGAGAAGAAAATTATCAAAAATTGCTCGAAGAAATAAGAGTCATGAAAAAGAATATTGAACACTTTTTAACTCTATTCTTTGAAAGCACAACTGGACAAGCACAAACAAATTACAGTTGCTTAGAAATGTATTAAAAAAGGCGCCACATAAGTGGCGCCTTTTTATTACCTATTCTAGCAAGTTGGTTTTTTCTCGTTTTG
This sequence comes from Cyanobacteria bacterium SIG31, assembly GCA_015152465.1. Lineage (GTDB taxonomy): Bacteria > Cyanobacteriota > Vampirovibrionia > Gastranaerophilales > Gastranaerophilaceae > CAG-196. Next base: position 1,263 of record SUTX01000013.1, on the reverse strand, counting down.
CCATAACATAATACATATTGAAATGCATATTAATGCTGAAACTATCCAGAATGTTAGAGCACCGTTCCAACCAAATTTATCAACCATAAAGCCTGTTCCAGTTGCAGAAAGAACCGCTCCAATGTACCCAAATGTTCCTGTAAAACCTGTTGCAGCAGAAGCTACCTTTTTAGAACTGCTTTCAACAGCACAAAGACCACCAATCATCATTTGAGGTCCATAAGTAAATGCTCCCAAAAGCCCAATCAATACAAAATCAAGATTGCTTATTGTATTGAATTTTAGCAATACCAAACAAACTACGACACCGATTAAATAAATAAGGTTTACTGGCGCACGTTTACCTTTAAAGATTTTATCAGAAAATACACCGGCACAAACAGTACCTGCAATACCTACAAGAGGTAATGAGCTAAGCTTTAATGAAGCAAGTTCTAGACTATTACCTTTTGCTTCACTTAAATACTTAATCATCCAGTCTTCTGCACCAAAACGAATTACATATACGAAAACATAAGCAATCGCAAGAAGCCAAATAGTTTTATTAAACAATATATCGTCCATAAAAACTTGACCATAGCTTCTTGTATCAGCTTCGCATTCTGAAACAGCTTTTGCTGAAACTTCACCTCTATATGATTCGACATCTGGTAAGCCAAGCGATTGTGGTTTATCTCTCAATCTATTAAATAACCAAATTGCTACAAGTATTGCTATTGTACCTGGTACGAAGAAAGCCATTCTCCAGCCATAATGCGCTACCAAGAAACCTGAAATAATAACGCTCAAAAATGTTCCCATTTGGTGCGAACAAGACCATAAAGACCATTTTGTACCACGCTCAGAGTTTGAATACCAATATGTTAAGCTTTTTGCAACAGCTGGAAAACCTGCTGATTGGAACCAGCCACTTGCACCCCAGAAAAATACGAATAGCCATAAAAGAATTGTATTTGTAGGAAGTCCAAAGAATGAAACCTCACCAGGTGTTATAAATATTGCTGAAAGAGCAAAACATAAGTTTGCAATCGCCGTCATGATTAAAGCTGTCGGTAAAAATTTTCTAACATCAGAACCGTCAGCAAGAACACCATTTACAAATTTACCAATCCCATAAGTTAAGTATAGCGAGCTTCCTAATAAACCTAATTCAGTATTTGTAAAACCAAATTCTTCACTTAAACCAGGAAGAGCTACTGCGATATTCTTTTTACAAAGATAAAAAACTGTATATCCTATAAAACAAGAATAAAAAATTCTCAT
>SUTX01000012.1 GCA_015152465.1 Cyanobacteria bacterium SIG31 | reverse complement strand
AGTTAAAAGTCAATTACGACGCATGTTCTAAGTGGCATAAATTTTTCTCAATTTTTCAAGATTTTTATATAACTACTGACTGTTAACCGGTAGGTTGTTGGTTCGAGTCCAACCTGGGGAGTTTTTATTGCAAATTTTTGTAATTTTTTTGTACAGATTAGACTCTCTCTGGTTCTCGTCCTCTTCGCCCTCGCGTTAAACGGCAACGCTCCACCTCCAACGCTTTGCCAACGCAACAGCGTTTCGGTGTCGTCTTTCACTTCGTTCATGCCTCTGCTCGGGCTCGCCTGGGGAGTTTTTTATTGTCAAAATGTCCCCCTATTATTTTTTACTAGCCAAAACAGCTTCTTTTTCTAAGATATTTTCTTTATATTTTTTTGAGAAAAAATTTAACATTGTAGAAGCGGAACAATCGTATTCTAAATATGCTTGATAATATTCTTCAGCTTTTTCTTTTTCCTCACGACTTAAAGGTCCTCTTTTTTCTATAGCTTTCAAATAATGTTCTTTATCTATAACAATTGGAATGTCTTTATATGTAGCGTTAGGATTATGCAATAATGTTGCCATGGCATTATAATATTTCTTCATATCTACTTCAGCTCCTTGAAATAATATACTAACATTATCAAATAATCCAGTCTTATCTGATTGGAAACATTCATTCAACTCAAGAAAACCTTCTTTAGCTTCGTCGTCGTTAATATTTGAGGCAATATTCTTTAAAACAGCATAATTAAGTTTTTCAATACCGTCATCAAGAGCAGCAATCATTTCAAATTGTCTAGCGTGTTCTAGTTCATGTTTAATTATTTTATTTAAAGACATTTTTCTTATTGGATCAGCTAATAAATCTTTATTGAATTCAATTTCACCATTAATCGTATTATATTTTGCCAAATATAAGGAAGACCTGAAATGATCATCTGCAAATTTTGCACTTGTAAATGTATTAAGCTTGTTAAATCTATCCATTGTATTAGAAGTGGCCTTGTCAATATTTTTGTTGTGCCAATATGTTAATCCTGTATAACATCCCACTGAGGCTAAAGTTGTTAAAAGCAAACTTTTTAAATTTTTAGATATAAAAGCTTTTTTCTGTAAATCATTCATTATAGATATAGGATTCTTCTTTATTTTCAGTAAAATTGGACTTAAACCAGTAACGTATACTGCAAGACATGCAAGACCAGCTGTTAACGACCCTGTTAGTATAGAAATTTTTGAATTTCTATTTTGTTCATCTTGCTCTTTATGCATTTTTACAAAAGTATCAAGCTCCTCTGCATTCAAATTTATTCTTTCACTATTAATTTGAGCTTTTGATTTTATATTACTAAGAAAACTTATATTTTTTGCAATTACAGCTTTTATCATTATAATACCTACAGATAACCTTACATGTTAATATAAAGTCTTTCACCCCTCAAAACTTGCCTTTTTATTTAACTTTTGTAACGCAAAGTTTACAAAAGGAGTAAATAAAAGTGAGAACATCGTTGTTTAACATTTCTAGACAATGTTTTGAAATTATACTAATATAGATATATGGGTAGTACCACACCATCCCGCCCACACACGCTTTTACAATAGGTGGAGTAGTATATCGTTGAGCCTCCTAACCAAATTTACCCCTTTAACTAAGAAATCGGTGGAAAGGGGGTGAGAAAATGAAAAGGCATATAATAAAAAGTGCCATCAAGCTACTGATAGCACTTTTAAGTTTTATTTGTTGTCTTTTATAGGGTACTAAGTCAAGCCTCAAGTAATTCGCACTTGCTTGGGGCTTGCCCCTATGCTTACATTATTTACGATACCTGACATTTTGTCAAGTTCACCATTGAAAATGTTAGGTCTATACGTAGATTTTGTTGGATTATACCTTACAAAATGTCACGTTTAATTATATATTTTTATGTTTTGAATTTGCTTGAAAAAGTTCATTGGTAAGCTTTTTATAACTTGATACAATTCATTTACCCCTGTTCGAATCTTGGACGGTCCAAAATATAATTAAGATAACAAAAAAGGTCTTGGATAAATCCAAGACCTTTTTTAATTGCTTTAAAAAGCTTATTTACTTGCTCCAGCTTTCTCGATAATTTCTTTTTCGATGTTTGCAGGAACTTGTTCGTAGCATTGGAATTCCATAGAGAATGTACCACGACCTTGAGTGTTTGATCTCAAGTCTGTTGCATAACCGAACATGTTAGCAAGAGGAACAAGAGCTCTAACGATAACGTTACCTGTGTTACCCATAGGTTCTTGACCTTCTACTCTACCACGTCTTCTTGAGATGTCACCGATAATAGTACCTGTGAATTCATCAGGAATTTCGATTTCAACTTTCATCATAGGTTCTAAGATACAAGGTTGAGCTTTTCTAGTACCTTCTTTAATCGCCATAGAACCAGCAATTTTGAACGCCATTTCAGAAGAGTCAACTTCGTGGTAAGAACCATCGTAAAGTTCAACTTTAACGTCAATCATTGGATAACCAGCTAAGATACCGCCTTCAAGAGCTTCTTCCATACCTTTTCTTGCAGGTTCAATGTATTCCTTAGGAATAGCACCACCGACGATTTTGTTTTCGAACACGAAACCTTCGTTTTCACCAGCAGGAGAAATTCTGATTTTAACGTGACCGTATTGACCTTTACCACCTGATTGTCTAGCGAATTTAGAATCTTGTTCAGCGTTGCCACGAATAGTTTCTCTATAAGCTACTTGTGGCTTACCGATGTTAGCTTCAACTTTGAATTCTCTTAACATACGGTCAACGATGATATCTAAGTGTAATTCACCCATACCAGAAATAATTGTTTGACCAGTTTCTGCATCAGATTTAACTCTGAATGATGGATCTTCTTCAGCTAACTTTTGAAGAGCGATACCCATTTTATCTTGGTCAGCTTTTGTTTTTGGCTCAATTGCAACAGAAATAACTGGTTCAGGGAAAGTCATTCTTTCAAGGATGATAGGTGCTTTTTCATCACATAATGTATCACCTGTAGTAGTGTCTTTCAAACCAACTGCTGCACAAATGTCACCAGCGTATACTTCATTTTCTTCAAGTCTTTGATCAGCGTACATACGAACAAGTCTTGAAATACGTTCTTTTTTACCATTTGTTGAGTTAAGAACATAAGAACCTGAAGTAATAACGCCTGAGTAAACTCTTAAGAATGTTAAACGACCTACGAATGGGTCAGTCATAACTTTGAATGAAAGTGCTGAGAATGGTTCTGTATCTGAAGAATGTCTTTCAGTTTTTGTACCGTCTTCTAATTCACCTTCAATAGCTTTAACATCAACTGGTGATGGCATGTAGTAAACAACGTTGTCAAGCAATAATTGAACACCTTTGTTTTTGAATGCTGTACCGCAGTTAACAGGAACGATTTTGTTGTCGCAAACTGCTTTTCTTAAACCAGCTCTTAATTCTTCAACAGTGATTGAATCTGGATCTTCGAAGAATTTTTCCATTAAAGCGTCATCTTCAGAAGCGATAGCTTCAACAAGAGCTTCTCTGTATTCTCTAGCTTTGTCAGCTAAATCAGCAGGGATGTCTGTAACTTGAATATCTGTACCTAAATCGTTAGTGTAGATATGAGCTTTCATTTCGAACAAATCTACAATACCTTTGAAGTTATCTTCAGCACCGATAGGTAATTGAATAGGATGAGCGTTAGCACCTAATCTGTTTTTAAGTTGATCAACAACTCTATAGAAGTCAGCACCTGTTCTATCCATTTTGTTAACGAATACCATACGAGGAACTTCATATCTGTTAGCTTGTCTCCAAACTGTTTCTGATTGTGATTGAACACCACCTACTGCACAGAATACAGCAACAACACCGTCAAGAACACGAAGTGAACGTTCTACTTCGATTGTGAAGTCAACGTGACCAGGTGTGTCAATAATGTTTACTTGGTGTCCTTTCCATTCAGCTGTTACAGCAGCAGATTGGATTGTAATACCTCTTTCCTTTTCTTGTTCCATAAAGTCAGTTACTGCAGCACCGTCGTGTGTTTCACCGATTTTGTGAGTCTTACCTGTGTAGAAAAGGATACGTTCAGTTGTAGTGGTTTTACCTGCGTCGATGTGAGCAGCAATACCAATATTTCTGATTTTTTCTAATGGAGTTTTTCTAGCCATTTTCTTTTTCCTTTTTTATATTATTACTACTACTATTTATACTGTTTCCAGTTAAAATAATTGTGACATGAACATGTTTTGGTGTAAAGAAGTGTTCAAGAAAACATTGACCAAGTGAATAAGAAAAATCTTGATCACCTGTTCACTTGGTCACCTTATTGCCATTTTTATGCTATAATAAGCTCATTGAAAGGAGATTTATATGTTTAAAAACTTAGCAAAAGAACTAAGAGAATTTATTTTGCGTGGTAATGTACTAGATATGGCTGTCGGTATCATTATTGGTGCATCTTTTAAAAGTATCGTCGATTCAATGGTAAACGATATAATTATGCCACCTATCGGTATGGTTTTAGGTAAAGTTGATTTTACAAACTTATACTGGCAAATTAGTCCAACAGATGTGACTTATCCATCTTTAGAAGCGGCTAAAACTGCTGGTGCAGTTACTATGAATTATGGTGCATTTATTAACAATATAATTAGCTTCTTAATCGTTGCTTGCGCAATTTTTGCAATCATTAAAGCAATTAATACTCTAAAAGATAGAGTATGTAAGCAAGAAGTTGTAGAAGCAGAAGCAACTACAAAAGAATGCCCATTCTGCTGTTCTTGCATTCCTATTAATGCAAAAAAATGCCCTAATTGTACAAGCGATTTGGGGTAGAGGTAAATACAAATAAAAAGCCGGGTTGATATTCAATCAACCCAGCTTTTTATTTGTTTGTTTTTTATAAAGTTTTATATTCTTTATATTTTATCAACTCAATATCATTTAATTTCAATTCATGATAAATTTTCTTATAATGTCTAAAGACATAGTGACTAAAGAATAATGAAGTTGTTGTATGTTTTCTGTTGATAATTAGAACATCTTTTCCGTTATTTACAGGTTTTAATTGACAAGAAAATATAGCTTTCACATATTTATCAGAAGACCAATTACCATTACTAACACCAATTGCACTTAAAAATGTCGAACCATTATAATTGACAATATAACGTAATTCCTTTTCATTAATTTCTTTTGGAGTAATAACACCGTCATAAGATTTTATTAAATCTAAGATAATTTTTTGCACTTGTGTAACAGAAGTGTCTAGAGCAACTTGTCTATCAATTTCACCAAAAGCAAAAGTAGTATTATTAACACAAAACAACAAAATCAAAGTGATTAAAATCTTTTTCATGTAAAACTCCTTTTTATTTATTATATTCTTCATATTATACCTTTTTTATTTTTTTTACAAGCATACAAAATAGAATACAAACGACCGAGTTTAGAACTCGGTCGTTTTGTTATTATTAAATTATATTTACCCCTATTCCTAACCTATTACTGGTGCAGTAAATACTCTTGTAGCTAGGTCTTTGTCTAAAAGAAGCAACGCATTTTTATCATCACCGATTAGTCTAAGAGTTGAAAGCACACCGTCGACAGAAGCTTCTTCTTCAACTTGCTCATCAATATACCAATCTAAGAATTTCATAGCAGCTCTATCACGAACTTCTTCTGCAACATCATATACTGCATTAATTCTTGATGTTACGTATTGTTCGTGTTTAAGCACTTCTTCAAAAATTTCAAGCGGAGTTTTGCCACTAAATTCAGGTTTATCGATTGGCAATAATTCAATTTTACCACCACGTTCGTTTAAATAATTAAACATACCAATAGCGTGTGCGTGTTCTTCTTGTACTTGAACATCAAACCAGTTCACAAAACCCATCAAGTTTTGTTCCATAAAATATGTTTTCATAGCCAAATAAAGATACTCAGAATAAAGCTCTTTATTTATTTGAATATTAAATTCTTTTTCTAGTTTTTCATTAATCATATCTTTTACCTCCGATTTTGTATTCTTATTTTAACATTTAGTAAACTTTTTCGCTGTTGTTGTTACAACAAAAATTTTAATCAAGATTAGTTATATTATCTCTTGTTATAACTGCGTCATAGTTTTTATAACCAAGTATTTCAAGGATACTATCCGAATGTGCGCCAGCAATTTTTGAGCACTCATTTGAATCATAATTTACCATACCACGAGCGAATTCAACACCACTTTCATCACAAATCGAGACTACTTCACCTTGTTTAAAATCATTTATAACTTCAATTATACCTATTGGCAACAAGCTTGTGCATCTATCTATAATTGCATTTTTAGCTCCAGAATTAACAATTAACTTTCCTCGAATATTTGTAGCATAGCCTATCCATCTTTTTTTGCCAGACAAGTTTTCGTTACTAGGAACAAACATTGTACCAATTTCTTCAGCAGAAAATATTTTATTAATAACATACGGAACTTTACCATTTGCAATTAATACTTTGCCACCAAAACGAGTAACGAGCTTTGCTGCTTCAAGTTTTGTTTTCATTCCGCCTCTGCCACCATCTGAAGCTCCAGATCCAAGACCCAATATCTCGTCATTTACACATTCAACTTCTCGAATAAATTCTGCTTCGGGGTTTTCTTTAGGATTAGCATTATATAGCCCGTCAATATCAGATAAAAGGATTAATAAATCTGCATCCAGCTCACTAGCAACCAAAGCAGATAGCTTGTCATTGTCAGAAAAACAAACTTGCATGCCGGATAGCATATCGTTTAATTCTATTGTAGACACGGTATCGTTTTGATTAATAATAGGAACAACGCCGAGCTCAATAAGCTTGTTTAACGTTGTTCTCAAACTTAAATAACGATGCCTCATCGAAAAATCATCTTCTGTTAAAAGAATTTGAGCAACAGGAATATCAAACCCTGCAAACCCAGCTTCATAATATGACATCAATCGGCTTTGACCGACAGCTGCACAAGCCTGTTTTATTCCGTCGCCATCAGTGGAATCAAGATTCAATTTCTTTTTCCCAAGACCAACAGCACCGCTTGTCACAACAATAACTTCTTTACCATTCTTGATAAGCTTTGAAATATCTTCAATGAATGAATAAATCCGTGAGACTGCAACTTCGCCATCTTCGTTTCTTAGCACGTTTGTGCCAAGTTTTATGACAATTCTTTTAACATCAATAAAGTCTTTTCTTTGCATATTTTTCTCTTATATATTCATTGCTCTCAAAACATCATCTAAACTAGAGGACGTCTTTTTAACATCAGCACTAGAAAACTTAATTGCATTGTCAGGGTCTTTCAGGCCGTTACCAGTAAGGACACAAACAATATCTGTTCCTTGTTCAACAAGTCCTTGCGAATGAGCTTGGATCAATCCAGCAACAGAAGCTGCACTTGCTGGTTCACAAAGAATTCCTTCTGTTGATGCTAACATTTTATATGCTTCAACTATTTTTTCATCCGTAACACAGCCTATTTTACCATTGCTTTCATCCCTTGCAGCTTCAGCTTGTTTCCAGCTTGCAGGATTCCCTATTCTTATCGCTGTAGCAAGCGTTTCAGGCTTCATTATTCTTTCACCACGAACAATTGCCGCAGCGCCTTCGGCTTCAAACCCCATCATCTTCGGTAAGTTCTCAGTAATGCCTAGCTCAAAGTATTCTTTATACCCTTTCCAATAAGCGGTTATGTTTCCTGCATTTCCAACTGGAATAAAATGATAGTCAGGGGCTTTTCCTAAAGCATCACAAACTTCAAAAGCACCAGTTTTTTGACCTTCAATTCTATATGGATTAACTGAATTAACCAAAGTTATAGGATGTGAGTTAGAAATTGCACGAACACATTCAAGTGCTTCGTCAAAATTACCCTGAATAGCGATGATCTCAGCACCATACATCATTGCTTGAGAAAGTTTTCCAAGTGCAATGTAACCGTCAGGAATAAGTACAAAAGTTTTAAGACCAGCTTTAGCTCCATATGCTGCTGCAGATGCAGAAGTATTACCAGTAGACGCACAAATAATAGCGTTAGAGCCTTCCTCTTTTGCTTTTGTAACGGCTAATGTCATTCCTCTGTCTTTAAAACTACCAGTCGGATTACAGCCTTCGAATTTTAAATACACATTACAATCTAGCCCAATTTTTTTTGCCAAATTATCAGCCTTTATTAATGGCGTATTGCCTTCATTCAAAGTCACAACAGGAGTTGTATCTGTAACAGGTAAGTATTTACGGTACTTATTAATTAACCCTTGGTAATGCATAACAAAACCTCCTAAAGCTCTTATTACTCCATAACACGGATTAAGCTACTTATTGTACAGCCATCAAGGTTCGCAATAACTTCTTTAATATTTCTTTCAAGACACTTATCAGTAATGACAGTTATTCTTGCTGTAACGTCATCTGAATCAGAAGAAATGCTTGCCAAGCTTACATCTTTTTCTGCACAAATTTGTCCAATTTTTGCAATTAAACCGATTCCGTTTGGAGCAGTAATAGAAATATAATATTTATTATATGTGTCGTCTATTTTTACAGGATTAGAAATCTCATGGTGATGACATCTCATCATTGGTAGTAAATAATCAGTAGTTTTCCAAGCTCGTGCAATTGAAAGAATATCACCCATTACAGAACTTGTTGTAGGCGATTCCCCAGCACCTGGACCTGAAAGTAAAATATCACCTATCGGATACCCACTTATCGCAACAGCATTAGTCACATAATCTATATGCGCAAGCGTACAATCTTGAGGTACAAGCATTGGATGAACTCTAACATCTGCATTATTTTTATCATCTATCGTCGCAGAAGCTATCAACTTAATTTTATAACCAAGCTCATTTGCTTTTTTCATATCCTCTTTACGAATTTTTGTAATTCCTTCTCGATACACATTCTCAAATTTTGTTCTTGAATTAAATGCAATCGTTGCAAGAGTTGTTATTTTATATGCAGCATCAAACCCCTCAACATCACCAGTTGGATCTGTCTCAGCATAGCCTAATTCTTGTGCTTCTTTAAGAACATCTTCATAGCTTGCACCATCTACATCCATTTTTGTAAGAATGTAATTGGTTGTACCGTTTAAAATTGCTTGAATTTTGTTTATCTTATTTCCAGCCATGATTGTTTTTATTGGCATAATAAGAGGTATTCCACCAGCAATAGCTGCTTCATAAAGGACAACACAGTTGTGTTCTTCAGAAAGATTAAATAACTCTTCACCTTTTTTAGCCAAAAGCTCTTTATTTGCAGTAACAATATGTTTACCGTTTTGGATAGCTGTTTTTATATAACTCCATGCTGGTTCAACACCGCCCATTAGTTCAACCACAATATCAATTGTTGGATCATTTACAATATCGTATGGATTATCTGTTAACATTGATTGAGGTACATCTACAGAACGTGGTTTGTTTATATTTTTAACAGCTATCTTAGCAATTTCAATATTGTCAAAATTTTGCACACTTTTATAAACACCCGTACCAACAGTTCCAAGACCAATAAGACCAAGTTTAATTTTTTCCATTTTCAGTTCTCCTATTGAAAAATATTATAACATGGATTACTAGTTTTAGAAATTTTAAATATAGTTGTTAGCATACACAAATTGTTGTATTATATTTCTGGGAGCTAATCGTGAAAAACTATATTAAAAACCACATAAAAGATTCTATATCCACAAAACAATTAATATTGGATAACGAAGAAATACTTTCAAGCATTCAAAATATTGCACAGATTATCATTAATGCTTATAAAAAAGATAATAAAGTTATAACCGCAGGTAACGGTGGTTCAGCAGCCGATGCACAGCATATTGCAGCAGAATTAGTTTCTAAGTTTTTAATAGAACGTCCACCAATAAACGCTGTTGCATTGACAACTAACACATCTGTTTTGACTGCAATTGGAAATGATTATAGTAATGATATCATCTTCTCACGCCAAGTTGAAGCTTATGGACGAAAAGGGGATGTCTTTATTGCAATTTCAACATCAGGAAACTCAACAAATATAATCAATGCACTTAAAGAAGCCAAAAAACAAGGAATTATAACTGTAGGATTAACAGGCAACGCCAAATGCAAGATGGACTCTTTATGTGATTATTTAATAAAAGTTCCGTCAGATTCCACCCCAATAATCCAAGAATCACATATTATGATTGGGCATATAATTTGCGCACTTGTTGAAAATGGATAAATTGAATCAAAAACTGAATAGTCTCTTTGAGGCAGAGTTGGAATAATTATTATAAGCTTGTGGCATTAATCAATCTCTGCCAATAGTGTATGAAAAGTTTTTTTGCTTACTTTTTTACAAAAAAATTGTGTTCTAAATCTAAAGCAGAATAATTTCTTTGAGGCAGAGTTGGAATGATTATTATAAGCTTGTGGCATTAATCAATCTCTGCCGATAATGTATGAAAAGTTTTTTTGCTTACTTTTTTTACAAAAAAAGTAAGTGGAGATGGTGGGAGTCGTCTCCCAAGTATCTATATTATTAATTACATTAAAAAACTGGAGATGGTGGGAGTCGAACCCACGTCCATTGTGGATAAAAACTGATATCTACGAGTGTAGTTACTTATTATCTCGGATTAAGATGGGAAATAACAAAACCTAACATAATCCAAAGGCTTTTTGCGGAAGCCTAACCTCCAATGGTAATCTTGATACGCATACCATCATTTGCGTACTGCGTCTTGCATAATTTCATCTAGTCAAACGGCAAGCTGGTCGGACTAGAGGGCTAATAGCTGCAATTAGGCAGCTAGTCTGCTTTCGCGACCGAAGTTAGCATAAACAACGTTTGATTCAGCGTTTGTTTTAATTTGCTCGTTGATAACCGAGAACAGCGCTCGGACTCGCAACCCGGATTTACCGATCACAGCGTCAAAACCAGTACATCCCCATATTTAACAATCAATGTTCGTTCTAACAGTATAAGCCATTATTATGTCTTTTGCAACATTAGCTCCCTCTCTAATGGGAGTTGGGGTGAGGGCTAATTTTATATTTTCTCAAAATCTACTGCGCCGTGTTTACATATAGGACAAACAAAATCGCTTGGTAGATTTTCACCCTCATAAACATATCCGCAAATCTTACAACGCCAACCTTTTTTCTGTATCGATTGAGGTTTTGGCTTAATATTTTTTTGATAATAATCATAAGTTACAGTCGGCTTTTCAGACAAAACTTCTGCCTCTACAAGCTGAGCAATAAACATTATATGCGAGCCTAAATCAATCTCCTGTTTTACCCAAGCTGAAAAATATGCATTTGTATTTTTAGTTATATATAAAACCCCGTTCGGCGTGCGTTTCGTGTGTATAAAATTCAAAAATTTATCAACTTCTTTTCCACTTTGATATCCAAAATGTTTAAACACTTCGAACTCAGATTCTTCATCAAGAATCGATACATTAAACTTTCTCGTACGTTGAATCATCTCACAAGAATAGTTTGCTTTATTCACACAGACCGCAATCTGGCAAGGATCAGATGTAACTTGCATAACTGTATTAACTATGCAAGCGTTATCTTTGCCGTTCTCATGACAAGACAAAATATAAAGTCCATAACCTATTTTAAATAATGCGTTTGTGTTCATAATTTTATTCCTATTTTATTTTTAAATTTTCAATATCAATCCGTTTATTATTTTCTATAATCGTATCTAAACTATGCTCTTTAGTACTTTCTCTGAGTTTTTTTGCCATTTTATAAGCAGCTTCCATCGTACAATATTGATCACTAGAAACTATCACACATTCTTTTGCGGGTTCTGGCTTAATTATATCTTTAATACGCTTAATTATACTTGTCCCTTTTCCTAAAGAATCACGATAAGATAAATGAATAACTGCTTGACGAAATTTAGAATAAACTACAGCTTTAACATTATGCTTCTTAAAAAAATCACTCTCAGCAGCATACTGTTTTAATTTATTAGCTATCATCTGCTCATCGGTAGAAAATCCACCATAGCTAATATGGGGTTTAATCTTTTTTAGGGCAGTAAAATTTGTGTTCATATATTGATTGTTTATTGTATTTATTTTCATGTTTTTATACCTGTAAAAGCTCTGATAGTTCTCCCAATTGTTCAATAGATAACTTCTCGCCTCTTATGTTTTCATCCAAACTCATTTTTTCTAGAGCATAGACTATTTTTTCTCTATCAAAACCGCCACCTAAAAGGCAGTTTTTCAAAGTTTTTCTACGTTGAGCAAAAGCTGATTTAATCACTCTTCTAAAGAATGTATAATCACTGAGTTTTAACAATGGCTCTTTTCTAACTTTTAAAGATATTAGAGCTGAGTTTACTTTTGGCGCAGGATAAAAAGAACGTCTTCCAACAATTCTAATTATTGAACAATCTGCCCAAAATTGTGAAAGTATTGTTAAAAGCCCGTATTGTTTAGCAGAACTCTTTTCGGTTGCAACAACTCTACGAGCAACTTCTTCTTGTACCATTAAAATAATATCTTCAATAACGGCACGATTTTTATTAGCTAAATCATCGATTTCACCCAACAAATGTGCAATAATTGGAGAAGTTATATAATAAGGTATATTTGCAACAACTTTGATTCTTTCGCCACCAGAAAGCTCAGAAATATCAGTTTTCAATATATCGTTATGGATTAATTCTAAGTTATCGCACTCAAGTTTCTTAAGCTCTTTTATAGCTTCTTCATCAAGTTCTACTGCAATAACTTTTTTTGCATATTTTACTAGTTGTTCTGTTACAAAACCAACGCCAGGTCCTATTTCGAGCACAACATCGTCTTTTGTAATTTGAGCATAATCAAGTATATCCTCGATAACTTCAGGGTTAACAAGGAAATTTTGTCCTAATCTTTTTTTAGTTCTAAAAAACTTTGCTCTTTGTAAATAGTCCACCATGGTATTCATAATAATACAAATAGGGAAATGTTTAAAGTTTTATTTCGCAGTAATTTTAAGTATGTTAGAATTAAATAAGGAGTCTATTGTGTTAAAAACTAAAGAACGTTTAGAGTATAGTCAACTACTTGATGAGTTTTTACTAGGTTGCAAAACAGAGCAAAGAATCGGTATGGAATATGAAAGAATACCGGTTAGTCATTACGGAAAAAATGTAGTTCCCTACGACGGTGAATTCGGGATTTGTGAACTATTAAGAGAATTTGCAAAAATTGATAATTGGGATTATATTCTCGACGGAGATTCTATCATTGGACTAAAAAAACTTCATGAGACAATTACGCTTGAACCAGGTTGCCAAATAGAGCTAAGCCTTGAGCCACAAATTTTTATTAAAGATTTAAAAAAAAGAATTGAAGAAATTGATTCTGCATTAGCTCCAATTCTTGAAGATTTTGATATAAAACTACTTAATGTTGGCGTTTCTCCTAAAACAACTTATAAAAACATAAAGCTTTTACCAAAACAAAGATATCACCTAATGGCTAATTACCTTTGGGGAATACTTTCTGACGTTATGATGCGAGAAACAGCTGGCATACAGGTTGGCATCGATTTTAAATCAGAAGAAGATGCTATGAGAAAATTTCGCCTAGCAAATCTTATGATGCCTTTTGCTACAGCAATGTTTGCCAATTCAAAAATTAGAGGTGGTGTCGACACAGGCTATAAATCTTTTAGAGCTTTGGCTTGGTTAAACACAGATAACGAAAGATGTGGTTTTGCAACAGATTTTAACAAAAATATGTGTTTTAAAGATTATGTGGCAAAACTTTTAGAAACTCCAATGATTTTTATTAATAGAGACGATAAAATGATAGGAATAAACGGTAAAATGACTTTTAAACAATATATGGAAAAAGGATTTGAAGAATTTTTACCAACAATAGAAGACTGGAAACTACATTCAAATCTATATTTCCCTGAAGTTCGTTTAAGAAATTTTATTGAAATAAGAAACCACGACTGTGTAGGTAATGGGTTGGAATACTCAGTTCCTGCTCTGTACAAAGGAATAATGTATTCTGCTTCCGCAATGGAAGAGACCGAAGAAATACTGAATAAATATACGACAAATGAAATAAAAGAACTGAGATATAATGTAGCAAAATATGCACTAAATTCCAAAATTGAAAAAAAACAAATACTACCAATTTGCAAAGAATTTGCAGAAATTGCCTATTATACTCTGAAAACTGAAGGAGAAGGAGAAGAAGAATTTATTCTTCCATTAATCGAACTTTTAAAAGAAGGTAAATGCCCCGCAGATATATAAATTTATTGAAAATAATACTTGCTGGTGATAACATATTTTTACTAAGGAGTATCGTATGCAAATCAACAAAATCTCAGCAACAAGCTACAATACAAATTTCAAAGCTGTTAACAAAAAATATCTAGTAGAGGGAATTGATAGATGTATACATTCCACTGATATTGATGGAACTCTTTTTCGCTTAGAAAATGCTGTAGCCTTTAAGTCTATATCCCCTCAAGACGCACTGGATACTCTTAAGGCTTTATTACCTTATGCAAAAGATCATCATTTAAGATTGTTTGAAAAATATAAAAAAAGTTTTGAGTACTTTAAAAAAGAATTTGAGCAAGAAGAAGATTAATCCAATTCTTTAGCGACGAGTGCACCCAAGACTGTCCCTGCGCTAGCTCCAACAACTGAACCAACAGGTCCATATTGAAAATAATACTTGCTAGTGATAACATATTTTTACTAAGGAGTATCGTATGCAAATCAACCGAATTTCAGCAACAACCTATAATACAAATTTCAAAGCTGTTAACATGAAGTATTTTAAAGAGGGTATGGACAGATGTATACATTCCACCAATATTAATGGAACTCTTTACAGACTAGAAATAGACGTAGCCTTTAAGTCTATATCCCCTCAAGATGCACTGGATACTCTTAAGGCTATACTACCTTATGCAAAAGATCATCATTTAAGATTGTTTGAAAAATATAAAAAAAGTTTTGAGTACTTTAAAAAAGAATTTGAGCAAGAAGAAGATTAATCCAATTCTTTAGCGACGAGTGCACCCAAGACGGTCCCCGCACTAGCTCCAACAACTGAACCAACAGGTCCATAGTATTTTGAGCCAATTGCTCCCAAGATGCCAATACCGCTAATTGTAGCACCAAGTTTTGCAACCCCTTTAGCTATTTCTTTATACGGGTTCGCTCCGTCTTGAATATCGTTTTTGATATCAAGTCCTTCAATAGTTGCAAGAGCTAATGAGCCGATTTTACTGGTTCTGGCTAAAGCTCTACCTACAATTTCTTTTGGGAAAGATTTTGTATTGAATTCTACAGCTTCTAAGAAACATTTATTGTCGGGGATTGACGTTATACTTTCTAATGGTGTTGCAGTATGGGTAAAATCAATATTAAAGATTTTACAAATTAGATTCCCTAATTTTGTATCCAAAAAACTTATATCTTTTTTTAATAGCCAATTTGAGGCTTTTGGGAAAACACAACCCTTAGAACGGTAGTTCATATGTTTAGCAAGGGTAGAATCTCTAAAAAACGAGCTTTCTAATTCTGCTTTTGTATAGTCATAAGGATGTTCGTAATTTTTACCCTTAAACTTTTGTTTGATTTGACCGGCAGCAGAAAATAATTCATCAATCTCTTCGGGACCTTTTAATACTGCCAGAGAAGTTATTGCACCTGCTGTATCAAAGTTCTTATTTTTGATATGTTCTTCTATGTCATTAATTTGGCCATAAACAGGAAAAGCCTCATCAAGAACAGTGTCCTTTTCATCAGGAGCAACAGCCCTTTTTATCGTCCTAAAGTCTTTATATATTTCGGGGATTTTATCTTGCTGGTTTTGCAGCAAAACAGGATTAATCGGCATATTAACCTTTCTACACGTTTCACACTATATGTTTATATAAAGTATTTTTATTCTTAAAAATTGCTTATTTTATTAAAATTTGTTACATTAATATAATAGTGTCACTTTCTTGCATAGCATTGAATTTTATAGTATAATCAATTCTATAAAGATAGGCTACATAAGCTAGTAGATTTAATATAATCTAGTCCGCCTGTTAAAAAAAGAGGAGAGATTTATGCAGACTTTAAACAAGAATGAGGGTTTGATTACCCAAATTATTGGTCCGGTTATTGACGTAGAATTTCAGCAAGGAGAGCTTCCTGAAATTTATAACGCATTAAATATAACAATGGATGACGGAACTGTAATTGTTGCAGAAGTTCAACAAATGCTTGGTTCAAATAGAGTAAGAACTGTAGCAATGTCATCTACAGACGGTCTAAAACGTGGGATGAAAGTTGTAAACACTGGTGAACCTATTAAAATCCCAGTAGGAAAACCTATTCTAGGTAGGATTCTTAACGTAATCGGTGAACCTGTTGATGAAATGGGACCTATCGATACAAAAGATTATCTACCTATTCACCGAGAATCTCCAAAATTAGTTGATCAAAATACTGAAATCGAAATTTTAGAGACTGGTATCAAAGCAATCGACTTAATCCAACCATATCAAAAAGGTGGTAAAATTGGTCTTTTTGGCGGTGCTGGTGTAGGTAAAACTGTTCTTATCATGGAGCTTATCCACAACATCGCATCAGAACACTCTGGTGTATCAGTATTCGGTGGCGTTGGTGAAAGAACCCGTGAAGGTAACGACTTGTGGAACGAAATGAAAGAATCAGGCGTTATCGATAAAGTTGCTCTTATCTACGGTCAAATGAACGAACCACCAGGAGCTCGTATGAGAGTTGGTCTTTCAGCTCTTACTGCGGCAGAATACTTCCGTGACTTTTCTAAACAAGACGTACTTTTATTTATTGATAATATCTTCAGATTCACTCAAGCTGGTTCAGAAGTATCTGCGCTTCTTGGTCGTATGCCATCAGCTGTAGGCTATCAGCCAACACTTGCAACTGAAATGGGTGAATTACAAGAAAGAATTACGTCAACAAAAGACGGTTCAATTACTTCTGTTCAAGCGATTTATGTTCCTGCAGACGACTTAACTGACCCAGCTCCTGCGACAACATTCTCGCATTTAGATGCTTCAACAGTACTTTCAAGACAAATTGCACAACTTGGTATTTATCCAGCTGTTGACCCGCTTGCATCTAACTCAAGAGTTCTTGATCCAAATATTATTGGTGAAGATCATTATGAAGTTACAAGAAAAGTTCTTGAAATTCTTCAAAAATACAAAGAATTACAAGATATTATCGCAATTCTAGGTATGGATGAATTGTCTGACGAAGATAAAGAAACTGTAAACAGAGCGAGAAAAATTCAAAGATTCTTATCACAACCATTCTTCGTGGCTGAACAATTCTCTGGTATTCCTGGTAAATACGTTAAGCTTGAAGATACAATTAGAGGCTTTAAAGAAATTATCGAGGGTAAACACGATGATCTTCCGGAACAAGCTTTCTACATGGTAGGTACAATAGAAGAAGCTATTGAAAAGGCTAAAACATTACAATAGAACTTGGAGATTTTGTAATTTGTTCAAAAGGAGCACATGACAAGATACAAAAATACAGTAATAAAAAGGAATGTGCTCCGCCCAAAGGTGAAAAAATGCAACTAAAAATAATCACACATGAAAGAATAGTTTTTGAAGGTGAGGCAGATGAAATTGTGATACAAGCCCAAACAGGCCAAATCGGTATTTTAAAAGATCATATACCTTTTACAACTGTTTTGGAAATTGGTGTTACAAAAGTTCGTCAAGGCAATAAGATTAGATACTTTGCAACAATGGGTGGAGTTTTTCAATTCAAAGACAATATCGCTACTATACTTACAGATGTCTGTGAAGATGGTTGCAATATTGACGTTACTCGTGCAAATGATGCAAAATCTCGTGCAGAAGCTCGCTTGGCTGACACTTCCGCTAAAATTGATTCACAAAGAGCACAAGCTGCGCTTGCTCGTTCATTAGCAAGGCTCAAAGCTGCATTGAATAAATAAGCAAAATATAAAACAACTAAAAAACGATTAAATTTTCATTTAATCGTTTTTTTAGCAATTTTTTTTAACAAAAATACTTTATATATATACGAGGATAAATTTAAGAGGAAATTTATGTCAAATCCCTTGAGCACAAAAACTAGTTTCTCAAGCTCAAACTATTATGATTTTGGTAATGAAATCAACAAATCTAATTTTGAAAGCTTAAATACTTTTAACCTATCTCTTCAATCCGGCGATTTCACTGCAACCGTAGGAATAGGAGCTAGCACCAAATTTAATATACATTCTCCACAAAAAGGAGTAACAACAGTTCCAGCCGTTGAAGCTAAATTAAAATATAATATTAGCAATCACTTAAATGCTCAGGCAAGAATTCGTAAAATAGACGATACCGAACAATATCGAGTTACTTTTGGAGGTAGCTATAGTTTTGACAAAAACAACTCCATTTATTCTTCCGCTCATTTAACAACAAAACATTCTAAAAAAGGCTGGAAAACTAATACTGGCGCTTGGGTTGGTTATACACATAATTTTAACAATTGCTCATTATCAGCAGAATTACAACAAAATATCCCTTTTAAAGGGAAAATACAACCAAGCGATACTATGGTAAACGTGATTGTAAGTGTACCTTTTTAAAAATGCTTTATTTCTTGACCTCTTACCCTGTTTGTCTTACCATGCAAGAGTAAGACTTAATCTTAAATAAGGAGAAAAACATGTCAAGAAAACCAATTATTGCAGGAAACTGGAAAATGAATTTACTTCAAGCTGATGCAAAAGCTTTATTTGAAGGTATTAAAGGTTTCGTAAAAGATTTTTCAGCACAACAACTTCCTACAGTTGTAGTTGCTCCTGTTTTCACATCTTTAGCAGTTGTTGAATCTGTTAAATGTGATTGCGGTTGCGGTGGTAACAAAATCAATATCGCTGCTCAAAACTGCCACTGGGAAAAATCAGGTGCTTATACTGGTGAATTGTCAGTAGAAATGCTTGCTGATGCTGGTTGTTCATATATCATCATTGGTCACTCTGAAAGAAGACAATACTTCTCAGAAACTGATGAAATGATTAACAAAAAAGCTAAAGCAATTCTTGCTGGTGGTCTAATTCCTATCATTTGCTGTGGTGAAACTCTTGAACAAAGAGAAGCTGGTGTAACTGATGAACACATCGCTACACAAATTAGAGCTGCGTTAAACGGCTTAAGCGAAGAAGAAATTTCTAAATCAGTTATCGCTTACGAACCAATCTGGGCTATCGGAACTGGTAAAACTTGTGATTCTATCGAAGCAAACAGAGTAATCGCTATGATTAGAAACGTTGTTAAACAAGTATCAAGCGAATCTGCTGGCGAAGCTATCAGAATCCTTTACGGCGGTTCAGTAAAACCATCTACAATTGAAGAACAAATGTCTCAATCAGACATCGACGGTGCATTAATTGGTGGTGCAAGCTTAACAGCTGAAAGCTTTAACGAAATTATAGCTAATACTATGAAAGTTAGTGTATAAAAAACATTATCAAAGAGGGCGGTGAGAAATCTCACCGCCCTCTTTTTATTAGAAAATTTATTTGCCACAACAATTTTTATATTTTTTCCCGCTTCCGCAAGGACAAGGTTCGTTACGTCCAACTTTATCACTTGTTATTGCAATTGGTTCAGGCTTCGGTGCCGATATATCATCAAAAACGCTAGAAAAAACTTTTGAACAATATAAAACAGTTGCTGGAGAATATATTTTTTCTTTTAAATACTCTGATTTATATTCTTGAATAAGTTCTTTAAAAGAATATTCTTTATTAAGCTCCTTATTAATAACTTGCATAAAATTTTTATGTCCTACGGAAACTCTCTCCAAAATTGAATCTGGAATAGTATCATTTGTTAAAAAGTACTTCAGACATTCCTCTTTGCCCTCAACATTCACCCCTTCAAAAATTTTATTGAATGTTTCATAGAAAGGAATAGCATACAACCCTTTCTCTTTATCAAAAATTACAGCAACGTCATATTCTTGCGAGTGTGATGCAAAACCACCAAGAGAGTTTTCTAAAAAATTTGAATAATTATTATCAAGTTCTTTCACATGAAAAAATTTGTGTTCGATATGCTCAGATGATTTATCAGACAAATCGACTTCTTCATCTTCATTAAACGCTCCAATAATTTCATCTGCATATCTATTGGTTGTCAGAATTATGTCTTTATCAAATGTTTTTATAAATTTATCATACATCTCTGCAATGGTTGCTTTTATTTCATTCTCTTTTTCTTCATTATCTTGGTAAAGTAATTTTGAGTCTTGAACTAATTTCATAACCGCATATCTCATTGCATCATCCCTTTGGGAATGGGATAAAATGCTTGAAATCTCAATAATATAGCTTTCTCCTTGAAATTCAAAAATCCTTGCAACAATAAATTGCCCCGAATACACCCCTCTAAAATTTGTCATTTTAGTAAGAGACAAAACAGTATAAGTTTTTTCATTAACCAAATTAAAAAGTTCAAATCCATTTTTTAATAGTCTTTTAATCTCAAAAACAGAGTTTTGAGCTTTTAATAAACTATTGGCAAGTTCTTTATTCTTTGTTTTTTCTTCAAACATTTCAAGAATCGATTTATCATTAATTCTTCGTTCAAAAATATATGGTAAAAAGATTTTTTCCATTTGATTTAAAGATATATTTGTTGCACCTATTGTAAGCAAATACTCATTAAAATCAGCTCTGATGATTTCATTTGTTTGAGTGAATTCAAAAACCTCTTTAATTACTTGATTAATTTCATTAATTTTTTCTATTACTGTCATAATATCCCTCTCTCTGTATAACTAGAATACTAAATTTGTGTACTTTTAGCAATCATACAGCAGGGGGAATCATTAATTTTCAAGAAAAAGATTCATAAATTCAATATCATCATAATCTATATACGCAGTTTGCATCAAATTTCTACCTGTTTTTATTGTAACTTCATTTATCTGATTTTTTCTAACCAAAACAGGAGGAATTTTTATTTTTTGAGAATCACCATTGATTTGGATTTCAGAAATTCTATTTCCATTAAAATAAACTTCCGGAGGAGACGCAAATGCTGTTGTAATCTTATTTTGCCCAATTGAACGAGCCAAAGCAGTATCAATGCCAATAATTGAACCTATTACCAAAAATATTGGCTTATTTGTTTTCAAATTTTTTAGAGTAAATCGTTTTGTATAAAAAGGCCCAATACTTTGCAACCTAAATTCACTTGCATTAGCAGAAAGTTCGGAAAAATTATTATCTCCTAGATGATACATATTTGAATCTAAAACAAGTTCATTTGCATTTGATTTTTCAATCCCAATCACAATAGGAGCAGATAGAATCTGATCATTTACAGTTAATGAAAAAGGTTTATAATCTTCTTTTTGCACAGACATAATTGTTGTACCATCAATGTGAGTGTTCAGTTCAAAATAACCATTAGCATCTGTTTTTGTCGAATATCGTTGTTTTGGTAAAGTTACATTTGCACCACCTACACCAACTCCTGTATTCCTATCAATAATTCTGCTAGAAGTTCCCGTTCCTTCTTCACTTACCCCACCTTGAAAAATTGAAGCAGAAAAACACGGAGCAGAAAAAAATAATATTAAAACTAACGCCAAAAATTTTTTCATACTGTTATTATTTGCTTGTTATGTGCTAATATAATTGGTCTTTATAATTAATTTAAGGATATTTTGTAAAAAGTAAAAATAATAATTGAAATTTTATTATTTTTCTGATTAAATTGTTTTATTGACAACTCAATATGCCGATGTGATGGAATTGGTAGACGTGCCAGACTCAAAATCTGGTGTAGGCAACTACGTGCCGGTTCGACCCCGGCCATCGGCAAATTTAAATAGACACCCCAAGGGTGTTTATTTTTTTATTTAGTTAAAAGGAGCGAACTATGAAAAAATTATTGACCTTTTTTGTTTTATTAGGAATGGCCTCAACAATATCAGCATATGCCGCTGATTATAGTGCAAAAGACAGAGTTCCTGTGATAGGCAAAGTATTACTCGAAAAGAATGGATTACCAACAAATACAACATTTAAAATCGTAGAAAATGTTGCTGATAATTCTAATACTACAGAAAATAATATCATTTATGTATGTAATAGCGACCTTACATATGCAGGAAATGACAATGAAGTTGCAGCTGTTATTGCTAATGAATTGGGCCATATTGTTAATGGACAAACATCAAGAAACAAAATTAGAAGCATGGCAAAAACCGCTGTTTTAAGCAAATTAAGCTCTGAAAATATAATCTCTACAGCAGCTAATAGCGAATATTTGGCAAACAAAACTTCACTTAATGATAACAAAGCTGCTGACATTACAGGTGTAGACCTTATGATAAATGCAGGTTACAACCCCCTTGCAATGGTTGTTTTAGTTACTAAAATGCCAGGTAGTTCCGTAGAAATATTAAGAGGTATCCCTGCAAATTCAGAACGTGCAATGAACACTTTTGATTACTTAACATATAATTATCCTGAAAAAATTAAAGCTGGATATGGCTGCCAAGAATATAGAAATTTCTTAGCATACGCAAATCCAATCGTTGTTGAAAGAAATGCTAATGCAAAAAAATTAGCTAAATTTAATAAAGAACAAGCTAAAAATAAAACAAAAAGAGCTAAAGATATCGCTCAATATAAAGCAACAGGTACAAGTGGCTGGGATACATCTTACGCTTTAATAAAATCTTTCACAGAATAATAAAACTAAAAAACGGCTCCTTAATGGAGCCGTAATTTTTCCTTTTTCCTTTTTCCGCTTATTATAAATACAATTCATCAAAATTGTACCTATACAAAATCTTTAAATACTGAAGCTTTTTAATCTAATAATGCCTCTAAAATTGCAGCATTTTTAGTAGCGATTGTAGAAGATTTTACTCTGCTTTTATACATATAGCTACGCAATGCTTCTCTGATTAACTCTGAGCGAGTACGATTTTCGCCCTCAGCAACTTGGTCAATTCTGTTTAAAAAGTCTTCCGGCATGGAAATTAATACTCTTGCCATGTATTTCTCCTTTACAATAAGTATAACGATATTTGATATCCTGTATATATATAAAGTAATGAGAAAAATAAAAATTGCTAAAAAAGTTTTTAATTATTAAGAATTGTAAAGAAGAATTTATATTTCTTCTGTGGAATCTATAGCAATATCAATAATTACAGTCCCTTGATATGAAATCATTTTTTTTATCGCAGGTATTAATTCTTCCATTTTTTGCACTCTAATAGCAAACAAATCATAAGCCTCTGCTATCTTTGTAAAATCTGGATTGTTCATTTCAACTTGATAGCAGTTTTTATAAATCTTTTCCTGAGCTTCTCTTACCATTCCAAGATAACCATTATTCATAATAATTATTTTTATTGGAATATTATGCTCCCTACAAGTTGCAAGCTCTTGTAAATTCATCTGAAAAGAACCATCTCCTGTAATATTTAAGACAAGTGATTCAGGATTTGCAATCTGTGCACCAATTGAAGCCGGTAAGCCAAAACCCATTGTTCCTAATCCACCAGAAGTTATAAATTTTTTAGGCTGATTAAAATTAAAAAACTGTGCTGTCAACATTTGGTGTTGACCAACATCGGTTACAACAATCGGCTCAAGCCATTTTGTTCTCTCATAAATAGTGTCCAAAACCAAAGATGGATGCATCGAATCTGTTTTTTTATGTTGAATTTTACATTCTTCTTTATACAATAAAACTTGCTTTCTCCACACTTTAAAATCAATAGATTCAGATATTTTGTCCAAAATTTCTTGTAAAAACACATCAACATCAGCAGTAATATCTAGTTCAAAATCCCACAAACCTTTTTTAGTATTTACATTTATAATTTTAGCATTTGGAGCAAAAACTTCTTTTTTACAAGTTGATCTGTCAGAAAAACTAACACCTAAAGCTATTATTAAATCTGAGTTATTAAGGGCCGTATTAGCTGAATATACACCATTTATTCCTGCCATACCTAAATACAATGCACTTTGTGATGGGAATGAGCCAACACCCATTAATGTTGAAATAACGGGAATACCAGTTGTCGATACAAATTTTTTAATATTATCATTTGCATCTAACGAACCTCCACCTAACAAAATTAAAGGTTTTTGAGCACTATGAATAAGCTTTACCGCTTTTTCTATATCAGCTTCACTAATTATAGGAGCTTTTTTCTTATGCAAATCTTTTGTAACTTTAGAAGAATATTTAGACTCTAAAATATTTCTTGGAAGCGCGATTACAACAGGGCCTTTATCACCAGAATTAGCAACTTCGTACGCTTCTTTAATAACTTGTTTTATATCATCTTTTGATGTCACTAAATAATTTTTCTTTGAACAAGATTTTGTTAAAGAAATAATGTCTACTTTTTGAAACACCTTTCCTTTTATATTACTCAAAGGAACATCACCAGCAAGAACAACAAGAGGTGTTGAATCTGCATAAGCATTGGCAATCCCCGTAATCGTATTAGTAAACCCAGGACCAGAAGTGACAAGTACAGTACCAGGTTTGCCACTAATACGAGCATAACCCTCTGCCGCATGCACAGCCGCTTGTTCATGACGCACAAGATAATGTTTAATGTTATTAACTTTTGAAAGCTCATCGTAAACACTTAATATCGACGCACCAGGATAACCAAATATACTGTCAATACCTAACTCAGATAAGGTTTCGACTAGCGCTTTCGCACAAGTTGTTGTATTAACCGAATTCTTTTTTTGTTCTTTTTTTGCAAGAAGATTTGTCATAGTGTAATTATTATACAATAAAAAGACTACTAAATTACGTAGTTTTTTTATTGCATAATGTTATATTTTTTGTTTTTTATGCACTTTCTTTTTTCTTTCTTTGGGAGACTTTCTTTCTTTTTACCTCGCAAATAAAAAGAAAGAAAGTCTCAAATATATTTATGAATAAAAATATAACAACCTAATATTACATTTTTCGCAAATACTTTCTTTTGTTGTAAAACAAAGAAAGGAAAGGCGAAAAAAAAGAACCCAACAAATGCAGGTTCTTTTTTAAATGGTCGGGATGACACGATTCGAACGTGCGACCCCTTCGTCCCAAGCGAAGTGCGCTACCAAGCTGCGCTACATCCCGTTGACCTTATTTAATTATCACGCCCTTTCGACAAGTGCATGACAATATTACTTTAAACATATTTATAAATCAAGCTTTTTATTGTTATAATTAATTTATGAAAAAGTTTTTGCTGTATTTGTTCTTAGTATTAGTAGCATTGTCAATGCTTTTACCGTTTTTTGTAATGTTTTTAATTTCATTAAGTGGCAATGAAAATATTTTCACAGATTATAAAAATCTCAATCTATCTTTTTGTTCATATAAAAACGTTTTTGAATCAATACCTGTCATCAAGTATTTTCTAAATAGTTTAATTGTTGCATCTTTAACAACTATAGGACAAATAATAATCTCAGCTCTTGCAGGCTATGGCTTTGCTCGATTAAAATTCAAAGGCTCTGATATTTTATTTTTCATAATTATTTTAACAATGATGATTCCCCCACAAGTAAATATTGTTCCATTATTTTACTTAATGAGCAAACTTGGTTGGATTAATACATATCAATCACTAATTGTTCCAGGAATATTTGGTGGTTTTGGTGTCTTTATGATGCGTCAATATTTCTTAAACTTCTCGAAAGAATTGGAAGAAGCTTCAATTATTGACGGTTGCAATCCTCTTCAGACCTTTTTAAAAATAGCTTTACCTTGTGCAGTACCAGCATTAGCAACTCTTAGTATTTTCACTTTTGTTATGACTTGGAATAGCTTTATGTGGCCATTAATCGTTACAAATACAGATGCAATGAGAACTCTCGCCGTAGGACTTACAATATTCAAAAGTTCATTTAGAGAAATAACTTTATGGGGAGAATTAATGGCGTGCTCTTGCATCTGCTCTATTCCTGTAATTTTAGTATTTTTAATAGGCAAAAAATACTTAATTAATAACCCGCAAGAAGGTGCTGTTAAAGAATAAGCTACCCGTCGATAGGTTCTCGTTGAATAAGAGCAAGTGTTTGCTTCAAGTTATACTCTAAAGAATTATAATATTCAATATCTTCAGCAGAACGGGACATTTCTGCTCCAGCTTTGGCTACATCAACAAGTTGCTTTAATAAGTCTGTGGTCATAGTTATTTCTTTAAACAAAGTACCTTCATCTTTTATTGAATATTTTAAATCGCCTGTATAAAGAGCTTTCCAATTTTTTCTACTATCATCGTCTTCAGCATTTAATTCTGCCCAAGCATACAAATGATCCATTACTTTTGTAGGCAGTTCTAATTCCCTATCAGGATAAAGTTGGGAATAAGATTTTTGGTATTTTCTAACTTGTTTTTGCACAGCATAAGTTGCGTCAATATAAGCTTCATCCGCTTGATTTCTCACATTTGACTCTTTTGGAGGCAAATCTGACTTCGTGTTATATTCAATGTTTGCTAATCCACCAACAATACCTGCTATTTGAATAGGGTTCAAACCGTCAAAAGTTTTATTTGCAATAATATTTATTATTGGTATTTGCTCATAACCACTTAAAAGTTTAATTAACTCACCTTTAGTAGTAGTTCCGTTTTCATTTACAAAACCATTATTATAGAGGATATCTCGTTTTATATAGAATTTATCCATCATTTCTTTTAACTTAGTTTTATTAACTCCTGTTTGAGAGTTGAAAGCATAAAGAGATTTAGAAAGTATGCCTCTTAAAGTACTTTCGTCAATAAATTCAGACAAATAATTTGTTATAAACGCATAATCGAGTTCTAAATTACTTTCCAATTTATTTGCAGGCGATGCCATGAGTTCCTCATAAAGTTTTTTCTGTTCTTGGTTACATGCCATTGGGAAACAATATCCATGTGTATCTATCCCTCTTCTACCTGCTCGCCCAGCCATCTGATGAAATTCATTCGGAGTTAAATTTCTTTTTCTATCCATTCCACCATCAGATGTTGATGCAGGTTTTCTTGGAGAAGTTATAACTGTTGTTTTGGCTGGCATATTAATCCCAGCAGAAAGTGTTTCTGTTGCAAGCACAACTTTTACCAATTTCTTTTGGAACAATTCTTCGATTAAAGCTTTTTGAGTAGGTAATAGCCCCGCATTATGAATAGCATAACCTTTCATTAAAGCATCAGTATTTAAACTTTCACCTAAATATTCACCGTTATCTAAATGTTCTTTTATAATTCTTGCTATCTCAAAACGCTCTTTTTCATTAGTTAAAATTTCACCTTCATCAGAAAGATACCTTAAAAGATGTTTACATGATTTTTTACTAAATACAAAATATATAGCTGGCAATTTGCCTTCTTCATTTAATTTAGCAGTCAATTTCTTAAAGCTTTCATCTTTCGGTTGAGCGTAAACAGATTGAGAAATTCTTGCTCCCTCTTTTTTTGCTCTTTGTTTTTCTGCCTTTGAACCACCTCTAGGCACTTTGATTTCTGGAATAGCTTTTTCTATCTCAAAAGTAAGTGGAACATGCCTGTTTTCCGGTGGAACATTTATTAAAACCGTCTCATTTATTGTATTCCTATTAGGTGTATATGTTTTATTAGGAGTTACCGCAATACCGTCACGGCCTTTTGTCGAAGCAATCCAGCTATTAATATCCTTATTATTTCCTATTGTCGCAGACAAAGAAAGTATCTGAACATTTTTTGGAGTAAACATTATTGATTGTTCCCAAATACCGCCTCTATCAATATCGCCTAAGTATTGCAGTTCGTCAAAAATTACAGTTTTTAAACCACTCATTCCGCCCTTGTCATCACTATAAGATGGATTAAATAATTTTGAAGAAGCCATATTGCGATAAACTTCTGTTGTCATTATTATAATTGGTGCTTGTGTATTAATCTTCGTATCACCAGTTAAAAGACCAACATTTTCCTCTCCATAAGTTTTACAAAAATCTCTATATTTTTCATTAGAAAGAGCTTTTAGAGGAGTAGTATAGAATGTTCTTCCACCCTCTTTTAAATTTTTTGTAATTACATATTGAGCAATAGCCGTTTTACCTGTTCCAGTAGGAGCTGTTACTAATACATCATTTCCTAGATACAAATTCATTGCAGATGCCGTTTGAAAAACATCTGGTCGATAAGGTTTGCCTGTTTTTTCATCAATTTTAAATTGATAATAGTTGTCAGCTTCAGAGGTTTTATTAAAATCTTTAAAAAACGAGCCTATTGCAACACCCGCTAAACCTATAGATGATGCTACTACAGGGTTTGAAACCGCTTTCTCTACAACTTTTTTACCAATTTTTGTTGAATCTACTTTACCAAAATTTATGTTATTTAACTTTATACTATTTACTTTAATTTCCAAAACGCTTACCCCTTTTTCATCCTAAAACCAGTAAAAAAAAATTTTGCTAGTATTTTTATAAAATATTCTCCTTAATATGAGGGAGATTTGGGCTGAATGTATTGAATTTTTAGCAAAAAAACACTAAAATAACAATGTTATGAAGAATTATGATATCTCATTTGACGAAATAAGAGAGCTTTTAATAGAAGAACACTACCAAGAAGCTGATATAACAGAGCTTGAAAAAGCTTTTGATTTTGCTAAAAAACTTCACGATGGACAGTTTAGGATATCAGAAGAACCATACATTATCCATCCAATGGAAGTTGTCAAAATTCTTATACAATTAAGAGCTGATATACATACCCTTATGGCAGGTTTTTTGCACGATATACTAGAAGATACCAACACTAAACCTGAAGAAATTAAAGAGCTCTTTGGAGAAGATGTTTTAAATCTAGTTCAGGGGGTTACAAAGTTAGGGAAATTACAGTTTAAATCAACGGAAGAACGCCAAGCAGAAAACTTCAGAAGAATGTTTATAGCTATGGCCAACGATGTGCGTATTGTATTCTTAAAACTTGCTGACAGGCTTCATAATATGCGTACCCTTAATTTTATGTCAGTTCAAAAACAACAGAAAATCGCACAAGAAACTCTGGATATTTTTGCCCCACTTGCGAACCGTTTAGGGGTTGGGAAAATCAAGGCAGAGCTTGAAGACTTATCATTAAAATATTTACATCCTGATAGATATTATGAAATTGCTCAATTAGTTTCTCAAAAGAAAACAGAACGAGAAACTGCAGTTAATATGCTTATTGAACAAATTTCAAAAGACGTCAAAGCAAGTGGAATTGAAGCAAAAATCACAGGCAGGGCAAAGCATTATTATAGTATTTATAAAAAAATGTCTCGTCTTAATGTTGCTTTTCATGATTTGTATGACATTACCGCAGTGCGTGTAATCGTAAACAACGAAAAAGAATGCTATGAAGTTCTCGGTTTAATACACTCGCAATTTAAACCTATTCCTGGAAGATTTAAAGACTATATCGCAATGCCAAAAGGTAACTTATATCAATCTCTACACACTTCTGTAATAGGTCCAAGACAAAAACCTTTGGAGGTTCAAATAAGAACTTGGGAAATGCATGAAATTGCAGAATACGGGGTAGCAGCTCACTGGAGATATAAAGAAAAAGGCTCTAACCGTGCAGACTCTGCAAATGATATAAAATTTTCTTGGATGAGAAAATTAGTTGAATACAACAAAGATACTCAAGATGCAGCAGACTACGTTAATTCAGTAAAACTTGATATTTTCTCAGACCAAGTTTTTGCGTTCACACCAGGTGGTGATGTATTAGATTTACCACAAAATGCAACCCCTGTTGACTTTGCATATCGTATCCACTCAGATGTAGGTCATAAAACCGTTGGTGCTTTAATAAATGGTCGTATCGCACAGCTTGATACAAAACTCAAAAATGGTGATATTGTAGAAATTATGACTTCAAAAGTTGCAGCTCCACGCTTGGATTGGCTGAATTTTGTCGTTACTAAACAAGCTTCTTCTAAAATTAAACAATGGTACAAAAAGAACAAACGAGAAGATCATATTGAAATTGGCAAAGCAAACCTTGAACACGAACTTACTAAAGCTATTTTTGATGAATACGTTAAAAATGGAGAGTTCAATAAGGTTGCTAAACAAATGAACTACGTTAGCGCAGAGGATTTATTTGCTGCACTAGGCTACGGAGAAACAACATTAAACAAAATTGTAAATAGACTTAAAAAACCAGAGAAAAAAGAAACAATAGACACAAACATTCAACACAAGCCAAGAAAAGCTTCAGAAAAAGATATCATTGGTCTAGAGGGACTATTATATTCTTTTGCTCGTTGTTGTTCTCCAATCCCTGGCGAACCAATTGTAGGTGTTGTTACACGTTCAAAAGGTGTTAGTGTCCATCGCTTAGATTGCAAAACTCTAGACGAAGTCCCTGCCGAAAGGCTTCTTGATATTCGATGGTCTGGTGTTAATGTTAATAAAACCTACAGCACTACAATTAGAGTTGAAACTGCTGAAAAAATGGGTCTGCTAAAAGACGTTATTGGTATTGTATCGGATAACCATACAAACATTATTTCAGCTAATGTTAAATCAAAAGGCAAAGTCGGCATCATAGAACTCGGCATTGAACTAGATAATATTGATACCTTAAGAAAAGTTATGACAGCAATCCAAGCTATGCCTGATGTTTTCAGCGTCAAAAGAATTCAAACATCTTATACAACCTCAAATAATCAGAATTTTAGTAAAAAAAAGGCTAAGTCTAAAAAAACATCTAAAAACTCTTAATGTTTTTTAGAAGCAGCATAGTCTTCCATGAATGTTTTGTAATCAAGTCTAAGTTCTGCTAATTCTGGTGGTACACGAACCCCCAAGTACCCATCTTTATTTTGTTTTAATTCTTTTTCCCTAGCAGCTAAGAAACAATCTGCTCTATATTTATCAAAAAGTTTTCTTAATTTTACACTATTTGGATCGTTTTCATCTTTTAGTGGAGCCAGACGTGTTTTTATAAATTCGTCTGTGCCTTTATTATCTAATTCTTTAAAAATTTTATCATCAAAATTTTTAACCATTTCTTCTGCAGGTCCCATAAACTGACATTCAAAGAAACGTTTTTGGCCAGGTAATCTAAACAAAAAATGTACTGCACTATAGTTAGCACCTGTAAGATCTACTGGCTCAAAATTCACAGGTTTTCCACTTTTTAAACAAGCTTTTATTGCCATATCATCTAGCACTTCATATGGGATATAATCATATTGAGCTTTATCTTTTGCTTTTTTGAATGTAGAAGTTATTCCTGGACGTTTGTTTTCAATTTCACCCAAAATTAACAAATTCATATCAATATATTTATTTAAAATTTTAACTACATCACTTGTTAATTTAGCATAATTTTGGGACTCATTCATAACAATTTTAATGCCATTCAAATCTGTCATATTTTGAAAAATTTTATTAATAGTATCCCAACCTCTTACACCTGATTTCAACCATATTGAATCTGCTGTTTTTGCTCTACCATGAATTGTTACATTTACATCTTTGAAAATTTCTTTAAAGAAATTGGTAAGCTCTGTTTGAATCTCTGCAGCTGCTTTATGTGCTTTTTGAGCCGTTGCATAACTCGCACCATTTTTTACTGCCTCTGCTGCAATAAATTTCTTAGCTGTAACTGCACCAAAAGTCACCATATCTTGCTGAATGGGAGCAGCCATTTTTAAGCCAAAACCTCTTGTAGCATAAGAAGATTGAACTTTTTGGCTTCTATTTTCGCTATTAAATTTTAAACTAACAGGTAAAATATTCATCAAACTACACATTCTTTCAGATACTATAAAACAACTCAAGACAAAAAATTGCCTCCAAGTAGGCTATTTGTTAATGTTTGTTAAGGCTATTTTTAAACAAGAGCTTCTTCTTTTTTCTCAACTTTGTTTTCAAAGCCTGTAAATTCACAAATTTGCCTTGCCCATTCTCTAATTATTTCATCTTCATCAAGTTTATAAGAAATCGGTTTGCCAATTTTTGCAGTTAAATGTTTTTCAAAAAGCCTATGAGCATAACCATCAAACCCACAAATACCAACAGGAACAATATCTGCTTCGAATTTTTTAGCAAATAAAACAAAGCCCTTAGTAATATTTTCAATAACAGGCTCTTTCACAATTTTCCCCTGAGGGAAAATACCCAAAGACCAAGGTGTGTTAAAAATAGCTTTAACTGTTTTAAAAGTTGCTAATTCTGGTTTTTCTCTATTCACAGCAAAGCCACCTAATGAATGTACCAAAAATTTCAATACTTGATTTTTGCTTTCAAATAACTCTTTTTTTGCCATATATGCAATTCTTTTATGAACAGCATAAGTAACTAACGGCGGATCTAAATAAGAGACATGATTACCCGCATATATAACTTTAGAACCTGTCGGGACATTTTCTCGTCCTTCAACTTTTAAATTATACATCAACTTAAACACTGGTGTTGCCACCAGCGCTACAAAAAGTTGATAGTATAACGCTCTTAAAAAACCATAGTCTTTTTCACTTCTGCTATTGTAATTCCTTGCCATAAATTCACCTATCTACTAAACAGCTAAAGCCTCGTATTTAAATCCTGTAAGCTCCTGAATTGATTCAATCCATTTTTCAACCATTTCTTCAACATTTTCTGAATATGGAATCAATTCGCCTATCCTTACTACAATTTTTCCCGAAAATGGTAAATATTTTGCGACCTCAGTACCGATTATTCCAACAGGAACAATACCACACTTAGTTGTTTTAGCTAAAGAAGCAAACCCTTTGGTTACGTTACTTATGATACCTGGCTCTTGTCTAGTTCCTTGAGGGAAAATACCAAATATCCAATCGGTTTTCTTTATAGTTAATACTGTCCTAATAGTTGCAACACTTAGCTTTTCTCTATCAACAGCAAACGCTCCTAACCAATTCAACCACCAACGTAAAAATGGGTTCTCAAATAACTCTTTTTTCGCCATAAATGCCAAAGGTCTATTCCAAACAGCTGCTACCATTGGTGGGTCAAGAGTTGAAAGATGATTTGGAGCAACTATATAAGCATTGTCTCTAGGAATATTTTCTTTTCCGTGAACTTCGATTCTATATACAAGCTTCAAACGAATCATATAACCAATATGAGTTATGATAAACTGAAAAATTCTTCTCCATTTGTTGAAAAATTTTTGTTCTCTTGCAGCCTGTTTTTTACATATTTTTTCTTTTTTTGTCATAAACACTCCCTATTTCAAAAATATTGTAACACAAAGCCCCGTTCTTGAATAGCCAAACCAGACTATTTTAATCCTAAAATTTATTCTTCGTCGTCTTTAAAAACTTCTTCTAAACTATTAATTTCTTCTTCATCAAAAGGGGCTGTTTTCTTTCGTTTACGAGCGTTCAAAACCGCAGCAACATTTGTCATAGCAAGGGAATTCAAAGTAGCTCTCAACAAAGCACTCCTGTCAACAAAAGGTTGATTATACATATTTTCGTCGTAACCTTCATCCTCAACAGGCGGTAAATACATTGCCTCAGAGCCGTACTTATCTTGGCTCATTTTTGCAGCAGTACCAGATGCGTCGCCACTTTTGAAATTGAACGAACCGCCGATTCCGTAAAATCCTGCTGACCTATTATCTACCACTTCTAGACCTCATGTAAGGATATAACATCCATTATATTTTATATCCTCATACTGTAATATAACCCCTAAAGATATTAATTTGCTAGTTTGTTATAAAAGTTTACAAAACTTTACTTTCTGCCAAATCCACGCCATGATTGACAAAATGCAAATCATTAAAAATTAAATAATTATCACCCGTACTCAAACTCTCAAACTTATCAAGAATAAAAAATGTTGAGCCAGAACCCGACATTACAGCTTCAGGATAAGATCTTTTGATTTTTTGTAATTCTTCATAGTCTTCAAAAACTGCATATTCTAAGTCGTTATATAAATATTGCTTGATATCAGCACCAGACCCCAAAGCCTCTATCATTTTTTCCGTCATATTATTTTGTGGCTTAATTTCTTTTGCTGCATATTTTTTATAAGCTTCACCCGCAGAAATTCCCAGATTTTTAGGTTTTATCAAAGTTACAGGCGAAGTAATTACAGGTAACTGTTGTGTCACTTCACCCCTTGAAGTCGCAAGCACACACCCACCATTTAAGCAAACATTCAAATCTGAACCTAACTGAGCACATAAATCATTTAGTCCAACACTGTCAAAATTTTTCAACAAATAATTTAGTCCATAAATTACCCCAGCAGCATCTGTACTACCACCAGCCAATCCTGCTGCAATAGGGATATTTTTTTCGATATATACGTCAACACAAAGATTTTTTATACCTGCAGTGCTCAAATACAATTCGACAGCTTTATAAACCAAATTTTTTTCATCATACGGGATTTGATTACTTGTTCCAGATAAAAGAATTTTATTCTCATTAGACTCTTTAAGAGAAATAGTTAAATAATCATACAAACTAATCATTTGCATAATGCTTTTTATATTATGAAAGCCATCTTCACGTTTATTTACAACCTCTAAAGTCAAATTGATTTTAGCCGGACACTTAATTTTAACAATGTTTTTCATACACTTATTCTAGCATAAAAATCATTCTCTAGAATTACTTCTCAAGTAGATTAAAAAAGACAACAACATAAGTTATCATTAATGTGTAAGTCGGGGACAACGAGTGTATCGTCTTAAGACGCTTTAAAATATGAAAGGGCATTGTGTGTGTGTTCGACTTACCCCTTTAACCAAAATTTTTCTCATAATAAATTAGCCAAGCTCTCTTTGTTTCTCTTCCAAAGAGGGCATTTTTGTTTATGGTCTAAGCTTTAAGTTCAAAATCTTTTAAACCATCCAAAGCTAAAGGTTTTTCTTTACCTTCTTTGTTTAACTTATTTGCATATTTTACTGAGCGCTTTATTAAATTTATCATAGGCTCGAAACGTCTTCTTACAAATTCTTTACCATTAACAACTGCAAATTCTTTAATTGTTTTATCATCACCCATATAACTTAAAACCACATGAAAAGGGTTATTTTGTTGACTTTCTAGCAATTTACCCATTTTAGAAATAGAACTTCTACCGCCTTGTTTTAATCTATAATTAAAATATGTATTTACTACATCATGATATTGGTATTTAATACCATTGAAATTTGTTGAATTTATATTATTTATATGCATAGAAACCTCCTAATATAGTGTTAAAAAACTGTGAAAATATTTTTTGCTAGTATGATTGGCTAAAAAAACTACACTTGCGTTATAATCTTATTATGCAAAACAAACCTTTCAAAATTTCTTCAAAATATGCTCCTGCAGGGGACCAACCTAAAGCTATTCAACAGCTTGTTAACGGTGTTAATCGTGGTGATGATACCCAAACTCTACTTGGAATCACAGGGTCCGGCAAAACTTTTACCATAGCAAATGTAATTGAACAAATACAAAAGCCAACCCTTATAATTGCACATAACAAAACACTTGCTGCACAATTATATAATGAGTTCAAAGAACTTTTTCCTGATAATGCGGTCGAATATTTTATTTCTTATTATGACTATTATCAGCCAGAAGCTTATATTCCACGCACAGATACTTATATTGAAAAATCTGCAAGTATAAACGAAGAAATTGACCGACTTAGACATAATACAACAAGAAGTTTGTATGAACGTAACGATGTAATTGTAATAGCTTCCGTGAGCTGTATCTACGGCTTAGGTTTACCTGAAAGCTATTTTAAAGGTGCAATAACCCTTGAAGTCGGCAGTAAAATGGATAGAGCAGAATTAATTAAGCATCTCGTGCTTACTCAATACACTCGCAATGACGTAGCTTTAGAACGTTCTACTTTCAGAGCTCGCGGAGATATTGTCGAAATCATGCCAGCTTATGAAAAAATTATTACACGCATTTATTTCTTTGATGATGAAATAGAAAAAATAGTTAAAATCGATCACCTGACAGGAGAAATTATTGATACACCTAGCTCTACGGTGATTTATCCCGCTGTTCACTATATCGCTTATGATGAAAACGAAGACGAAACAATTTCAATGATTCGCCAAGAGTTGAAAAACCGTGTTGCAGAACTTGAAAATGAAAACAAAATCCTTGAATCTCAAAGACTTCAACAGCGAGTTAAATATGATATTGAAATGATTAAAGAAATGGGTTACTGCTCAGGTATCGAAAATTATTCAAGAATAATTGAACGTAGAGCTCCTGGTACACCACCCGCAACCCTTTTAGACTATTTTCAAGGAGAATTTCTAACGGTAATTGACGAATCACACGTCACAATCCCTCAACTTAACGGTATGTACCATGGCGATGCCTCAAGAAAGAAAACCTTAATTGATTATGGGTTTAGACTTCCTTGTGCAAAGGATAATAGGCCTTTAAAAAGTAAAGAATTTTTTGATAAAGTAGGACAAAAAATCTATATTTCAGCAACTCCAGCAGAGTTTGAACTTAAGACTTCTCAACAACTCGTTGAACAAATTATTCGTCCTACAGGCTTGGTTGATCCTAAAATCCATATTCGCCCAATTGAAACCCAAATTTCTGACTTAAAAACAGAAATAAGAAAACGAGCAGAAAAAAACGAAAGAGTATTAATCACAACGCTCACAAAACGTATGGCGGAGGACTTAACCGATTATTTCTTACAAGATGGAATTAGAGTTCGATATCTGCACAGCGGAGTAAAATCAATCGAACGTGTTGAAATACTTAGAGATCTACGACTCGGCGAATTTGATGTTCTCATCGGCGTAAACCTTTTAAGAGAAGGACTTGATATCCCAGAAGTTTCACTTGTTGCAATTATGGATGCTGATAAAGAGGGTTTTTTACGCTCAGACACAAGCTTAATCCAAACAATCGGTCGTGCCGCTCGTAACTCTTGCGGTGAAGTCATTATGTATGCTGATAAAATAACTGATTCTATGCAAAGAGCAATCGATGAAACAAATAGGCGTAGAGAGATTCAGCTTGAACACAACAAAAAATATGGAATTATTCCTCAAACTATTAAAAAACCGATTGAAAACAATCTTCTTTCTCTTGTCGAAAGCTATCGAAGTTTTGAAGATATTGTTGCAGAAGAAATGGTTGAACTCGGTATTGATAAAAAAGATTTACCAAAACTCATTTCAAAGCTTGAGAAAGACATGCATAAAGCCGCAAAAATACTTGACTTCGAGCGTGCAGCCGAGATTAGAGACCAACTCAAAAAACTTAGAGAAATGGTGGATAAATAATATCTTTATTAAACAAAACTTCGACTTACATAACTAATTATTAAAGGTAATGTTGTATTTTTTTGAATTCGTATACTCAGTATATGACTGAGATAAATTCTGTAAACAAACTATTATTAACACTAAACGGCAGTACAACTTTGCATTATGATAAATGGAGCGAAGAACGAGCTTATCAAGGAATTGGAAGAGCTCATCGCAAAAAATGGATAGCAAATATCCTTCCAAGTGAGCTTCTTAAACGAACAATAAAAAGAGCTATTGACTCAATCGTAACCTTATCAGAGTCTGAGACTTTTTATCGAGAGTTTCCTTGCTGCATACAAACACCTAATTATGGAGATAATTGGGGAAGACTTGCAAACTATATTGAAATAAATAACCGAGCAATTGCAGAAATGCGAGGGAATAAATGCAAAAACGGGCTAATAAGTACTATTAAGCTACTACCAGCGATTCCTCCTTCGGCTACAAATTGGGCAAATTGTATTATTCTGTCACAGATTTTCCCAAATATTTATGGAGATAGCTATAATAAAGCTCCTTGGGAAGAAAATTCTGTCTACGGGTTAAAACTTGGAATAGGATATAGTGAAAATATAATTGACAATGAAATAAGTTTATCGCCAGAAGAACAGTTTAAAGCTTTCAATGATTTGGCGCATTTTCGAGGTTTAAAAACAGGTTTTCGTATGATGATTTCTGAAGACCAAATTAAAATTTCACACCCTTATAAAGAAGATGAAAATTTCCGTTGGTGGAATAAAGAACATGAAGAAATCTTCATTAATGAATGTGTAAAACTAATAAATCTAGGCTTTGAAGCTATTTTTTTTGACTCAGCAAAACATATAGGTGGATATGATTGTGAAAATTATACAGGAGTTGGAGCCTTACCACAATATCACCAAATGCAGTATATTTTAAATGAAATTCGTTCCAGAAGTGGCAAAACCGACTTAAGTTTTGTTGGAGAAAAAAGCTCAGACGATTTTGAGCGTTTTCGGCTAATGGGATTAAACGCAGGAACAGCCTTTGTGCATGTCGACGATTTTGAAACCGTTAAATACTGGTCTGAAAAATTAAAATACGAAAGAACATACGCACCAGGTGTTGAAGTTTCAAACGACAATGACACTGGCGGACGAAGCTATGAAGAACGCTTAAACAGAATCAAAAACTGCTTTTTTGCATTTACATATGCTTCAGATAAATTGCCAAGTTTTATGCAAATGGAAGACTTGTTTCCACTTAGATATGACACAAACACTCACCATTTGATGATGACAAACCCGTCATATTCATTAGACGGAACACCAGAGAGCCACTGGGAAAATTTATTCACAAAAGAAGATGGCAGATTTTATAACCACCAA
This sequence comes from Cyanobacteria bacterium SIG31, assembly GCA_015152465.1. Lineage (GTDB taxonomy): Bacteria > Cyanobacteriota > Vampirovibrionia > Gastranaerophilales > Gastranaerophilaceae > CAG-196. The sequence continues at coordinate 24,890 of SUTX01000012.1, read as the reverse complement.
GTCGGAGAAATTTTTGCCTATGCGTTAGGATTTTGATTCAGACTTTAATTCTTCTGCCCTTGCAAGATCTTTTTTCTTTCCATTAAGCCTATGCGGATTTTCTAAATACGCTTTAGTTAGATAATCTTTTGCAGGTATTTGAACTGTTCCATAGGAATCAATATGAAAAATGTGCGTATTATAGTTTTTACAGTCCATATAATAAGCACACCCCTCTTTACTGCTATCAGTATTTAAAATTAATCTCAAATTAAAATCAGTCTGTGATGGATAACCTGCATAAAATAAAAACCACCATTCCATACCATCTTCTGTTGTAAATGTACAACCTCCTTTGGACACTTGCTGAACAATCGAATAAGAATTTAGCTTGTCCAAAAATAAATTAAAATATTTCGTATCTCCTGAATATTTACTATCACTATATGCAGGATTAAGTGGTTGTTGAATACAATTAAAGCCTTCACAAGTTCCATCTGTCATATAAAGAGAGTTGTCTTCTATCAGCTCTTTGTTTATATCGGTCAATGTTTTATATGCTTTTAAAACTTTTATCTTATCTTGATTGGGTATAATTTCTGACAGAATAGGTGCCGTAATCGCAGCTAATACACCTACAATACCCATAGCAACAATAAGTTCTGATAAAGTAAAACCAAATTTTTTCATAATAAAATTCCTCTTATTCATAAGCTTATTATAACATATTTATCAATATAAAAAATCTTTATTTATTTTTTAAATTTTTGTTAATTTCATAGGTAGAATGGGGGTTTTTATTTGTATTATTATTTTATTAGGAGTATGATAGATATAGTTGATTAATAAACCTGCTCAAAGAGATATAAATGCTAACGAGGAGTAATGAATCTGGATATTGAAAATACTATGAGCAAAAAAACAATAGGTATTCCACGAGCCATTTCATATTACAACAATTATCCATTCTATTATGGATTTTTTAATGCGCTCGGCTTTAATATTATTCTATCCGATAAAACGACCACAAAATTAATTAATGATGGCTGTCAATGCGTTGTGTCTGACACTTGTCTTCCAATAAAAGTGTACGTTGGTCACGTTTTAAATTTACTTCAAAAAGGTTGTGACACTATTTTCGTACCATCTATACAATCTACAGCTTATAAAGTTAATAATTGTACAAAAATTAGAGGTTTGCCCGAAATTATTAGAAATGTCATAAATCAACCTTTCAAAATGATTGAACCAACTCTAGATAAAACAAATAAAATTAGTTTTAAAGATTTTTGCTACGAGACAGCACACCAATTAGAAATCTATAATGAAGAAAACATTGAATCAGCTATCAAAGCAGGCTGGGGAATTTATAATAATTTTCAAAAAATGGCATTAATTGGTGTTCCTTTTGAAGAAGCTGTTAAAAACGCTATTGAAAACAAAATAGTTTCTAAGCCTATAGAAATAGTAAGACCATTGTCTGTTGTTATTATGGCACACGGTTATAATTTATTTGATGAAAGAATTTCTTTGAGCTTAATCAAAAAACTTGAAAAAATGGGTGTTAAAGCTTACACAGGATTAAATGTTTCTAAACAAGATGCTATGAAATCAATCCAAGAGCTTGGTGAAATCCAATACTGGGCAAACGAACTAGATTTAACCGGAGCAGCTGCTCATTATATGCTTAATAATAAAGTAGATGGTATTATCGCACTTTCAGCTTTTGGATGCGGTCCAGATTCATTAATGGTTGATGAAATCCAATATCACGCATCAGAAAGAAACTTACCAATGATGTATTTAACAATAGATGAACATACCGGAGAAGCTGGCTTTGTAACTAGAGTTGAAGCTTTTGTTGATATGCTCATCCGCAGAAAACGCAAAAAACTACAAGACAGTAATATTAAAGTTCTACCTACTTCTAAAAACGAAAACAAAATTGTCAAAGAAAAGGAAAAAACTTTAACTACTGTATAAACAAAGGTATCTAGTTTTGAAAGACGAAGACTTTAAAAATTTTAAATATAGAGGAGCTATTCATATTCACACTTCGAAATCCGACGGAAGTGGCGATATAGAATCGATTGCCAAAGCTGCAAAGAAAGCTGGGCTATCTTGGATAATAATTACTGATCATAATCATTACGATAATGAAGAAGGTATCTATAATGGTATTTATGTTATAAAAGGTGAAGAAATTTCACCTAAAAAAGAAAATCACTACATTGCTCTTGGGATTAATAATCAAATAGAACTAAACGATAACCCGCAAGTTTATATTGATGAAGTTAAAAAACAAAAAGGATTTGGTTTTGCTGCCCACCCTGACGAAGTTATAGAGCGAAAAAATACATATCCATCTATCGTTTGGAATAAACATTTTATACCAGATGGCGTTGAAGTTTGGAATTGGTTTTCTTGCTGGGGCGACAAATTAAATAGCAAAAATATCTTTACTCTAGCTTTTTCTTATCTATTCAAACATTTGCTTGTTTCAGAACCACCTCAGCAATCTTTGAGATGGTGGGATGAATTAAATTCTAAAAAACAAACAATTGTTCCTGCAATAGGTGGCGTAGATGCACACGCATTAAAAATCAAAAAATACGTTATACCTGTCACAATTTTCCCATATAAGACAATGTTTAAGACAATAAATAATATAATAACTTTAAACTCTCCTCTTGCTGAAGATTTTAAAGTAGCAAAAGAACAAATTTTAAATGCTATAAAAAATGGCAATAATACAATTATAAATGGTTATATTTCTAAAGAAATTCCAATAATCAAAGTTACAAATAGTTTAAAAACTGCAAATTGCGGAGATTTTATAAACTTAGATAAAAATACATATTTAAATATAGAAGTTAATAAAAAAGCTTTAATTAAAGTTATTTTGAATGGTCGAGAGCTTTATGAATGCATTGGTAAAAAATGTAATTTGTTATTAACAGAAATTGGTAAATACAGAGTAGAAATACTTATGAACAATAAAGGTTTTGCATATTCAAACCCTATTGTTGTTATGTAATGAGGCAAATTTGAACGAAGATAGACAAAGAGAAGAACAAAAGAATAGGTTTTTTCAAAAGGATAATTCAATTGCTACAAAAGATAGAGTTGTAGCTTGGCCTAGAATGGGCAATATTGATTTATCTATGAACGCTCTTGTTGGCTCTTTGGGTGTAAAAATAGTTGAAGCTCCACCAAATACTAACGAAGCACTAGAAATCGGAGTAAAAAACAGCATTGAAGGAATTTGTCTACCGTATAAGCTTAATTTAGCAAACTATATTATGGCGCTTGAAAAAGGTGCAAACACATTAATGATGTTCCAAGCACCAGGTTCATGTCGATTTGGTAATTATACAAAAATGGCTCAAAAAACATTGAAAAAGCTTGGCTATAAATTTGATATGGTCGTATTTGATATGTACCAGAGCAAAATGAAACAAACACTTCAAGCTTTCTGGCATGTTACAAAATGTGCAAATCCATATAGATACTACAAAGGCTTTAGTACAGGATTTAACAAAGCATTCGCTATCGATACCGCTGAGAGATTATTATTCTACACTCGTCCTAGAGAATTGAACAAGGGCGAAGCAGAACGTTGCTATAAAAAATGGTATAAAATAATTTCTGAAACTACTTCTGTTTGGGGATGCAAACAATTAAAAAAACAAGTTATAAAAGATTTCAAAAAGATTCCAATAGACAAAGATAAAATCGTTCCTAAAGTTTATTTATTAGGCGAATTCTTTGTGTTACTTGATCCATATACAAACAAAGATATAGAAAAAACTCTAGGCGATTTAGGCGTAGAAGTAGAACGCCAAATATTTTTCTCAGATTGGCTAGAACATGTTCTTCAGCCATCATTTTTGTACAAAAAAGAATCACATCGTGAACGTTGTGTAAGATTTGCTGAAAAATATATGAAACGTGCAATTGGTGGCGAAACAATAGAGACAATAGGCGACACAGTATTTGCTGCTAAAAACGGTATTGATGGAGTCATTCATATAATGCCTTTTTCTTGCATGCCAGAAATCGTTTCACAAAATATACTCACAAAAGTAAGCCGAGAAGAAGATATTCCTGTAATGACACTAGTGCTTGATGAACAAACAGGAAAAGCTGGTTATCAAACAAGAATCGAGGCATTTATAGATTTAGTTAAAAGAAAAAAAATGAAACAAAACATAGATAGTAAAAATAAAAGAGAGGAAGTATTGTCATGAAACAAGAATCAAGAAACAAAATGACATTAGAACGTGTTAAGTATTACAGACACCTTTTTGGTGGTGCGTTAGAATGTATCCAAAGTAGATTATCTAAAAACCCAAAACCATTATGCTTTTCATTAATGGTAACTAGCAAATGTAACTGCGACTGCGATTTTTGTTATTGGAAGTCTAAAAAAGGGCAAGATGATATGCCTAAAGAAGAAATAATCAGACTTCTTACAGAAGCAGGACAAATTGGGTATATGGATAGTATTCTTTGGGGTGGCGAACCTCTTTTAAGAGATGATATTGCTGAAATTTGTAAGGCTTCTCACGATGCAGGTTTGTATACAAAAATTGCAACTAATGGCTGGTTCTTAGAATCAAACCCAGAATTTGCAAAATATACAGATTTGTCATTTATTTCTCTTGATGCAATCGGCAAAGCTCACGATGATATTCGTCATATGCCTGGCATTTGCGATAAAGTTATGAGCGGTATTGAATATCATAAAATCCATTCTCCAAAAATGAGACTTTATATTTGCTGTACAGTTTCAACTCAAACAAGTTTTGAACAAATAAAAGAAGTTGCTCAATACTGTAAAGACGCAGATATTCTTTTATATTTCACCGTAAACAAAGCAGCTTCAAGACCTGATGAAGCTACAAACGTTGTTGAAACTGAACTTGAAAACGATCAATTATCAGAAATGTTCATTAAGATTAAAGAACTTAAAAAACAAGGTTATCCAATAAGAAATTCATACTACTTTATGGATTACATTATTGAAAAGAAAAATTATTATGAATGCCACTGGCCAAGAATTGCAACAGTTATTTACTCAAATGGTGAAATGCTACGTTGCTACGATAGAAAGCCTTTTATCGACGTAAAAGGCAGACCTCTAAAAGAAGTTATTTCAGACCCAATATTTATCGATACAGTTAATCAATGTAAAGATTGTAAATTGGCCTGTGTTGGTAACTATGCTTTGGATGCGTCTGGTTTATGGAGACTACAATGGCCTGCAATAAAATCTTTAATGGAAATTGCTATTACTTAGTGTTATCATTATTGAAGATATTGTGTCGAAGAAGAAAAGGGTAATTATGAAAAATAAATTTATTGTAACTGTCGTGTTATCAATGCTGTTCACAACATCACTAGCTTATGGTGCTACAAATATTCAAAGCAAAGCTAAAAATACAGCCACACAAAGTTTGAACACAAACAAAATAAACACAACACAAATGCTAAATAATCAGTTTGCACAAACAGATCCTGTTTTGTCAGAGGATGAAACAAACAATATTTCAATTCCACCTCAAGAAAAACCTAGAAAATTGAGCGCTATTGAAAAACTATTTAATCCAAAAGATATAGAACTTGAAGAAGATAGCATTTTAAGACAAATTGGATATGATTTATTTACTACACCCGCAGGCTTAAAAGGTAATACAACAGGAAAATTTAACGCTAACTACAAACTTAGCGTTGGAGAAAAGATAAACCTATACTTATACGGCGATTCTGTTGATGTTATGGCTATTTCTGGCTCAAGTCTAATAAGTCCTGTTGTCAATAGTCAAGTAGATTCTAACGGCAATATTTTTATACAAGGGATTGGCGTTATAACAGCCGAAAATAAAACTATCGGCGAAGTCGAAAAAGAGATTAACAAACTTGCCAACCAAAAATATAAAAACATGAAAGTTAAATTAAACATCGCTTCAAACCAAGAGTTTTCTGTTTTTGTATACGGACAAGTTAATAAACCTGGAAAAGTATATGTAGGAAACAATTCTTCTCTTATGGACGCCCTAAGCGCAGCTGGCGGAGTTAAATATACTGGTTCATTAAGAAAAATTTCTTACACTTCAGGTAAGAAAACACAAGAAGTCGACTTGTATAAAACTCTATTCTCAGGAGAAGATGAAGATATTATCCTAAAGCCAAACGATAAAATCTTTATTACTGGCATCGGTAGTGTCGCTGCTATCAAAAACGGTGTATCACTTCCTGGTATTTATGAAATAAAAGAAGGTGAAAGCTTGGAACAACTTGTATCTTATGCTGGCGGAACTCTACCAAGCACTCAAGAAAGAGAAGTCGTTCTAACTACTCTTGATAAAGATTCTCAAGAAAGACAAGCTAAAAATATTGCTTGGAATGACATTGAGAAAACTAAATTAACAAACGGCGATAGCATAGAATTCAAAGAACTATACAATGTTGCAGAAAATATTGTTATCTTACAAGGTAACGTAAAACATCCTGCTACTTTTGCATACAAACCTGATATGAGATTATCAGACGTATTAAAAAACAAAAATGAATTACTAGAAGAAACTTTCGCAACACAAGCTGTTATCAGAAGAATAAAGGCTGACGAAAACGAAGTAGAAACAATTCCAGTATATCTAAAAGAATTCTTTGCAGGGCTAAATGACCCTCTATTACAACCACGAGACGTAATTAATGTCTATAAAAACACAAACTCTGATTACGTTGAAATCTATGGTTGCATAAATAATCCAAAACAACTTGTTTATAAAGATAACATGCGTTTAGATTCAGTTCTTGTAGATACTCAGTTTGTAAAAACTACAATCGAAGAAAACGAAGTAGATGTTGCTTATAAAGAAGATGAAGTAGGAAAATTCTTAAAAGGCGGAGCTACTAAAAATACAGAAACAATTTCAGCAGAAGATGTTGCAGTAGAAATTATTAGCGAAACCGATGAAGTTCAAATTTATTACTTATACGATATTTTAGTTAATTCTAATACTATTAAATCTATTGTTTTACAACCTGGAGATAAAGTTTTCTTCAGACCTTTGCGTGATACAGAAATGATTAAAAACGTTAGAATTTCAGGTTTTGTAAAACATCCTAGAACATATAAGTTTGTTGATGGCAAAAGACTTATAGATTTAATCAACGAATCTGGCGGACTTACTAAAGACGCAGATTTAAGAGGAATCGTGTTCATTAGAAAAAATCTACAGATGAAACAAGTTGATTTAGCTAAAAAGAATAACGAAAAAGATATAAAACTTCTTGAAGGAAGAATTGCAGGCGGATTCAAACAAGCTAGCGATGATATCCAAGCTAAAACAGATATGATTAACATGCTTAAATTAGATCAACTTAATTTAGCTGACAAATACTCTGGTCAAATCGCTTTAGATATCAAAAGTAATGATTTAACAAAAATAAAAGAATCAGATAACCTTGAGATTCAAGACGGCGATGAAATCTATATACCACGTATGTCAAAACACGTTAGCGTTATAGGCGAAGTTTATAACGAACAAGCTTTTGCATTCAGAAAAGGAATGACCGCTGGCGATTATATTAAAGAAGTTGGCGGATATACCCCAAATGCCAGCAAATTCAGACTATACAAAGTTGGCGTAAATGGTAGAGCTGAGAAAATCAAACGTCATAGCAAAATCGCTGCTGGTGACACTATCGTAGTACCTAGAAAGATTGCAGGCAACGATTGGATAACTCCTGTTTGTGAAACATTAAGAGCTATCGCAGCATTAGCAACATCAGCATTTATAGTCACTAAGATTTAAAGTTAAAAGGTAGGGAGTAAGTACAATAGAGGTTAGCTAATGAAAACTTTGTCAAAATCTGTACCAATAATGTTTGCCTTTGACTTGATAATCTTAGGATTATCTACGGCATTTTGGTACGAATATTTTCAATTGCCTCAAACTTTAAAACTTACAACTATAATTATTACAGTTATTGCAGGACTATTTTCTTTGTTTTTAAAAGCTAATTATAAGATTAGAGAGTTCAATAATACAAAGAAGAATGCATATTTATTATTTGAGGGTGTTATTTTCTCTCAAATTCCTGCGTTTATTTTATTTTTAATTTTCTTTAAACATCTTGTAGTAATTAAGTTTTTATTAGCAAATTTAGTTACGATATTTCTTGGTCTAAAACTATATAGAGCACTTTTTCACTTTTACTTATTCAACTTAAAACCAATTAAAAACGTTTTAATAATAGGTAACAACTCTTACTCTAAATTAATTGCTGATGAGATAATTAATAAACAAGCTTTGATGATGAAAGTTGTTGGCTTTGTCGAAGATTTTTCACAAGAAGATGTTGTAGAAGATAATACTTATAAAATATACAAACAACCTGTTGATTTAACAAAATTAATAAAAGAAAAGAAAATTGATATAGTTGTCGTTGCTAACAAACAAAGACTAAATGACGAGTTGCTATCAGATTTGGTACTAGCGATTCCAAGAAGAGTAAAGCTTTATAGAATGGCTGATATGTACGAAATGATAACTGGCAAACTCTTTATTAATAAACAATCTATAAACAGGTTGTTCTATGATTTTATGAGCAAACGCTCCATGGCTTATGATATTTGTAAACGCATTTTTGATGTTGTTGCAGCATTAATCATTTTAACCGTAACTTTACCAATTCTTCTTTACGTAGGAATTAGAGTAAAAATGATAGACGGCGGAAAAGCTATTTATACGCAAAACCGAGTTGGTAAAGGTGGAAAAGTATTTAAATGCTACAAACTAAGAACAATGTATTCTAACGATTATGTTCCTAAAAATGTTCAAGAGGGCGGATACGCTGAAAACCAAGAAACTGATGATAGGGTGATTCCGTTCTGCAAATTTGTTAGAAAAGCTCGTTTTGATGAAATTCCACAAATGATTAATATATTGAAAGGCGAAATGTCTATTGTTGGGCCAAGAACAGAATGGGATGATTTGGTCAAATTGTATTCAAAAGAAATCCCTCATTATATCTGCAGACAATGGACAAAAACCGCTTGGACAGGCTGGGCTCAGATTAATCAAGGACATTGTATAAATAACGATGACGTGGCCGAAAAACTTGCATATGATTTGTATTATTTAAAACATAGAAACGTATTTTGGGAAATCGGCATTTTGGTAAAAGCTGTTTTCTTGGCATTGGGAGGAAGACATGATTAAGATTTTCCCTTGGGATAAACGTAATTATAATCGCAGATATCCGCAAGATTATGGATTTATAAGAACTTTGTTTATAACTTGGTTTTTATACTTTGTGGTATGGCCAGCTGCTTTCTTTTGCTATGGCGCAAAACTTGTTGGCAGAGAGAACTTGGAGAAAGGCAAACGCTATGTCTTTACTGCAAACCACCAATCATATATAGATCCGCCATTGATTTCTACGGTTGCGAATCATCCTGTAGCATATATGGCTAAGGAAGAATTATATACACACAAAAATCCATTGATAAGATTTTTGGTAATCAGCTTGGGCTCTTTTGGGGTGAATAGAGAAAAACCTGAGAGCGCAACTATAAAGACGGTTATTGATATCGTAAAACATACCAAATGGTCTTTGGGGATTTTCCCGCAGGGCACGACTGTTCCAGGCGCAAAGACATTTGACGATGTAAAAGGCGGGTTTGTAAGTATTGCGAAACTAGCAAAAATGGACATTGTACCGGTTGCTATCTGTAATTTTAGGGGGTATAATATAATACCGTTCAGAGAACACGTCGTGTTGAAGATTGGTAAACCGATTTCGTACCAGCTGCCTGAAGACGAAATCTTGAAACAGTGGAAAGAATACATGGAAGCGAATGTGGAGTAAGGGATGGCGAGCAGCTTTTTAAAATCCACCTATACACAAGATTTATTTGATGTTTCAATTATTATGGTTAATTGGAACGCTGGTAAGTATTTAGAAGATACCATTAATTCTTTACGAGAAAAAACTCAAGATATTTTGTTTGAAATTATTTTGATTGATAATAATTCTGACAAAAACGAAGAAAGTTACTTTTTCATCGATAAATTACTTGAACAGAACAATGTTACAGTAATCAAAAGTGAGGAAAATTTAGGATTTGCAAAGGCAAATAATATTGGAATGGAAATAGCTAAAGGACGCAATTTTTTAATATTGAATCCTGATGTTGTTTTCCATAATAATGTTATAAAAATATTATCTGATTATTTGGATAATAATGAGGCTGTTGGGATGGTCGGACCAAAAGTTTTAAACCCAAATGGAAGCTTTCAACAACCTTGCTTGAGAGGGAAACCTTATCCAAAAGATACATTATTTCATTTGATTGGACTTGCAAAAGCGTTTCCAAAATGCGAAGCGTTGAATGGTTATGCACTTTGGCATTTGAATAGAGATGAAATAAACGAATGTGGCGCTCTGTCAGGTTGTTGTATGATGCTCAAAAAATCATTGTTTGAAGAAATTGGCGGAATGGATGAGCAGTTTTTTATGTACCAAGAAGAAACTGATTGGGGATTAAGAACTGCGAAGGCAGGGAAAAAAACCGTCTATAATCCAAATGCAATTGTGACTCACGTTGGTGGAGTAACGACAAGAGCTGTGCAAGTAAAAACGATATGGATTTTTACACAATCAATGATGAAGTTTTTCAAAAAACATTTTTGGAACGATTATAATTTCGTTCAAAAAGCTTTTTGGACAACTTTGATTTATGGAAATTTTGTGTTGAAGTATGTAAAAGCGAAGGTGAAAAGATAATAATGGCTCAAAAGGTAATAAACGCAAAAAGAAACCCAATATACGATATCGCAAAGGAGATATGTATTTTATTTGTAGTTGCAGGACATTGTAATGCTCCAATGCATAATTTTTATACTTCATTCCATGTACTATTTTTCTTTATCCTTGCAGGAATGTTTTTTAACGAACAATCAGTAAATACTTTTAATTTATTAAAACAATATATTATTAAAATCTGGAAGCGTTATGCAAAACCTTATATCCTATGCAACCTCTCTTTTTTGTTGTTTTACAATTTGTTTATAAAATATTATCTTATAACTGTAGATCCTAGATTAAATTCATCTATAAATTATTTAACTACAAATGAAATTGCGATAAAGGCTTTAAAACACATAACACTCGTATCATCTTCTGAAATATTATGCGGTGCAACTTGGTTCTTAAAATCTTTATTTTGGGGATTATTATCATTAGCTTTTTTAAACTATATTTTAAATAGTTTAAAAATAAAAAAGACTTACATATACTTTGTACTAATATTTCTATGTGAAATAGCATTGTTTTATTTTTCTCCACAATATTATAGATTAATTTTTTATTATGCCCAAACTTTTCTATTTCTATTACTTGGGGAATTAATTAAAAACTTTACTAATATAAATCAAAAAAATAGTTTTATTTTATTTATACTAACTTCTTTAACAATATTTGGTATAAATAATTTAGTGGCAATTAATTTTATAAAAATTCCTTTACTTGGAATATTTGGTTTTTATTTTGTTCTATCTTTATCAATTATTATTCAGAAATATTCAAAATTGTTAAATAAAATATTCGAATATGTAGGACAACATACGATTAGTATTTTATGTTTGCATTTTTTAGCTTTTAAAATCGTTACATATTTTATTATAATATATAATTCTTATAATCTAAGGTTGCTTGGTTCTTTTCCGGTTCTAACAAGTACTAAATTACTTTTAAGTATTCTTTACCTTGTAGGAGGAATAACAATACCATTATTAATAGAAATATTAAATAAAAATTTTAAGTATATAAAAGCAAGGGTAAGAAATGGATAAAATAAAAATAGTATACATAATTTCAACACTAGTAAAGTCTGGACCTGTTAATGTTCTCTATAATTTAATTAAATATATCGATAAAAACAGATATAACGTTACCATTATTACATTATCACCTGAGAATGAAAAACATTCTAGGTTAAAAGAGTTTGAATCTCTTGGAATTAAAGTTCAATCTTTAAACTTATCTCGTTTGCAAGGATATTTATTCGGTGGATTTAAGCTGAGACAAATTATTAATAAAGTTAAACCTGACATAATACATTCACATTGTTTTCGTTCAAATTTATTTTCTGCATTTTTTTTGAATAGATATAGACGTTGTACAACAGTGCATAGTGATTATAAAACAGATTTAACAAAATTATATCCAGGGGTGCTCGGTTGGATATTGTATTTTTTAAATCATATCTCTTTGCTTCTGATTAAAAAGAACATATGTTGTTCTGAAGTATTAGCAAAAATTCTTACTGACAGGTATAAATATATAAATTTTAGTTATGTAAATAATGGAATTGATACAGAAATATTTAAACCTGTAGAAAATAAACAAGCATTAAGAGAAAATCTAGGATTACCACAAGATAAAAATATTATTATTTGGGTAGGTTCTTTTATAGAAAGAAAAAATCCTTTTGAAATGATTAATATGATTTTATCAGATAAAAATGACGATAACTATTATATTTTTTGTGGAGACGGCCCTTTACTAGAAGATTCAAAGAAATATTTGCAAAATTATAATAATGTTATGTTTACTGGTAGAATTGATAATATTCTAAAATATCTACAAGCATCCGATTTTTACATTTCTACATCTAAATCTGAGGGACTTCCAATGTCTGTAATAGAAGCTTTAGCTTGTGGAAATGGTGTAATTTTATCTGATATACCTCAGCACAGAATATTTGATGAAAAAGATTTTATAAAATTTTATACAAATAAAGATAGTTTAAAAGATTTAATAAAAAATTCTAAAAACTGTCAAGATAATCAGACTTTTGAATATATTCAAGAGAAATTTAGTGCTAATTTGATGTTTACTGAATATATAAGAAAATATTCATTAATAGTTGAGGAATAATTAGGAAATGAAATTTAATTTAAAAATATTTTTTAGTTTATTTATAGTTTCGATCTTTTTTATTCATTTAAACTTACCATTTGTCAGTTTTTATTGTGTAGTAGGTCTATTTTTCTTATTTTTATCATTATTTGTTATTTCTATATTTAAACGAAATGATTTTTTATTTTTCTTAAAAAAAATAATATTAAAGAAAAATCAACCTCTTATATTATATTGTTTTTTTGTTGTTTATGTAATTACAATAACTATAATTTTAAGTATACAAGGTATTGTTAATCCAATTTCTTCTTTATTGGAAATATTTTATCGTTATATTCTTTGTATGTTTTTATGTTACACAACCATAGCATACCTGACATATAAACATATTTCCCTTAAAACTTTAATTAAAATATTTTATGGTATTTTATATTTATTTTTAGCACTCGGCGTTGTTGATTTTATTGCATATTCTTTAAATATTAAACCTTTAACCTTTTTACTTGAACAAACACATAATATAGAAACCGTTGTTTGGGGTAAAGAATATCATAAAGCCTATGCAATGGGTTTACCACGAGTTCAAAGTGTATACGTAGAACCTGGCTTTTTTGCGGAGAATATATTTTTATTTCTGCCTATTTTATATAGTTTTTCCTTAAGCAAATACAAGATTTTTAAAAACAATTATTTGAATAAATTAACCAAAATAACAACAATACCACTTATATGGTTTAATTTAATTTTGACATTATCTCCAATATGGTTAGTAGGTTGTATTGTATCGACATTACTTTATTTTATAAAACCTATTTTTTCTTTTATAAAAAAATATTTTATTATTACAACAACAAGTTTGATTATAATAAGCTTAAGCTTAGCTATTATCTATCGCTTGAATGAAAATCAAATCAGAAACTCTTATTTGGGTAGAATTATAGTAGTAATTAATAATATAAAAAGCATAGATAATATTATACTTGCAGAACAATCATTAGGCACTCGTTTGTCTAATGTTTTGAATCAGATTGATATCGGTATGAGATCTCCAATAATCGGTCACGGTCATTCTAATAAAACAATTTTAATGGTTGAACAAATTAAGTATAATAAGTCACCAGTTGCTATTACAGGCGAGATGATTCAATATATATTACATACAGAGAAAGTTCAATTTCACAGTCCGCCTTTTGTTGATATTTTTGTCAGATATGGATTAGTAGGAATATTTCTATATTATGGTTTTATTCTTAGAACTATATTTTTATTAAAAAAATATAAAAACTGTTTAAATGGAATAGCTTTTGATTTTGCATCGGGACTAGGTGCTTCTCTATTATCTTATATTGTATTAACCTTCTATGATATTGCCTCTGGAGAATTACAATCTTGTATGATGTTGGGAATATGTATTGCTATTATATACAAGCTCTCTTTTTTGTTACGAATAGATGTTTGTGATTATTTTAAAAATAAAGGAAGTAATAATGTCTCAAATTCCTAAAAAAATATTTTACTGTTGGTTTGGAGGAGAAAAACCTCAAAAAGTTTTAGAATGTATAAGCAACTGGAAACAAATGTTGCCAAATTATGAAATTGTAGAAATAAATGAGAAAAACAAAGAATTATTTGATGTTGAAAAAGAGTGTCAAAACAATATTTGGTTTAGAACTTGTTATGAAAACAAAATGTGGGCTTATGTTGCAGACTATGCACGATTAAAAGTTTTATATGAACAAGGTGGAGTTTATTTTGATACAGATATAACTGTTGAAAAAGATATTACTAAGTTATTAGAAAAGAATAAATTAGTTTTAGGCTGGGAAGATAATAAATCTATTAATTTTGCCATATGTATATCTAATAAAAACAACTCTCTGTTAGAAGAAATTTTGAATTTTTATAATAAAGAAATTTGGGAATCAAAACTTTATACAATTCCTCAAATAACTACTCACATATTAAGAAACCATTATAAATTAAACCATTCAACTGAAATAACTGAAAATGATGATATTTTAATATTGCCACCAGAATATTTTTATCCTATTCCTATAGGGTTAAAAGAAAAAAGAAATTTTGTAACAGATAAAACTTATACTATTCACTGGTGGGATGCAAGTTGGATAAAACCCAATATAGCATATTTTTTGAAAAATAAACATAAAGTTAATTTAATCAAATTATTAGATAAGTGTTTTAAGGAAAAAATAATAATAAGTAATCCTTTTTTGAAAGTAGAAAAAATGTTTAATAAATATAGTATCGAAATAGATTTTTATTATTTCTTTAAATTTAAATATAAATATTATAGTAAAAAACGATTTTTAACTGTTTTTGTTTTAGGAATTCAAATACCTATCTGGAGAATTAAATAATGTGTTATATAATTCAATCAAAAGATGATAATTTAATTTCAAAATCTTCATCTGGTGGCATGTTTGCAGAGCTTGCAAAATATGTTTTATCGAAAAATGGTGTTGTATTTGGTTGTGCAATGGAACGTGTGCAAAATGGATTTGAAGTTAAACATATTTATATTGAAAAAGAAGAAGATTTATACAAACTACAAGGCTCAAAATATGTTCAAAGTAATCTTGGTAATACCATAAAACAAGCAAAAGAGTTTTTAGAACAAGGTCGTTTTGTTTTGTTCTCGGGCACACCTTGTCAAATAGCTGGATTAAAAACATATCTAAAAAAAGATTATGATATTTTATTAACTGTTGATTTAAGTTGCGAAGGCACACCTTCTATTGAAACATTTAATAAATATATTAAATATTTAGAAGAGAATGTTATTAAAAGTAAAATTATCGATTTTAAATTTAGAAGTAAAAAACATTTCGGCTGGAGTACTTCAGGTTTTATCGCTATTTATAAAAAGAATGGCAAAATAAAAGAAAAAATATTACCTCAAAATCTATCTTCTTATTTCACATATTTTCTTAATGGAAACATTTTACAAGAACGTTGTTTTAGTTGTAAATATACTGGCACAAAAAAAAGAGTAGGGGATATTACTATTGCAGATGCTTGGGGTGTTGATAAAGAATATCCTGAATTATTAAAAACTAAATTTAGTAAGAATAAAGGAGTTTCACTGGTTCTTATTAATACTTCAAAAGGTTTAAGCATTTTTAATGAAATAAATGCGAATCTTATATGTAAAAAAATTGATGTTAATAAATTAAGAAAATATAACCATCCATTAAGACATCCATCAATAAAACCTGCTAAATATGAATACTATCAAAATATTGTTAAAAATCAAGATTATAAAAATTTAGATAAAATATTTAAAGAAGAAGTTGGTAAAAAATACTATTATTATAGTCTTAAAAACCACACTCCAAAGTTCATAAAAAATATTATTAAATTATTTATGAAAAGAAATAAAAAAGTTGATTGTTTATTAATGACTTGGTTTTGGAATAATAATTATGGTTCAATATTAGCAGCTTATGCTTTACATAAAGTCGTAAAAAAATTAGGATATACTAGTAAATGTATTTTTAATATCATTCCATTAGGATATGCAAAGTTTTTTAAAAAACATTTCCAATTAACAAACTTTTGTTTGAATAACAAAGATTTTAAAAATTTAAACAAAATTTCTAATACGTTTATTGTTGGTTCAGATAATCAGATAAATTATATATGTGAAAGAAAAAATATATCTCGAAATTTATTTAATTTTACGGATTCAAGCAAAAAACGTATCATGATCTCTGGCTCTATTGGTTCTTGGGATGGGTCAACAAACTCTGATGTTGAACATAATTATGTACAGCATTTGCTAAAGAGATTTGATTATTTATCGACAAGAGAAGAATATGGCAAAGATGTTTTTAAAAATGTTTTTTGTTGTGATGCTGATTGGATAAATGACCCTGTATTCTACCTTGAGAAAGAAGATTATCTTAATTTAATAAAAGGGATAAAAGAAAACTATAGCAATAAAATAATGCAATATATTTTATATCCGACTAAAGAAACTCAATCTATAGTAGAGCATTTTAAAGAAAAAACTAACAAAGAAATTATTAAATTTGATGGAAATGAAAATGTAAAATGTTTCTCTAGACATAAAGGAAAACTTGTAGAAAATTGGCTCTCTGCAATAATTAATTCTGATTTAATTATTACAGATTCATTCCATTGTGTTGCATTTTCTTTAATATTTAACAAACCTTTTGTTTGCATTAAAAACACTCACGCAACAGTCAGATTTACTTCTTTATTTAATAGACTTGGAATAGATATTCCACTTATTGAAAGCATTGAAGATTTAGAGAGGGTTTCGCTAGATTATGACAAAAAACAAGTTAATGACCAATTATCTAATATTCGCAAATTTGCTTTATCTAAAATAGAAGAAGCTTTATCAAAACCAAAAGTTTTGACAAATGAACAAATTGAACAAGAAAAAGAATTTCAAAAATTAAACAAGAAGTTTATAGAGAATTCTACACCTTGGTACAAAAAGAATAAACTATTCTACTTTGGAATTATAATTCCATTTGTAATTCCGTTTTTAAGACTAAAGAGGGATCTATGCAGAAAATAATTGAAATATTTAAAAATCACTTATATCCAATCTCTCTCTATGCAAGACAAATTGCAGGAACTATTGTTTTGTTCATAATTGCTAGATACTTAACTGTTTACGATTATGGAATTTTTACAAGTTATAAAACTCTATCTACTTTTATATTGGTTCTCGCAAACATGGGTTTTGAATCTTATATATTAGTATCTTCTCAAAACAATGTTGAAAAAGTAAAACTAAAAATCGCTTTATTTTTAATGAATGCTCTACTATTAATTTTTATAGTTTTACTTGGATTACCTTTTAGTTGGGTGGAACATAAATATCTTTTCATGCTTATTTTTATTCGGACTTTTTTAGATGGAACTTTTTTTGCACTCATATTACCATATTTTCAAGCTACCAGAAAGTTTAATCAAATTAGTTTTATAAATATCATTTACGCGTTTCTAATCTTTATAATTGCTATAACATCCTACATTTTCAAATTAAAACTAGAAATATTTTTAATAATAAATATTTGCTTAGGTATTATTAATCTTAGTCAAACTTCTTTACTTGCCCAAATACCATATTTAACTCTATTTAAAAATATTAAAGAGTCCTTTAAATTGGTTGATAAAAGTATTCTATCATTTATGTTAATAAATATTTGTTTCATATTATATTCACAAATACAAGGAGTCTTTGTTTCAACGCAGGTTCCTAAAGTTTTAGCTGCTTTATATTTTGCTGCAAATACAATTGCAGGGATTATTATGTTACTTATAAGTGCTCAAGTGCAAAAAATAATGCCTGAATTTATTGATATTTCTCCCAATAAAGCTCTTACTTTACTAAAAAACGAAGTAAAAAAGATGAATATTATAACAATTTCAACTTTAGTATTCTTTATTTTATTTGGGAAAACAATTCTGGAAATACTTTATGGACAAGTCGAATATAAAAATGCATATTTTATTCTTCTTATCTTAAGTATTGCTAATATTTTTTATGGAATGGGAAAAGTTTATATAACTTATATCATGGCAAAAAATAAAACAAATATAATTTGGCAAATGCAAATCAAAGCTATTATTATATCAATTTTTACACTACTATTAACATATAAATATGGCATATATTCAGCTGCGCTGGCATACTTATTATCAGCAAGCTATATTGGAATAGCTTATATGCAAAAAACGAAACAATTATTAAAGAACAAAACATAAAGGAGAACACATGGAACAGCAAAATTTAAACTATTACTGTCCGGCTGATGAATTGGACGAAGAATTGACAATCGATTTAAAAAAGATTGCACTTGCAATCTGGAGCAGAAAAGAGCTTATCGTAAAAGTTTTCGCTTCTGTTCTCGCTTTCTTTATTCTTATGACTTTTATTTCTGCTAAAAAATACGTCGTCGACGCAGATTTATACATCAACAAGTCCAACAACTCAAACTTCGTTGACCTTAACCCTTACGCAATTGCTGAGCTAGGAGCCGCTGGCGGAATGGCTGCGCTTATGTCTGGCAGTGGAAACCTTACTAACGAATTAGAGCTTATGCAATCACCGCTTGTAATCGATAGAGTTATCAAAGAAAACGATTTGAAGTTCAAAAAAGTCTATGGCATTTTCCCAACTAAAAAAACAGGACAATATTTAACAACTCAAGCTTTCTTAAAAAAAGGAATTACTTTTGAAAACAAAAAAGGAACTAACGTTGTAACTATTTCATACAAAAGTAAAGACAAAGAGCTTGCTTATAACGTAGTAAGTTCAATTATTTCAAACTATGTTCAACTACAAAAAGAACTTAACGCAGAAAAGTCTAAATCAGACAAACGCATAATCGAAAAGAGCTACAACCAAGCTAAAGAAGATTTGAAAAAATCTGTTGATAACGTTTCTGGTTTACCAGAACAAGCGTTTATGCAAACCGCAAACATCTCTGCTATGAGCGCTTTTTCATCTTCTGCACAAAGTGCGATGGGACAATTGAGATCACAGCTTATCGAGGGCCATAAATCAAAAATTGCTGTTACAGAAGAAGCTGCAAAGGTTGCTGAGCTTTCTAAAAGATTAGAAT
This sequence comes from Cyanobacteria bacterium SIG31, assembly GCA_015152465.1. GTDB lineage: Bacteria > Cyanobacteriota > Vampirovibrionia > Gastranaerophilales > Gastranaerophilaceae > CAG-196. The sequence continues at coordinate 5,349 of SUTX01000012.1, read as the reverse complement.
GGGCAAAGCTTGTTGAAGAAATGTCTGATTCTTCAAAAGTAGTTGTTCTAAAAGCTCCAAGATTGCTTAAAGACTATGAACAAGCTTCACCAAAATTGTTCACTAACATCATTTTAGGAATCGTCTTCGGTGTAATAGCTTCTCTAATCGCTGTTATTTACAAAGAGATTACAGACAAAAAACTTGCTTATTCAATGTTAGGTGATAACATTATATATAGTGTAGAAAAAGACTACATTAACTTAAAAAGAGCGCTTTTAACTAATCAAAATAAAAATATTACGCTTGTTGCTTTCGAAAAATTGCCAACAAGTTTAGTAAAAAATTTAAAAGAGTTCAAAAACTTGAATATGGTTCAAGCAGACATTTCTAGCAATTTTGTTAGCGGAATAGAAAACTCTACAGACTTAATCATAATTGCTTCTATAAACCAAACGGATGCAGAATTATATAAACAAGTTAAACAAATGCTAAATGAAATGAATAAAAACATACTAAGAGAAGTTTTGGTATAAAAGAAAGGCAAAAAATGAGAGTAAAAGAACAATCGGCTATGTGGCAGCCAAACTCTATGGGATTGTTTGATAGAGCTAAATTGAAACTTAATAATATGGCAATTGATGGATTAATCAATTATTTAGGAACGAATTTTAGAAAAGAAAAACTTGTTTACTTAGCTAAAATTTTCGAAAAAATCGCAGGTTCAAAAGGTGGAATCAATCACGCTAAGAGAATGCAATGGTTATTCCAATCTGAACACGCACATTTATTCTGGTGGAAACGTATTCTAACAGAGCTTCACCCAAATTGCAGAAACAAATGGATTAAAAATTTCTTTGTTAACGGATATTACGGTGATAATTTAAGAAAACGTACTGAGTTTAATAATCGTAACGGATTCTTCCCGCCAACAGTTTTGTTAGCAAGTATTACTAAAAACTGTAACTTCAACTGCAAAGGTTGCTGGGCTCACGAATATGATGTTAGAGAAGATTTAACAAAAGAAAAATGGAGAGCAATCTTCAAGGAAGCTCGTGACGAAATGGGTATTCACATATTCCCAATCGTTGGTGGCGAGCCTTTCTGCCGTAAAGAGTTTTTAGAATTAGCTGAAGAATTTAGCGACTGTACATTCATTACTTTCACAAACGGTTCTCTAATTACAGAAAAAACTGTTGAAAAACTCGTTAAACTAGGTAACGTTCAGCCAATGTTCTCTTTAGGTGGTTATAAAGAAAATAACGACAAAATCAGAGGCAAAGGTTGCTTTGATATGGTTATGGAAAAAATGGATATGCTTAAAAAAGCCGGTGTATTCTTTGGTAGCTCTATTACTGCAACAAGAGAAAACTGCGATGAAGTAACTTCTGACGAATTCATGAAAATGCTTTCTGATAAAGGTTGTTTGTGGTCTTGGTTCTTCCATTATGTTCCAATCGGTGAAAATCCAGACGTTGATTTAGTGCCCGACGCTAAGCAAAGACAACAAATCTTAAAAGCTGTTTATAATGCAAGAAATACACTTCCAATGATGACAGTAGATTTCTGGGGCGATGGACCAGAAATGATGGGCTGCATCGCTGGCGGAAGACAATATATTCACGTTAATCCAAAAGGTGATGTAGAGCCTTGTACTTTCGTTCACTTAGCTACTCATAACGTAAATGACTGCACTTTAACAGAAGCTTTAGCTACTCCATTTATGAGAGCAATAAGAGACGGTATTCCTTACGAAGACGGAAATATGCTTCGTCCTTGTATGATTGTAGATAGACCAGAAGTCTTGAGGAAATACTACGAAGAATTCAAGCCTTATGAAACACACGCTAAAGCTGCAGATTATCTAACAAATCCTGAAATCACTGCAAAAATCGATAAGTATTCTAATGAAGTAAAAGAAATACTTGATGAAGATTGGCGCAACAATTTATGGATGACAATATTCCCTCTTGAAGGTGAATATTATATTGATAGAGATACTTTCTGTTCAAAAGAACCTCCTGCTCACAAATGCACAGGTCAATGCGCTGGCTGTGGCGGGGGTAAATAAGAGTAGGGGTAAATAAGGACTTAAAATGTTATTATTTTTAATAGTATTATTTATCTTATTTTCAGTTGTAATTAATACCTATCCTGCAATTACTTTGTGGGATAGGGAATTAATTATTTACATCCAAAGCTTGCTAAAAGATGTGCCTCTTTGGGTTCCAACCGCTTTTGACGGAATGCTTTATGCAACAATGATCGTAATTCCTTTAATTTTTGCTTGGATATGTTTTGCGCGCAAGAAGAAATACTTCGACATAGCTTTTTTAGGAGCTATTCCTTTAATAACATACGGATTTAGTAGCATACTAAAACACATCGTAGAACGTCCTAGACCACCTATGGAATTACACTTATCAGTACACCCAGGAGGGTTTAGTTATGTTTCAAGTCATACCCTAATTTCATTTTGCCTATGGGGTATGATAATTTATTACTTAATTAAATATTGTGAAAACAAAGCTTTAAAAATAGTTGGTATCACAATTGCATCAACGTGGATGGCATTAATCGGGTTCAGCAGAGCTTGGCTTGGCGTTCATAATCCTACTGATGTCTTAGCAGCTTATTTTTTAGGTATAATCTTGCTAATAATTTATATTAATGCTAGAAAATTTTTTGAAAAATATATAGGGTTATAGAAATGAAAAATGTTCTTGTTGTAAGTAATTATAGAGCTGGTCGGAAGACCGCAGTATTAAATAAAAAGACATTAAGAAAGTTTTTATATAAGAACTCTGAAGATTTTATAATTCTAGATATTTGTGATGTAGATAATATAGACACTTCAGACTTTGATACAATTATCGCAATGGGTGGTGACGGAACCATAAACAAAGTTCTACCACTTGTTATCAACACTGACAAAACTCTCGGGATAATACCGTGTGGCACAGCAAATTTATTAGCTGCAAAACTAGGCATACCAACAAATATAAAACGAGCTCTTAAAATTTTAGAAAAAGGAAATACCCAAAAAATCGATGTTATATCTATAAACAACACGCCATGTATTTTAAGATTTGGCTTAGGCTATGATTCTGATATCATCGGAAAAACTCCACAATCTATAAAAAATAAATTTGGATATTTTTCATATTTTATAGCAGGTATTCTATTTGCCCTAAGACTTATCCCGCAAGAATACCATATAGCTTATGACGACAAAGAGTTTGATGTAAAAGCTTCTTGTATAATTGTTGCAAACGCAGCTAATATGTATCAAAATTTGGTTTCAGTAGGGAATAGATGCAAGTTAGATGACGGATTAATGGATGTATTCATCTTAAAAACAAAAAATCCTATTGTCTTTTTCATAGAGTTTTTAAACATACTTTTCAAACATAGAGTAGATAGCTCTAGAGCAATGTATTTCAAAACTTCTAAACTTAGAATTGATAACAAATGGACAATGGGTCATATTGATGGCGAAAAGAAAAAATTCAAAGACAATTTTGAATTCAGTGTTATCGAAAAATCTGTTAATGTTTTAAACTAAGAATTTTGAATGGAGATAGTCGAGTCAGATTGAAATTGGTGAGACGCATTCTAAAAATGATTTCCAAGTTGGGGGTAAATTACACATAGCTTGTAGTTATACCTACAAGCAGTTTTGGAGAATTAATATCAGCTTGTAAGTATGGCTTGTAGCAAGCTCTTTCTCTACATGCGTAGCACAAAAAATTTTGCCGCAACTCACTCTGCCAAGCAAAAGTTGACTAAATGTCAAGTTTTGCGAGAGGGAACCAAGGACTTACAAAAACAGATATGCTGTTTTTGAGCAAAAAGAAACAAAAAAATTTGCCAAGGACTCCGTTCAAAATGATTAAGTATCATTTTGAATGGAGATAGTCGAATCCGATTGCAAATCGGTGAGACGCATCCTAAAAATAAATTCCGAGTTGCGGGTAAATACATGCGTAGCACAAAAAAATTTGCCGCAACTCGGAATTGAACCAAGGACACAGGGATTTTCAGACTTAAACCCATGCTACCAAAAGCATTAATTTACAAGCGTTTCAGGTGGTTCTATTCTTCGTTGTGTGCGTTCTGTGTGTTAAGCAAAAATACTTACAATTTGAATAATCAAATTATATTAATTATAGCTTTGTTTTAAACAATAATTAAGAATAAGCAAAACTCTCTATTTATAATACTTTCTAACAGATTTAAAACAATATGTTACTTTTGACTATTTTAGTACCATTTGTAGATACATCTTTGACAACATATTGGTTACCAAGTTTTTTGATTATTAGATGTTTACGTGATACTTTGCTAGTTAAATCATTAACAACAATATCACCTTCTCTACCAATTATTAAAGTTTCTCCGTCTTTCATTCTCTGCAATTTTTTTTGAATTTCAGGAGAGGTTAAGTCTAGTTCAACACTTGCTAATTTTAATGTTTCAGTTCCTTTTATAAGAACTTCTTGATTATGAGGTAATTGAGTTCCATTTGGAACATTACTATAATCTACAATAGCCATTACTGGTTCTGATTGATTATGGTTTATTCTATCATTCTTTATTCCACCATTATACAGAGCATTATTATTAACAGTTAAGTATTCGTCAGCTAAAATATCTACTTGTCCTGGTGTTGTATTTGCAATTTTATTATGCATTGCATCATATTACTAGGAATTAAATCACATATAGAGATGTTACCTTTAGCAGTTCTTATTCCTACACCACTATTAATTCCGGTGTTAAATAATTCTACATTTTGAATATCAGAAGCAGTAATAAGCGAACTAGAAAAAGTTGCATTAATTCTTCTAATCCCACCAAATTTATTACAAATTAGTGATGTATTTTTTGTTGCCATAGAAAAATCTCTAAAAGGGTTGTATTTAATGAAATATCTGTTATAATGTTATTAGATTGAGGTATTACATAGTAATACTAGGTCTGTCACAGGCGGGGCAATTTCCTCGCCATTTTTTATATTAAAGAATAATTATTTCTATTGAAATTTAGGAGTAATATGATATTATTATGTTATTAGAGTAGCTCAAGCCTCTTAACAATGCTTAAATGGGAGCTACCTATTTTGTTTTTTAATAGGGCTTGAAAATGATATCATAATATGATATCATATAAGTATGACACAATATGATAAACTTATACAGAAAATCCTTGAAGAAAAGGACATAACTTATCAAGAAGCTGAGAAAGTTTTGATAGGTTTAGGTTATATCGCAAGGTCGCCAAAAGGTGGGAGTTCTCATATTACGTTTACTAAATCACAAAATCAAATTATAACATTAGTTAAAACACAAAAACCTTTAAAAAAGTATC
>SUTX01000029.1 GCA_015152465.1 Cyanobacteria bacterium SIG31 | reverse complement strand
GGAGCCGTGCGCTAAAAGAGCAAAATGTGAATACTTGAACATTTTGCGATTTGGGCTACAAAGCCCTGCGCTCGGCGGATTACCCGTGAGCAAGCAACAAAAAATAGCAAGGGAGAGATTCGAACTCTCGACCTCACGGGTATGAGCCGTGCGCTCTCACCAACTGAGCTACCTTGCCATATTTTAAGTCATTATTATTCAATTGTCATTGGCTCAGTTGCTTCGAGCGCGACGCTCTCACGAAATCTATATACGCTCACTACGTTTCGCTACGGGAGCTACCTTGCCATATTTTAAATCACGAGCAAACTCGTTCATTATTCAATTGTCACAAGACTAATTCTTACACAAACATTTTTTTATTTCAAGCATCTCATTTTGAAAAATAAATTTACATTCTGCACACAAACAAATTATATGTTATTATTTGTTTGTATATGAAAGTTTCTGCAGTTCAAAAAACTAATTATTATAAACCTTTCAGGGTATTAAGTACTCAAAAGACTCCATTGCTTTTACAGAATGCAAACACAACATTCGGCATTGCAAATGCTGGTAAACTCAAACTACTTTTTACATACGGAGTACCTTGTATGTATTCTGGGATTGAAATGATTGATCCTCCAAAAGTTCAAAGACTACTCAAATCGGGAGCTTTTCAGCTTCCAATTGGGCAATTAATAAAAATTTTAGAACCTTTTGAACACCAGCTTGCAGATAGAGAAGCCAGAGTCTATACGATTGTCAAAGAAGAGGCAGAGAAAAACCCTGATTTAAGTTTAAAACAGGTTTTTGAAACTCTTGCACCTATTCATAGAAAAAGGCTAAGAAAAAAACAGGCTCCAATTTTTCAGGATATCATTGAAGCTGGACAACTTCTTCCTGAGGAATATAGATACAAATTTGATAGATTCATGGCAATAACTGAAACCAAGCTTGATGGTAAACCTGTCTACGTTCCGTTTAGTACAAATGAATTTAAGTACAGACTTGAAAAAATTCGTGAAGATGTCAATAAAAGAAAAGATGTTAAGGGGGTAAAAGTATTAAATAAAATGCTAAAAGAGGCAGAGCGTTTACCTTTAAAAACTTGTAGTAATACTGAAGAACATCAAAAAACAATTATAAACTTTTTAGAAATAATTAGAAAACGTTCCGTTTTACAAGGTTATGAGCCATTAGAAAAACTGATTACTACATCACTTGATAAACTTAACCATAAAAAGTTAATAGAACCTTTTAGTAGAAAATCTTTCATATATAATTTAGGCAAGCTTTTACGAGGGCTTGAAGACGAAAAACTTCGAGATAGAATCTTAGACGCAGCGGAAACATTACCTACATCAAAAGATTCAACATCAGCATATATCATAAAATGTTCAGCGGATCCATCTGAAAAGATTGCTTATAGATTACTATGGCCAACATTTGCATCGATTGAGCATATCAAACCAAAATCAAAAGGTGGGGCAGATGCAATGTCAAACTTCGGTGGGGCAACAACTCTAGAAAATTCAACAAGATGTAATATCGATTTTAATGTTCAGCTAAAAAGAAAACCCGAAACTAAAATCAATTGTCAAAAATATATTGATAGAATAATAGAACTTGCAAGAAATGGTATCTTTAAAAAGCACAAAATTGATACAGGCTATATTAGAGATTTTAAAAATACTGTTCAAAAAGAATCTAAAGGTGCTCTGGTTGTCAATATTGCAGAATTTGATAAAAAAGCGAGATTTTAATCTCGCTTTTTTATATTTTGATTAACAAAAATTTAGTATCCTTTAGAGCTAAAACTTTGTGTTCTTTTTCTTTTTCAAACATTATAAGTTCACCTTTTTTTACTGTGAATTTTTCTGCATTAAAATGAAACTCTGCTTCACCCTCAAAAACATAGACACAAGCATCACAGACAGAAAAATGATTATCTAGAACCTCGTGTTTTTTTAATGCTATCGCACTCAAGCTTGATTCCCCACGTTCTAATAAAACATTTCTATCAAACATATTTTCTCTATTGTCAACCAAATCCTTTAATTCTAAAACATTATAAAACATATTAACCTCCTTTTATGTTTTATAAAATAATCTTTTTACAAAATTTTCAATCACTCTAGAACAAAATTTTTATCTATTATTATTTTTCATAAAATGAAAACATTTATAGCAAAAAAAATATTTATACGTTTTATGCAAGTATAGAGGTAAAAATGCTAGCGATTAAAAATAGTATCCAAAACAGTAATATTAATTTTCAAGCAGCACCAAGAGTTAAGCATTGTGTTAATGGAGTAAAGTTTTCAACCATTGACGAATCTTATATTATTAAAAAAGCAATGAAAGATGTTTTCAAAAAGTTAGAAACTTCTGAAACTTTGCCCATAAAAATTAGAGATATTTTATCTAGATATAATATCAAGATTAAAAATTTCTCTGAAATTTTATTGCCAATAAGTGGAATTGGCTTAACCTCACTTTTTCTATCAGATAAAGACAGAAGCTTAAACGTAAAAATACAAGCGCCGAATGAGGAATTATATATTATTCAAGACGAATCAGTTTGTAGGCAAGAAAAATCAAAGAAAAAAAGATATACAAAAAATGAAGCTATCGCCCTAAATATTGACGAAAAACTTAGCAAAATCTTTGAAATTTTGGATTCTTCACTCCTCGAAATAAGAAAATGTTTTATACAAAAACCCATAATAAAAAATACAGACACTCCTATCACAGATAACACTTCTAAAGTTGAAGAAACAAATACCGAGAAGAAAGAAAACACTAAAAAAACTTATAAATATGAAACATATAATACTTCAAAAGAAGTTGATGAAATAATTAAAAACATAAAGATTGGAAATCAAATAAAAGAAACAAGCATTTTAAAATCTCAAAAAGATGCTAATATAGGAAGACTTTCACCTACAACTGTTGCGCTTCTCGAAGAAGTTGACTCATTACACTCAAAAATCGTAGAACAAATTGTGCAACAAGGACCAAAAGCCTTATATAGGTTAAAAAGAAAATGTATTAATTATGGTTCTTTAGGGAAAAATTATACTATAACTTTGAAAAATTTGAACAATGATGGCATTGGAATAACATATGTGACTCCAAACACTGAAACTTTATTGGATAAAAATATTAAAGTCATATATATCAGAAATAAAAATGGTGAAATCGTAGACATTTTGCCAATTCAAGGCAATACAATTCTTGCAATGCAAAATAAGTATAAACCGAATGTTACCAAAAGCCCAACTAACTACATCTCAACATCTCCATTATCTCCAGAACAAATAAATTCAAAGAACCTTAGAGGTATTTTAGAGGTTTTAAAAAAAGAATTCGAAAATATGCTTCAAATAGTATCCAATGAAGGTGGAAAATTAAATAATGAATTAATAGAAAAAATTTCTCAAGCAGAAAAAGATATTTCACTTTTTAAAGAAAAAATTGCTGCTAAGAGATGTCGTCCAAAAGACATTACGCTTAGAAGCGATGGTAGTGTAATTTTGAAAAATATTAATAAAGCTGGTGATAGAATACATTGGCTTCCTAGCCATCACAATCATAAAATAAAGAACGCTACTCACATCAGATTAATTACTAAAGATGATGAGTTTGTTGACAATCTTGTTATACAAGAGGGTAAAGTTATAGCAAATGCTGTTTTAAATAACAAACTCTATAGACAAAAAAAACTAAAATTTTATAGAAGTGAAGAAATCGAAAATTTTGCTATCGAAAAAAGGTTAAATAAAATTCTAGAATATTTTCAAGCAGGAAAAGAAAACTTTGATACAGAATTTGATAATATTCTAAATTTTAAAAATAAAATGAAAAACTTTTTTAGAAATATAGGAGCTTACAAATGCATATAAAATCAATAGGTATATTATCGTTTTGTTCAAATAAAGACCGAGAACCTAAAATAATATTAAAAACCGCCAAAGATGTCCATAATTGGATGAAATCCAAAGATCCTCTTCTTGTTTATGACGATAAAATAGATTATGAATTACCAAAAAACAAATATATAGTAAATAAAACTCCAAAACCACATAAAAAAGAAATTAGTGAAGCAAAACTAGATAATGCAACATTAACTCTTTTCAATGAAATTATTGATGAAACTCAGAAACTTAAAGAAGAATTGAAGTACATTAACACATATGATTTACAAAGATGTATGAAATTTGGTTTAAATAAGCATGTTGCAAGAAGAATCCAAAAAAATGGAATTATTGTTAAAAGCCCAGAAAATCAAGATTTATGGGCGACTGTGATTGTTGGTAACGATAAAAAAGATGATTATAAATTAAATATAACAGATAATGCAAATAATACTTCAAGAAGTTATCTAATTTCAAATGGTTGTATAGCATATTTACCAAATTCTAAGAAGTTTCCTAATTTCCCTAAATTTCTAAACAAAGCAACACTTGAAACAATTAAAGTCACATTGAATGAAGACTTAATCTGGGTAAAAAAATCTTTTGTAGAAGCCATAAAATATGTGAAAAATAATCAACGAATACAAGGTATAATCCAAAGAAGAATTCAAGTTGTTAAATAACATTTATCATGCTATATTATTGTTGTAAGAGGAGTTATTTTTGAATCTAACTATTTTGACTTTCAAAAAATTAGAACTAATAATAAGATAGAGACAGGGTAAAGGTTATTAGATGAAACTAATTAATAGATTAAAAATGTTTGAACAACAATATGTTTTCTTAAGATGGGCAACAGGAGCTGAATACGGGAAAATCACCTTTGTCGGCGACGATTTTATTGAGTTCAACATTATTGATGTTGATACAATGGAATATAGAGAAACTGTTGTAATAAATTCTCAGCTAATCTTGGAGGCCATTTTTGGCGGTTCAGATATCTCAAGAATGGTTGCGGAAATTTCATCAATGCTTAGCGAAGGTGAAGTAGGATAATTAGTATATTTTCCCCATTTGTAATATAATTAGCTTATGGTTACAAAAGCTATTACTGCTACAACAGTTGGAATTGATGCCTATAAAATTGAGGTGGAAGTTGATGTCACAAACTCGCTTCCCGGCATCAGTATTGTTGGACTACCTGATAATGCTGTAAATGAAGCAAGAGAAAGAGTGCATTCAGCTATTAAAAATTCTGGTTTTTCATTCCCACTGGGCAAAGTTATTGTAAATCTTGCCCCAGCTGTTATCAGAAAAGAGGGAACAAATTTTGACTTACCAATAGCTATTGGTATTCTTAAAGAACAAGGGATTAATATACCTGATGACTTAGATATGGCTTTTATTGGTGAACTTTCTTTAGATGGTTCTTTAAGACGTGTAAATGGAGTATTGCCCTTAGTTGCAGGTCTTAAAGAAAATGGAATTAAGACAGTTTTTGTACCTGAGGCTAATGCAAAGGAAGCTGCGCTTGTACAAGATATAAAAATCTTTGGAGCTAAGCATTTAGGAGATATCGTAAATCATTTTGCTGGAACAGAACTTAGAGAAACAAAGGTTGATATAAATAAATATCTTGAAGAAAATGCATTAATAGATTATTCCTATGACTTTAAAGATGTTAAAGGACAACAAAAGGCTAAAAAAGCATTAGAAATAGCTGCAGCAGGCGGACACAATATCCTAATGTCAGGATCTCCTGGATCAGGTAAAACAATGATGGCTAAATGTATGGCATCAATTTTACCTCCTTTAGAACTTAAGGAAGCTCTTGAACTTACAAAAATTTATAGTATTTCTGGCTTACTAAGTTCTGATAGCCCATTAATGGCCAAACGCCCATACAGAGCTGTTCACCACACAGCTTCTCCAAATGGAATTATTGGTGGTGGAACAAATCCCAAACCTGGTGAAATAACTTTAGCACATAGAGGAGTTTTATTCCTTGATGAAATGGTCGAATTTCCAAGACAAGTTTTAGAAGTCTTAAGACAGCCGCTTGAAGACGGTGAAGTTGTTATTTCACGTTCAAAATCTTCAGTAAAATATCCTTGTAATTTTATTTTATTAGGTGCTATGAACCCTTGTCCTTGTGGGTTTTTAGGCGATAGAGAAAAACAATGTTCTTGCACTGAGACTCAAATACAACGTTATCGTGCAAGATTATCTGGCCCTCTTTTAGATAGAATAGACCTTATAATAGAAGTCCCTCGTTTAACAACAGAAGAACTTATTAACACAACAACAGAATCTGAACCATCAGCGAAAATAAGAGAACGTGTAATAAAGGCTAGAAAGATTCAGGCTCAAAGGTATGAAAAAGAGGGTATTTTAACGAATTCAGAATTAACAGCTGAACTAGTAAAAAAATATTGCACTTTAGATGAGAAATCACAACAAATTTTAAAAATAGCTGCAGAAAAATACCAATTATCTGGTCGCAAATATAATAGAGTACTAAAAATAGCCCGTACAATTGCAGACTTAAACGGTTCTGACAATATTAAAACAGAACACCTTACACAAGCTCTACAATATAGGGGCTAAACTCCTGAATTAGTCGGATTAATTTTCTTTAGACGTTGTTCAATACGTCTATACCACTTTAATCTTTGTTGGAATAAAGTGTCATATCCTTTAAAGTTAGCCTGACTAATCTCATAAATTTGTTTATCACAAAGCTTTTCAAGTGTAGCACTCAAATGAGCTGTAAATTCTTTTCTGTCAGCCTTACCAGCTTCTAATTCAATAAGTTCACCCATTTCAACAAGAACTTCAGGACGATTATCTCTTAAGAACATATAATTCACAGCAATCGGCATCAAAGCTACTTTACCAAATTTTCTAGCAGCTTTTTCTGCAATATAAGCTAAACCTGTACGAAACTCAATTGGTCTTGCATTAGGCGGTTTGATTATACCTTGAGGGAATAAATACAAAATACTTTTAGGATTTCCAACCTCATCAATCGCATATCTAAGTGCATCCATTGAAGCTTGAGGCGATTTTTTATTAACACTAAAAGCTCCTGCATGACGTAAAATAGGGAATCGATTAAGTTCTTCAACCATAAGTCGGATTTCTTTTTTACAAATCTTATTAGTTATATGGTAACCAACAATACCATCCCACCAGTTCGAATGTGGTGCAAACATGATTACAGGCACTTTAGGATCACGATTAAAATAATTTTCAGCACCCTTAAATCTGAATGCGTAAAATCTACCTTCTAGCATTCTTCCAAAAAAGAAATCTGCGACCATTAACCAGAACTTAGATGTATCTGCGGGACTAAATTTTTCGTCTATATTACGAAGTTTAGTCGGCGGAACTTCACAGTATAATTCCTCTAAATTAATCATAAATCTATAATACCCTTTTCAAGCTTCTTTGTGAACACATGATGATTTAAATCTTAACAAAGTTTACAATTGACTTTCTTTTCATTCAAGTAAGGACAAGGCAAGAAGACTGTTAGTTCTTTTTCCATCCCCGAGTCGTAATGAGCTAGAGTAGGAACTTCTCTACAACAATTGTAGTGCTATGCTTGGCATTTGGTTGGCGGTTGCCATAAGTGTTGCACTTGCTTGTTGTAAAATCTGCTGTTGGATATATTGACTTGAGACCTCTGCAATGTCAGCGTCACGAATTGTTGAACGTGAAGATGTTAAATTATTAATATTCACCTCAATCGACTCTAACGCTGATTCAAGTCTATTTTGTACTGCACCAAGCTGAGTTGCTTTTTCACTCAAAAGATTTTCAAAAGCAACAATTGCATTAAAAGCTTCAACTGTTTCGATTCCACCTGAAAGTATTTTTTTATTAAGCTCAAAATTAGTATCAAAATTCAACTGGCAAGAATTATTTCCATAAATTCCAACTTGCAATGTTGTTGTAATATCTCTTAACTCTATGGTTGTTATTCCAGCAAGCATTGCACTCATATCATAGCTTATTGCAGTACCATCAGTTTTATATGTTTCTCCTATAAGGTTCATATTTTGTTTAATAGCTTGAGAACCAGTTATACTCAAAGTACCAAACACAGTACCATTGGATGTTAATTTAGTTCCACCGATAAAACTACCGGTAGAATTAGAATCACTTCCTGTAACTATTGAATATGAAACGCTATCAGAGATTGCCCTTATTCCAGACTCAACGTAAGATATACCAACGAGCCCTCCAATATTGCTCTTGCCGGTTACGGCTCCTGTTGCATAACTATTTTCTATATTATCATGTGATTCTCCTACGAGCCCGCCAACATCATTCTTACCGGTAACTGTTCCTGTCGCATAAGAGTTTGTTATTATACCAGAATTTTGGTATCCAACAAGCCCACCTATATTTCCAGCAGTACCAGTAACTTTGCTTGTTGAATAACTATTTTTAACATCAGCTTCAGCGTATCCAACAAGACCTCCTGCAGATCCATTTCCTGTTATATCTCCTATAGCATAGCAGTTAGTTATTTCAGCACCTGAATACCCTACAAGCCCCCCAACACGTTTCTGAGCTATAACATTTCCTAGCGTATAACTATTTGAAACAGAAGAATCGTAATTAGAATATCCGATCAAACCACCTACACACTCTGTTCCATTAACAGACCCAGTAGTATAGCTATTGGTTATTTCGCATATTTTAGCTTTTCCGACAAGTCCACCAATATTACTTACACCAGAAATATTACCTGTTGAATAGCTGTTTTTTATATTATCTTGTGATTCTCCAACAAGACCTCCTACATCATTCTCACCAGAAACTGTTCCAGTAGAAAAACAGTTCTCTATAATTCCTTGAATTTGATACCCAACAAGCCCACCTATATTTCCTGCAGCACCTGTAACCTTACCTGTTGAATAACAATTTTTAATATTAGAATCACTATAGCCAATAAGGCCTCCGACCGATGCTTCGCCCATTACATTTCCCGTTGAATAACAGTTTGTTATATCACCATTAATTGAATAGCCAATAAGCCCCCCAACACGTTTCTGAGCTATAACAATTACAGCTGCATAGCAATTAGTTAAATTGTATTCATTACCCCCTACAAGTCCTCCAACATAATCATTTCCGTTTACAGTTCCAGTTGCGTAACAATTTCTTATTTCTTCCCATGCATAACCAGCAAGTCCACCAATTTTTTCATCTCCTGTTATTGTTCCTGTTACATAACAATTAATAATAATACCGTGAGAGCTTCCTACTAACCCACCAACATATTTCCGACCTTTTATATTTATTCCCTCTAAAGCTATATTCTTAATTATAGAGGTAGGTGTAGTATAGCCAAATAAACCTTGCCTAAGTGCTTCACGATCTATTTTTAAATTCTTAATCACATGACCATTACCATCAAATATACCTTTAAATTTATAACTTGATCCCGTAGAATAATCCCCAATCGGAGTCCAATTAGAGATAGATGATAAGTCTATGTCCGCCCCAAGGACAAACTCAACATCAGTTGTATTTTTACCAGAATTAACATAATTTGCTAGCTTTTGAAGCTCTTCTGCAGTTGATATTGAATACTTTTCACCAGAGATAAAAGTAGTTACATCTGCAACTCTTTTCATCTTAGCAACTTCTGTATCTGTATAAGTTTTAGGGTTTTCAATAAATCCACTGTATGCTTTTTTAGCTTTAGGAGCTTCTGTTGTCGTACCTATAACCTCTCCATCAGTATCTGCCATTGATACCAGAGCGGTTTCGTCTATGAAACCGCTCTCGCCCGCTTGGGGTAAATGCTCTGCTATGGTATATGATACCCTATCAAATAAGGATATATTATTGTATTCTGCTGTAGAATAAAGTCTTGTTATCTCTGACATCAAAGCACTTGCTTCGCTATTGATTGCAGCTAAGGATTGTGCACCATAAGTGCCATTTCGTGCTTGCGTAGATAGAGCGTTCAATCTTGCGGCTTTGTCTTGCATTTGGGATATAATATCGTTTGCATAGCCAACCAAGTCCATTCCGCTCGCAACGTTATCTGCAGCTATATCGTACGCATTTAATTGGGTTGACATATTTGTGGATATCGAATAGTTTGCTGCGTTATCTTTTGCATGGTTTATTTTAAAGCCCGTTGTCATTCGC
>SUTX01000011.1 GCA_015152465.1 Cyanobacteria bacterium SIG31 | reverse complement strand
AGAAGGCGAAGACTCCCCATCCGCTCAAGGCTTTGCAATGTTCATGATGTGCTGTGAGGGTGGAGCATTAGGTAATGTAGGCGAAGTCGAAGATAATTTACGAGAAGCCGAGATTGAAGCTTGGAATCAATTACATCCGAAAGACGGAAGTAAAGCAAGCGAAAAACTAGAAAAACTACATAATTCTTTAAGCGAGATGACAAAAGAAGAAGATAGTAGTACACCTGGTGATATCTATAACAGATCAGCTGTAAACCCAGAAGATCAAGAAAAGTATGACAGATTACTAAAAGAATACCGAGAAGAATTATATAGATCACATATGCCAGATGTAATCACTGCGCTAGAAAATACCGATGTACAAGATAACATAATGTTTGATCCTACAGATGATGCTCAAAAAGCAGAGTTTGAGTACTACGTTTCAATATTTAATCAAATCCAAGCAAATGGTGGTTTGTGTATCGGTATAGGTAAATTTGATGGCTTTAATGGCGATGCATCAAGTGACTCAGAATGGTTAACAGCAATGATACAATGCGGTCAGATTAGTATAGAGCTAGTAAAAGAAGATAAAAACGGTAAGATAAACTTTGAGGGAACAGCTCCAAGCTCAGATTCAAGCTTACGTTATACAGAAACAACAAGTATCGATAGCACAGCCGCTAAAAAAGCTGAAGCAAAATATGAACACGATTTAAAAGAAATCGAACAAAAAGATAAGAAATTTGATTTGACGCTATCAAAATTAGAAACAGAACACACAGCGTTAACTACAGAATATGAATCAGTAAAAAAAGTAATAGAAGATAATATTGACAGAACATTCAAGATTTTCTCATAGATAGTTGAAGATTAAATAAAAACTAAATTAATCACAAATAATATTCCCTAAAAATAATAAACCCTTTTCCCTTTTTCCGCTTGAGTAACCCTACCTCAAGCTTTTTTTTGTACTACGTACGTAGATAAATGGCTCGCTGGTAAGTGGAATTTTTAAACTGAGCGTAAACATTACAAGCCCGCTAGTAGATGTAACTACAAGCTACATGACATTTACCCCCGTAGATAAATGTCTCGCTAGTAGGTGGAATACCCAAGCAGAGAGTGCTACTACAAGCCCGCTAGTAGGTGTAATGCTAGGATTTTTTTTATTCATTCTCAACACTAATAATTAAGAAAAAATAAATATTACTCAATAATTTAGTTTGAAAGCTTATAATTATTGTATATAATATTTTAAAAGGGGAGATTATAATGGAAAATCCGTTCAAAAAAGCAGTTGAAAATACTGAAGAAGTTGAAAATAAAGAAGAAGCTACGCTTCAAGAAGATGTAAAAGAAGATGTTTCTGATGTTGTAGAAGAAGAAAAAGCTGAAGAAAAAAATGAATGGCAAGAAAAATATGAAACTTTGAATAATCAGTACATAAGACTTGCAGCTGATTTTGATAATTATAGAAAACGTCAAGATGCTGAACGTGAAAGTTTGTTGAAATATGGCGCAGAAAATACTGTTAAAAAGCTTATTGAAGTTTTAGACAACTTTGATAGGGGTTTAAAAGCTATTGAAACTGTTGAGGACTGTGAAAAGGTAAAAGAGTGTTACAATTTAGCTTATAAAAATTTTAATGATGTTTTGGGCAAAATTGGACTAGAAGTTATAAAGGCTGAGGGCGAAGAGTTTGATCCTAACTTGCACGAAGCTGTTATGCAAACGCCAACAGAGGATACTCCTGAGAATTTTATTATTTCTGAACTACAAAAAGGTTATAAATTAGGGGATAAAGTTTTAAGACCTACATTGGTAAATGTTGCAACGGCATCATAATAGTAAATTACAAGTTAGGTAGTAATACAAGGAATAGTGATGGCAGATTATTATGAGATATTAGGCGTAGATAAGAACGCTTCAAAAGATGAGATAAAAAGTGCATTTAGAAAAATGGCACGTCAATGGCACCCAGATATTAACAAGGCTCCGGAAGCGGAGGCTAAGTTTAAAGAACTTGGTAAAGCTTACGAAACATTGATGGATGATGAAAAACGTGCTACTTATGACAGGTATGGTGAAGACGGATTAAGTAGTGCTGGGTTCAATACTCAAGGGCCATTTGCAAATGGTTTTGGAGATTTGGAAGAAGTTTTTAATTCGTTCTTTGGTGGTGGTTTTGGGTTTGGCGGTAGCCGAAGACAGGATCCAAATGCGCCTCAACGTGGAGACGATTTAAGGTTAGATATAGAAATTGAGTTTGAAGAAGCTGTTTTTGGATTGAATCGTGAGATTAAGATAGATCACTTAGAAACTTGTGCTTCTTGTAATGGAACTGGGGCAAAAGCAGGTTCAAAACCTCAAGTTTGTCAAACTTGTGGTGGTAGAGGAAGTGTCCAGCAGACAACGAGAACTGTTTTAGGTCAGTTTACTCAAATCGTAACTTGTCCTCATTGTCATGGTAAGGGTTCTATTATTTCTGACCCTTGTCCAGACTGTAAAGGAAAGGGACGAAAAGAAGTTGAAAAAACTATTGATGTAAAGATACCTGCTGGTGTTGACAATGGCTCTAAAATGAGGCTTTCTCAAGAGGGTGATGCAGGTGTAAATGGTGGGGTATCTGGTGACTTATACATAGTAATCCATGTAAAACCATCAAATTATTATAAAAGAGAAGCCTATAATGTGTTTACAAAGCTAGAGATTACTCCAGCTCAGGCTGTACTTGGTGATGTTGTTTCAATAAAAACATTAGATGGAGATAGAGATATTACGATTCCAGCAGGAATCCAATATGGAGAGGTTGTTAAGATTAAAGGAGCTGGTGTTCCTAATATATCAAAACCAACTATTAGGGGTGAACATATTGTAGTTGTTGAGGTTAAAACACCTACGCATATTTCAAACGAAGAAAAGCAACTTTATCAAAAATTATATGAAATAACTAAGAATAAAAACGCAAATAAGGGTGTTAAAGAAAAGCTTAAAGGTGTTTTTAAATAACTTTTATTGTGCTAAGATATTTCTAGATAGTATTAGAAGTTGGGAGAACTGTTTTGCGTAAGTTTTTAGTTTTACTTGGGATTGTACTGATGTTTAGCACAAGTGCATTTGCTGCTAAAATTCCTGATGATATCAGAGATTATATTGATAATAAAGTACCAGGTACGGATGTTCGTTTTGACGGTGTAATAATTCTACCTGACAATACAGTCTATTTACCTTTATATCCGTCTTTGTTTTCTGATGTAAAAAAGTTATCAGTTAAAGAGTCTTTTCCCGCTGGTAAAGAATTAAATGACAAGCCAGATGTTATAATTTTTAATAATGATTTTGTAATGATGAAACTTTTGCCAGCTGAAAATGGCACAAAAACAGTTTTACATATGCCAACTCCACCATTACAGGTTAGAACAGGCCTTTTGCCTCAAGACATGCTTGTTCCTAGTGGGTTAGTACTCCCTGAGAATATTAAAGGTATTGTGGGTAATTTAAAAATTGACATAAAAAGCGAAGATGTTATAAAGGTTAATACAAAAGAAAGTTTTGAAGAGTTTTTGTCAGAAACAGATCCTATTGGAAATCAAACGTTGATACCTAATTTAAAAAATAAAACTCTTTTTGTTACAACAAATTATTCTAAAAATATCCAAGTTTTAGATCCTGCTAAAAGTACACCAAAATATGCGCTTTCTCAAAAATCTATACCAATTGATATTAAAGCTGTCAACAAAGGGAAATTTTTGCTCGTAACATCATTTGAGAGACCTTTTTTAGATATTATTTCTGTAGCAGATTCTAGATTTATCAAGCAAATAAGCTTATCTGCATTTCCTGAAGAAATAGTAGTAGACTATGAAAACAATAAAGCATATATAACAGCGCCTCGTGCATCAACAATATTTGTTGTTGACTTAAACACAATGTCGTTAGTTCAAAAAATTAAGGTAAATGGTTATTGTGAAAAACTTTTATTATGTGGTGATAAACTTTTTTATGTAGATAAGTTAAAAAATGATATTTGGGCTATTGAGGTTAAAAATCAATATTTATTAAGAAATATTGGGAAATTCCCAAATGTTTCTGCTCTAGCTTTTGCTAAGAACAGTTTATATATTTCTAGTAGAACAAAGAGTAGGGTCGCAGTTGTAGACTATTCTACATTAAGCTTAGCAAAGGAATTTACGACTGTTAGTAAGCCTATTTCAATGTTGTTATGGGGTGAAAATCTATACATCTTGGGGGCTCAATCAAATCAGATTCAAAAATATAACATTGCAAATGGAAAAATAATAGAAAATATACAATTGAATGACGGTGGCTTTTCTACTGGTTTCAACCATATTTTAAATACGGAGTTAGCTGTTATAACTGATATTAAGAAAAATACATATACAATTTTTGATTTGGAAAAGGGTAAGATTATTAAAACTTATACTATTAATGTCCCATTGAAAGATGTTATTGTTACAGATAGTGTAAAACTTTTTGACTAGGGAGAATGTTATGGATATCATCTTTGATGAAATTACTGCTCAAACACTTTCTGAGCTTGAAAAAACTCAAAAAGATTTTTGGAATATTCCACGAAAAACCGCAGTTTTAATTAATACTTTTATAAAAATGATGGGGATTAAAAGTGCTTTAGAAATTGGCACTTCAAATGGATATTCAGGAATTTGGATTGCAAAAGCTCTTAAAGAAACTGGAGGCAGGCTGACGACTATTGAGTATTATGAAAAGCGTCAAAGTGTTGCAATAGAAAATTTTAAAAAGTGTGGTGTGAATGATATTATTAGGCCATTACAAGGAAGTGCTTGTGATGTGTTGGAAAATTTATCCTCGGATGAAAAGTTTGATTTTGTATTTATTGATGCAAATAAAAGAGAGTATGTTAAGTATTTTGAGTTAGTAAAGCCACATTTAACACAAAAAGCATTAATTGTTGCTGATAATATAACTTCACATGCTGAAAAAGTACAGACTTTTATTGATGCTATAGATGCAGATGATGAATTTCAGTATGAAATAGTTGACGTTCCTGGAGGCATTTTGATTGCTTATAGAGGGTAGTTTAGTAGTCTTCTCTGCCTCTTGCTTTTAAGTATTCCCTAATTTGGTTTAATGAAAATTGGATAATTCTTGTTATTCGAGATGGTGAAAGCCCCACCGCAACAGCTATATCTTTTGCCTGCATGTTTCTATAAAAACGGTATTCCACTACAGTACGCTCTTTTTGCGGTAATTGTGCGATAGCTTGCTTGACAAGACGGCTCATTTCTATAATTTCGGCTTTTTCATCAGGCATAGCTGATGGATCTTTTATGAAGTCGAAAGGAGAAGCATTGTCTGTAGCGGCAGCCGCTAAACCGTCAATTGATAAAATTGTTTCATAAACAGCTTCCCTAACTTTAGCTGGTGAAATAGAAAATCCCAAATCATCACTTGAGCTGTCTTCTATTGTATCTGATACATAAGAATCTGATTCTTCTTTTTTATGTTTTAGGGTATACCATTTATAACGATGTCTAAGTTCGTTTCTAATCGCCCAACGTACGGCTGTACCGATATAAGCCTCGTTATAACGCTCCAACTGCTCTTCAGTCTTATCTTTTATTAATGTTTGGATAGCAATAATACCTATACTAACCAATTCTTCGTATTCAATCATATGGTTAGGTATACGCCTATGCTCTACTCTAGCTATCTTTTGTACAATACCAACGTATTGTTTGATTAAAGTTTTACTATCCATCATCTCTTATCTAAACTAACCTTATCTTATATTACCTTGATTTCGTAAAAAATTCAAGATTTTAACCTAGACCATATGGTTGAATTATTACTGGTTATTTTGTTTCGCTTTTAATCCGTAGACAAAAATTAAGATTTCGGCAACGGCTTTATATAATTCAGGTGGTATTTGTTGGTTTAAATCTACCATTCTGAACAATGCCCTTGCTACTGGCGGGTTGTCTATAATTGGAACGTTATGTTCTTGTGCTATTTCAATTATTTTTTTTGCGATAAGTTCAGTTCCTTTTGCTGTTAGGGTTGGCGATTGCATTGTTTCAGCATCATATTTCATTGCACAAGCAACGTGAATAGGGTTTCTTACTACAAAATCTGCTTCTGCAACAGAATCCATTGCTCCCCTTTGTAGCATTTGCATACGACGTTGTCTTAACGCTGCTTTCACATGAGGATCACCTTCTGAGTTTTTGTATTCATCTTTTATTTCTTTAAAAGACATTTTTTGGTCTTTCAAAAATTTCCATTTTGTTACACCGTAATCGGCAGCTGCTATAACCAAGAATGCTATGCAGGCCTTGTAAATGAATTCAACAATTAATTTCCCGAATTCAATCATAACGGCAAAATTATTATCAATGGCTGCTAAGCCAAGAATAGCAGGTAGGTGGTCGCTGTATACTGTCCAACCAACAAGACCTAGAACTAAAACTTTTACGATGTTTTTACCTAGTTCAAATAGCGTTTTTACTTGGAAAAGGTTTTTAAAGTATTTTGTCGGGTTTAATTTGTCCAGTTTTGGGACTAGCGGTGCTGTTGCGACTAATGGACCAACCTGGAAGAAGTCACCAAGTATTGCAATGAATGCTGCTAAAAATAGTATTGAACCAATAATTAGAACTGTAGGTATTAAAGTAACGGTTAATATGTATGTAATACCAATTTCTTCTAAGGTATGGTTTGGAATTTGTTCGTACAAAGTCCTAAATAATCCGACAATAGCTTGCCATATTATGGGTGCCATCATGTTGATAAAAGTAAACATAACGAGCAAAGACAACGCGATTGATATGTCTTTCGATTTTACTACTTGCCCCTCTTTTCTTGCTCTCTCAAGCTTTTGGGGGGTGGCATCAAATTGTTTATCTTCATCACCCATGTTTAATACCCTGTTGGACTTCCTCTAACATTCTACCATGAAATGACTTTTTATTGTAAAATGATTTTGGAGGGCTATTATGCTAGATTGGTTTTTAAATTTAAGTTTTTATACTCAATTATTAATTATGTTTTTTGGGGGCTTTATTCTTGGTATTCTTATAATGAATTTTGGGCTGAATGTCAAAAATAAAAAAATTTTTTCATACAAACGACAATTAGAGAAAGAATCTATTTCCTCAGATGAAAATGCTGCTAAAGTTAAAGTTCTTGAATCGAAAATTCAAGTGTTAGAAAAAGCCCTTGAGAATGCTCTTGATAGTAAATAATTTTACGGATTATGTGTGTTAGCTGATGTAGCCTTGATATTTTCTAGCTGCAGCAAAAATTCTTTGAGAATCACTATCTCCAACGTAACGCCAGTGCCAAGGTTCCTCTATAACGCCTTGTTTGTTGTTTTTAGGGAAAGACTGTTCAAAACCATATTTATTAGCATTTTGTTTTAACCATTCATAAGCTAGTTTGTAACGCTTATCATTGTACCAAGTTGAAGTTGCTCTATCAGTACTACTTTTACCTCCGATAGTGATGTCAAATGCATATCCAGTATGATGCTCAGAATAACCTTTTGGTGCAACGCTTTTGAATCGTTTTTTCATAACATTGGCATCGCTATTATATGCTTGATTTCTTAACGATTGTTCTTGTTGTGCGTGACTTCTATAGCCACTAGAAAAACTTACTGCATAGCTTTGACCAAGTTGTTCTTTAAGATATTTTTCTAATTCTGCTTTCATTTGATTAAATGCTTTTGTAGCATTTGGTTTGAGTTTTCCAGAAGTTATTTTTGCATCATCATATTTGAAATGGATAATATCACCTGTGTTAATATAGTCTTTAGTGTATGTTCCGTTAAATATTTTTTGGTAATCGGCATCAGGTGTAACAGAAAGTTGGGTAATGTTACCATTGTTATTTGAACCAGCTTTTAATGCTACTTGTCTTGAACCTTTTGGAGTTGTTTTTGGATCTATGTCAAAATGCCAAGCTTCGTTAAATCTATTACCACCCCAGCGCATTCCGATGCTTTCTGCATATTTACCAAGTTCGTGCAACTTAAGGTTATTATTACTTCCTGAACCATTTATTCGTAAATCTACTGCACAGCCAAATTCGTGTCTTGATGTACCTGGTTTTGCAGCACGTCCAGAACCGTATTTCTTATATAATCTTTCTTGGTCTTTGTATGTTCTGAATCCTCCGGTTAATGTTATTTGCCACTTTTTATTTTTAGCATATTTGTATAATAATTCCATTTTTAATTGCATTTCAGGGCGTAGCAATTTTATCCTTTTTGCATCATTGCCGAATATTGTGTAATCTAAATCCTTAATTGTTATTGCTGTTCCATCTGATAAAGTATCACCTGAATAATTTACTTGTTTATTATCGGTGTTCTTTGTATTAATACTGAAGTCGTATTGAGGCATAATGTTAAAGCCAAAGCCGAAGTTAAGGTTCAGGTTAAAGAAGTTATGTTGGCTAAAGTTAAAGAAGTTTGGTATGTTGAGCTTATAATGATCTGTATGGTTAAAGAAGCTTATGTTTGTGAAATCCGGAATAGCAATGTAGTCATATACAGGTAAGGTATTGTTATAAATATCCATATTGCTTCCTATTAAAGCCGCATTGGTAAATATTCCAGGCTTGTTTTGTATATTAAAATATTTTTGTTCCCAAATAAAATTTCTAACATTATAATTGTCGTTTTGCGGTTTTACACAAGAACTGGATTGTTCTTTGAAATTAAAATTTTGTATCCAAATATTGTTGCTACAAAAAGACATTATAAAGCTCCTTATATATATTAAGTATATATTATCTAAATAATTGCTTTTTTATTAACAATTTCTGTTACAAAATTTAATAATTCTATTATTTATACATTTAGACTGTGTTTTTTGATAATTCAATCGTTTTATTGATTGCCATGCTTCTTAAATTATATTATTATAGTCATAATAAAAGGAGAGAATTATGACTGATATGAAAAAAATTTTAAGCTATGTTCCAACAGTTATTGAGTCTTCATCTAGAGGTGAAAGATCTTTTGATATTTTTTCAAGATTATTAAGAGAAAGAATAATTTTCTTAGGAACAGAAATTGATGATGAAGTTGCAAATTCAGTTGTTGCTCAGTTGTTACTTTTAGATAGTGAAAATCCTGAAAAGGATATTATGCTGTACATAAATTCACCTGGTGGTGTTATTACTGCGGGTATGGCAATCTATGATACTATGAATCTTATTAAAGCTGATGTTCAAACTATTTGCTTAGGTGAAGCCGCTTCTATGGGTGCTTTTCTTCTTTCTGCAGGGGCAAAAGGAAAGAGGATGGCTTTGCCAAGTGCACGAATTATGATTCACCAGCCATTAGGTGGTGCTAAAGGACAAGCAACTGATATTGAATTAGAAGCAAAAGAAATTTTAAGAATGAAAGATATGTTAATTGGCATAATGGCTGAAAATGCTGGGCAACCTTTTGATAAAGTTAAAGAAGATTGTGAAAGAGACCATTACCTATCTGCTGCTGAAGCTGTTGAGTATGGTCTGATTGATAAAGTTGTTACATCAGTACAGTAATCAAAACAAAAAAAGAACCGAGATATTAATCTCGGTTCTTTTTTTTGTAATGAAAATCTTGTAAAATTATACAGCTTTTTGAACTTTACCTGCTTTTAAGCAAGAAGTACAAACTGTCATTTTTTTAGTTTGTCCGTTAACATTTACTCTAATCTCTTGAAGATTTGGTGATTGTCTTTTAACAATTTGTTTATGAGAGAATGTTAATTTTGCTGCCTTTAATGCTGATTTTCCGCATACTTCACAATGTTTTGCCATGATTATATTTTCCTTCTATTATTACTATCTATCAATTATGGGACAATCTCCCGCAATCTAGTGTATCACTAGTGTACATTAAACGATTTTATTTTACAAGTGTTAATGTAAATATCTTGTTACAAATTCGCAAATTTTGTTCTTCATAGGATTTAAATTAGTATGAATATTTCAAGTAATAGAACATTAGCCCCAAATTTTAAAGCTTATAGAGTTGCTCAAATTAAAAATTATTTGAGCAATAAAGAAGCTTACATTGATTTGTATGAGTTAGCCCCTCATTCTGTTATAGATCGTGAATTTATAAATAAAATTTCGGAAAAATCTAGATTCGATTTCACAAAACTTTGTCCTAGATTATCAACATTTGAACAAGAACGTTGGAGAAAAGTTTTTGACTATTGTATTGATAGGGTATCAAATTGTGCAGACAAAGCTCTGGTAGCTATTTCTAATAATAGGTTCTGTGGAATTATGACTTTTAATGGTGAAAAAAATGTTAATCTTTCTGGTATCTGTTCTATCCCTGATGAATTTGGTAAAAAAGTTCCTCAAACGGGAAAAAGTCTTTTTTATTATTTATTTAAACATGTAAAAGAAAGTGGAGCTAAAAACATTGAGCTTGAAGCTGTTGAAAATGGTCCTTTTAATGTGGTGAAAAAATACGAAGAATTGGGATTTAAAAAACAGCTAGGAGAGTATTCTGGCTATACTAAAATGGTGAGTAATAAATACAATACAGATCTTCAACTAAAATCATTAGCTAAAGAACTGGATTATGTTGAATGTAAGCCAGAAAAAACTGATTTAAATATGTTTTTAGATTAGTAGTCTGAAGTTTCAAAATCATCTTCGTCTTTAAGAGAAGACAAGTCATCTGAGTATGATGAATCAAAATCTTCAGGTAAATATTCGTTATCTGGCCATATTGTAGAATCGTCAAACCTTGAAGCATTTAGGTTTTCGCTTTCGGTAAAATCTGAGTTGGTAAAATCAGCATCAAGCATTATTGCGCCAGCAAGATCAGCATCTGCAAAGTTACCATAATCAACTTTTGCATAGCTGAAATCTGTTCCATTTAATATGGATTCATTAAAAGCACATTCAATTAAATTTGCTCTATTAAAATCTACAGATGTTAAGTCACAACCTAAAAACTTTACGTCTACTAAATGTGCATCTGCAAAAGAAGAAGAAGTTAAGTCGGCATTATCAAAAATTGCACCTTCAATATTTATTCCAGAAAAATCTGTTTCGCTTAAATCGACCGCATTTCCACTAAGCTCATTATTGAAAGCTTCTATATCAGTTGTTAGTAAATTGACTAATTCATCTTTTGATAACATTTTATTCTCCTAGTTTATTAAATCTATTTGCATTGCTAGCAAAACTGCTTGAGTTCTATTTGTAACCTTTAGCTTTTTAAATATGCTGTTAAGGTGAGTTTTTATCGTTACATCTCGTACACACATTTTATCTGCAATTTCTTGATTGCTAGCACCTTTTGCAACAAGTGCTAAAACTTCTTTTTCTTTTGGAGTTAATGCATTGATATTAACATCCTTGTTTAATTGTTTTTCTTGTTTTGGCAAAGCTTCTTTTTGCCAATTTGCACGTCTTAAAATAGCTTCTATTCTTGCCAAAAGGTTTGGTAGGACAAAAGGTTTTACAACATAATCATCTGCGCCTATTTTGAGTCCTGAAACTACTTTTTGATCTTCACTTACAGCCGTAAGCATTATAACAGGAATATATTCGGTGTCTTTATTTTTTCTAATTGCTTTAAGGGTGTCCCAACCATCCATGTTTGGCATCATTACGTCTAATAGTATTAAGTCAAAATTAGTGTTGTTTTGCAGAACTTTAAGAGCTTCCAACCCGTCTTCTGCGACTGTAACATCATAACCATACATTGGTAATGCATCAGCTAGAAACTTTGGATTATCGTCTACGATTAAAATTGAAGCAATGCCACCCATCTTACACCAATCTTTCTTTAAGAGCTTTTAGGGCTGCTTGTAATCTATCATCAACTTCTAGTTTTTGCAAAATGCTAGCAACATGAGCTTTTGTTGTGTTTATGCTAACAAATAGCTGATTAGCTATTTCATTATTACTATAGCCCTCTGTTATTAGTTTAAGGATTTGAGCTTCCCTTGACGTTAATCCGTAATCTTTTTCAGGCTTAGGCTTGTCTTCTTGTTGAAATTTTGACGCAGCTTCAAGTACTATATGTGCGATGCTTGGATCAAACCAAGAAGCTCCATCTAGTACAGATTGTACAACTTCGGTTAATCTTTTGGGATTGATTTCCTTTGAACAATAAGCGTTAGCTCCAGCTTTTAAGCTGTTTAAAACTTCCTGGACATCATTATGTGACGTTAAAATAACAACTTTTATTTCACTATTATTTTCTTTTATTATTTTAGTTGCTTCAATACCATTCATTCCTGGTAGTCCTAAATCCATAATAACTAGGTCTACGGTGTTGTTTTCAAGGCACTCTAATGCGGATTCGGCAGATTCAACTTCAAGAATATTTTTTACATATTCGCAAGTCTCAAAAGCTGTTTTAAGACCAAATCTTGTTAGTTCGTGATCTTCTACTATTAAAATACTACTTTCCATAACCACCCTATTCTGGATTTACGATTGATGCATAATCCGCATTTAGTCTGGAACATTTTACTAAAGACTGATTAGCCCCTTCTGTATTCCCCTTTGCCTTTAATACCAAGCTTAAATAATAATAATATTTAAAGTTGTTTTCGTCAATATAATAAGAATTGTTTAAATATGTTTCAGCCATTTTGTAATTTTTTTCTTTAATAGCACGATTAGCCAAGCCAAGCCAAATTTCATTATTTGTTAAATCTACAGAAGCAATTTTAGGTAGATAATCGTCAGAACGTTGAGGGAAAACCTTTAATGAGTTTATCAATAATATTTCGTCATAGCCATATTTATCTAGCATCTTTTCATAAATTTTTTGAGATTTTTTCTGTTTATCTAAAGCTAAATAGGATTTTGCTATACCGACAGCTGGAGAAGATGCTTTTTTGTTAGATTTATGTGCAATTTTGTAATAACCAAGAGCATCTTCATATTTTCTTTCATCAAAACTTATATCTGCAAGTGTAAGCGTTGATAAGTAGTTGCGGTTATTTTCTTTAAATGCTCTTTGGGCAAACTCTTGTGCTTTTAATGGTTCATCGTTTTCATAGTAAATTCTAGCTAATAGTCCAAATATTAATGGTGCGTGTTCTTTAGATTGTAATATTGCAGACTGAAGGACTTTTGTTGCTAAAAGACTTTTGTTTTGTAAGTGATAATAATATGATAAATGATAATCTTTTAAAGCTTCTTCTTTTGCAATTTTGTATAAAACATATTCTTCGATTGCTCTGATTTTATTTTGAAAATCTACTGTTATAAATTCATTTTTCTTAATTTCTTCTAAAATTTTTAAAGCTTGTTTGCTTTTTTTAGAATCAGCTAGTATTTTTGTTTTAAGTATTTTATAGTTTACGTTAACATTATTTTCAACGATTGCGTTGTTTATATACTTAAGAGCTAAAGGTAAATTATTGGACTTATAATAGCCTAAGGCAATAAGATAATTTTTATAATCGCTTTCTGAAGCTTGAGTTGAGTTTAGAAGCTCTGAAGTGGTCTCAATAGCTAAATTGTTGTATGTAATACTGGCATAGGCGTCAGCAAGGTATAAACTATCTTTTGAGTTTACCATACCTGATGGATAATAGAATAGCTTAATATCCTTTATATAATTTTCTGTATAAATGTTGTTATCAAGTTTTTTTATTAATTCTTCAGAAAGATCAAAAAAACCGTATTCAGCCAGCTTTATGCCATATGCTAGTAGCACATAATCATCATGTGCCATTCTAGCAATTATATCTGCATAATCATCGTGTGCTGCTTTAACATTGCCTTGCAAGTATTTTTTTTCAGCAGAAGCATATTTTGCTTTAATGAAATTATCTTTAATAACCATACTCATATTTGCAACATTCTTTTCAGCCTTTAGTTCTAAAGGTTTTTGTACTTTCGTTTCTGCAAAAGTCGATGGTGCAATTACTATTGCTGTAGCTAATATAAATATTTTTTTAATTAAATTATTCATTATCTAAATCTATACCTACATAATATCTATTAAACACTTGTAATAGCTTATTGCTACAATTATTTACTATAGAGTAATACAAATCTAGAAGATTATATTTCTCAAGAGTTATATTGTCTTCAGAATCAAGCTCCATTGTTGTATTTTCTGTTAGAAAGACCCTAACGATTTCGCTTAGCTTAATTGCTAGAAATTTTTCTACAACTAGTGGGTCGAAATGATTGCCTGAACCATTCATAATAATATCAATAACTTTTTCAATAGGCATTTTATCACGATAATGCCTTTTTGATGTTATAGCATCAAAAACGTCTGAAACAGCTAAAACTCTACCACCAAATGGAATATCAATACCTTTTAAGCCTCTGTAATAGCCTGTACCATCAAATTTTTCGTGGTGCGAACAAGCGATTTCTGTTATTTGCTTGAAGTCTTCGGACATATGAATTTTTTCAAGAATGTTGTGTGTTATTTCAACGTGCTCTTGTATATGTTTATATTCTTCAGGTGTTAACTTCCCTTCTTTTTGTAATACAGAATCTCGTATACCTATTTTCCCTATGTCGTGTAAAGCTGCAGCTTTTTCAAGGATATAGATATCATTTTTTTCCATTCCAAATTCGTGTGCAATTAATGCAGCATACATTTTGACTCTTGTAGAGTGACCTGAAGTAATTTTATCTCTTGCATCAATAGAAGAAGCTAGGGTTTCAATAAAGCTATCAAAAATAATTTTTTGCTCTTCAATCATTTTATTTTGTTTTTCAAAGAGCTGAGCGTTTTCTAGTGAAATACCTGCGCTTGAAGCAATAGCAACGAGCAAATCTTCGTCATCAATTGTGAAAGTTTCGTCAAACTTGTTTAATACCTGAAATACACCTATAATTTCTTGGTTAAAGTTTTTTATAGGCATACAAAGAATGGTTTTTGTTCTATACCCGGTTTTTTTATCAATATTTTTATTAAAACGCTCGTCCTTATAGGCATCTTTAATGTTTATTGTTTCGCCTGTTTGCACTACATGTCCAGCAAGACCCTTGTCTGCAGGGATTCTTAGTTCTTTTTCATCATCTAAGCCTGTTGCGACTTTAGAATATAGCTCATTATTTTCTTTGTCATAAAGAAAAACAGTACATCTATCCGCATTAAGAGCTTCCTTTGTCTCTTCTGCAATAGTCCTTATTAGATTATCAATATTTTTTTCTGCCGCTACAGCCTGACCAATCTTTACAAGAGCTATAAGAGGATCCTTGAGATGTGCGTGTGTGCTTAAATGAGTTATAGGTGGACATTTTAATAATGATGTCATTCGTTCAAAGAAGCTTGTTTTCTGATTTTTTATAGCAAGCTTGCGAGCTTTATTATAGTTGATTGAATATAGAGAACTATTTTTTTCTGTAAAGTTAATATGTGCTAATACAAGTTCGTAAAGAATATGAGTGATGCAATTTTTTGAGTTCTCTACTAAGAATTGAGCATCATTCATAAACTGATAATATTCATCATATCTTTTTTTTGCAAACGAACCAAGTGCAAGAAGAGAAAAACAAATAGCTGTATCATCTTGATAAATTTCTTTATGTTTGATGATGCGTGTTTTTACTTCTTCGAAATCCCCGTTAAAAATTTCTTCCGCTGATTCGTATATAAAATTCTCCAGAGACATTTAACCCTCTCTAAATCATTATAAAGCTCTTCTATATAATAACATATTTAACTTGTTGAGACAATAAGTGTAAACAATATTATAATAAGTTTATTTAACTCGTTTTACCCAATTTTCAACAATTTTTAGCGGAGCTCTTGTTATTGCTAGAGCCCAAGATGGAATGTTTTTTGTAATTACGCTTAGCGCAGCTACATTTGCTCCCTCTTCTATAGTAACTGGCGCTACTAGTACAGAGTTTGAGCCAATTTTTACTTCGTTTCCAATAATTGTCTTTGATTTAACTTTCGTTAGTGGGTTGTAGTTTGCCGTAATAGTTCCTGCTCCTATATTTACTCCAGAGCCGATTTCGCTATCACCCAAGTATGATAAATGACAAGCATTTGTATTTGACTTGATAGTTGTTTTCTTAACCTCAACGAAGTTTCCGACCTTTACGTTATTTTCTAAAATAACATCTCCTCTTAGATGTGCAAAAGGGCCGATTTTACAATTTTTACCGATTTTATTTTTACCTGTTATATAACAAGATGGGTAAATAACGGTATCAGCTTCAATTTCTGTTTCTGGGGAAATCCAAGTTGATTCTGGTGAAATTATTGTAACCCCGTTATCTAAATGTTTTTGCAAAACTCTTTGATTAAGTATTTTTGTAGCTTCTGCGAGATGAGTTTTTGAATTAATACCAAAAATCTCATCATTGTTTTTTAAAGTATAAGCATCAACTTTTAATCCTTGTTCGTTAGCCCATTTGATAATGTCTGTTAAATAGTATTCACCTTGTGCATTATTGCTTTTTAGCTGGCCAAATGCCGGCATGATTTTTCCCCAATTGAGACAATAGATGCCAGCATTAACCTCTTTTACAGCTTTTTGAGCTGGTGTTGCATCTTTTTCTTCGACAATTGAGTTTAAAGTATCATCATCGTTTCTTATGATTCTGCCGTAGTTTGTTGGGTCTTCGAACATTGCGCTCATAACAGTCAAATCGGAGTTTTTACTATGGTGTGAGCTGATGAACTCTTTTAATGTATCTTCTGTAATTAGGGGTGTATCTCCACAGAGAATTATAACTTCTCCGTCAAAATTATTGAGGTATGGCAAAACCATGCTTACTGCGTGCCCTGTACCTAATTGAGGTGATTGGAGCACACATTTTGTGTTGTTATAGGTTTTATTTATATAATCTTCTACTCGCTCTGCTTGGTGACCAACTATTATAAAGTTTTCATCAACTAGTCCTGTATTATTTACTGCGTCAATAACATATCCAACAAGAGTTTTATCAAAAATTGTATGTAAAACTTTTGGTGTTTCAGACTTCATTCTTGTCCCCTTACCAGCAGCAAGTATAATTGATTTAATCATGATTCATTCTCCCTTTTGTTATGATTGTACCATAAACTTATGGAAAAAGGTCTGTTACAGTAAGATAACATTGAGTTACGCTATACATTTTTTAATAAGTGGAGTATGTATGTCTGAGTTTCAACAAGATTTCATTCTTTTACTTTAATAGCTCCCCAAGCCCGAATAACTCCTTTTTCATAGCGAACAAGATAATAAGAGCCCTCTTTTATGTATTCTATTGAAGCTTCCATATGTACATAATCTTTAGGAGGTGGGGTTGCACCAGTTTTAGCATATTTTGTTTCTATAATTTTTCTTATTTTATCTTTTTTCTTTTGAGTTCTTTCAGTACGTTTAAGTTCTTTTTTTTCTTGTGATGTTAAATCTTTACTTTTGTCTCTATATTTTTTTAATTCGTCTTCATTTTCTGCCAATTTAAATACTGGTATAACAGCCAACAAATCTTTAGATTCAATTAAATATAAAAACTCTTTATCATCAGATAGTGCTAGTTCATAATATCCTGGTTTTATGAAATTTCCATTATAATCTGTGATATCGTTCACTATTGCCAATGTCGGTTGTTCATCTGTAGGTATAGAATACCTGTATATAGGTTTTTCGTGAATAGTAATCCCAGATGGATTAGCTGGATATGGTGCACATGGAGCCAAATAATTAATATCTCTTAGTGCAGGTGTTAAAATTCCCTCAAGCATCAATCATACTCATAATTTTTTTAACAATATTATCAACATAATTATAGTCTTTATCAAGCAGTTTTGCAGAACCAACAAAGACCAATGACATGTATTTTGTATCGAAATCTAACCGGCCTTTTATGTATAATCTAAGACTCTCTCTAATAAGCCTTTTGATACGATTTCGCTTAACTGCCCTTTTATGAACTTTCTTACTCACAACAAACCCAATCTTTGTATCTGAATTATCAGTTTTTAATTTTCCACAAAAAACGGTCAAGCCTCCTTTATGAAAGGAAACTCCTGTTCTATAAGTTGCTGTAAAAGCTGTTCTTTTTTTAAGTCTATATTTACGCTGTAACATAAGTCAATCATAGCTTAAGAAGGTTTTTTTGTAAATATTTGTAACAAAAATAAGATTACTATTAAAGATTTCAGAAATAATGCCGTAATAAAGAATATAAGGAGTAAACTATGCCAGAAAATAATGAAAAAAAGATTATTGACGAAGCTAATTACACATACAATGCACCAAAAGTATTTGGGCCATCTGCTATTGGTAAAGGAGGAGATCCTTTATTCAGAAATATTAGGGCAACAAAAGAGCAACTTGTAGAGCTTCTCGACGAGACAACTACAGTCCAAGACTGGGTTCAGAGAGAAACCTGTAATAATGTTGCAATCTCCTGTTTAGATAATGAAAACTTAAAAGAAATTTATTTTGAAATTAAAGATGGTTTTGGTGAATATGGACCAATATTATTAATGGGATTCAAAACTCCTCAAGGTGTAGAAATTCCTCGACTAAAAATTCTTGATAAAAATGGCGACGTTTTAGAGGTGTTAACAGGTCCTATGGCAATTGACGAATTAAACAAAAGAGCTTTAGCATATCGTTCTTGCGTTCAAGAATATGTGCCTTGTGAAAGCGGTGTCATTGAAGAATATGGAACTATTCAAGATTACTCTGGTAATCCTGACGATTATGTATAATTTACTTTGATTCCTTTTTTATAAGAATACCGTTTAGCTTACAAAAAGAGGTTAAGATATTCAATTCTTGTTTTATATTTTTTTGTAGTGCTGAATGCTCTGCAACAATTGGGACATTTTTGGCCGTTTGAAACATTTTTAATGCTTGTTTTACATATTCATTGCGAGAGGCTGATTTTGGCAACGCTAGCTCTTGGTATAATTTTGCACACTGAATGTAATTTTTAACTAATATATACTGCAAATCAAATTGTTTTGAAATAAATATAGATTTTTCAAAATAGACTTTTGCAGATTCAAAATCTTGTTTAGCCAAATAAATTTCACCAATTTGTTTATTAAACAAAGCAATAAAATAATAGTTATTAATATTTGGACTTTGTGCAATATCTAAAGCTTTTGTAGCAATATCAAGAGCAAATTGAGTCCCGCTTGTAATCAGTTTTATTTCAGCAATTAAATACCACGATAGTAACACACCAGTTGCAACTTTTTCTTTCGCAAAATAAGCTACTTGTTCTTCAAGTATTTCTAGCGCTTTTTTAGTTTGGTTATTCTCTTTTAACATTTTAGCTAAAAGTGTTTTTAGCATATTTTTAGTAAAACTGTCATTAATATTATTTGCGTATGCAGCAACATTAAATAGCTCTGAATGTAAAGTGCTATAATTTTGCAAGAAAAATTTATTAAGAATATCAATAAAATTCCACCTTGAGACAATAAAACTATCCATATTATCTAACGAGTATTCTTTTAAGATATCATCAAGGATTTTGACAGATGTTTTTATATCGCCCTTTATAGTATTTGCTAACGCAAGTAAAAGATTAACCCGACATATTAAGGTCGGTTCATTAGTTTTATTTCTATCTAAAATTTCATAAATATTTTGTATAACATCAAAAGCTCTATTATCACCTTGAAAAACTAAAGCTTCTGCTAAATCAAAGTACACACCAATCCACAATTCAAATAGATTTTTAATAGATATAATAGAAGTACCTTTACCTTTGCTCAAAATCTTTTCTATATCCTGCAAGATTTCTGTTTCGACAATATTAATTAATTGTCCATAGTTACCTAATCTTAATAATGGTGTTATTAACCTTGATTTTACTAAAACATGACCAAACTTTTGCGATTCAGGAATATTATTCAAAACTCTTTCGACGCATTCAATAGCTCCCCAATAATTACCGGATTTCATAGCGCAAGAAGCCAAATATCCCAACAATTCTACATGTTCTGGTTCATCATTATCATCCAACATCATTACAGCATTTTGAAGAAATTCAAATGATGTAATATGATCAATAGGCTCTAAAAGTTTTCCAACTCTTGTATATATGTTTCTTTTGACGTTTTGATAAAATTCGCTAGATTTGTTTTCAACGAGTTTTAAAGCTTGTTTTTGAGAAATTACATATAAGCCGATATCCCCGATATAAGAAGCTTGTTTCATCAATAAAGTCCATATATCAAAGGCTTGATCGTTATTACTCAATTTTTGTACTATATATCCTAATAAAGCAACAGATGATTGCTTATAGACTGAAAGTTTTTCATATAAAATATTCAAAATTTCTTCAAAATTTTCATCATTCTTCACAACAGAAACAATTATTTTCCACTGATCAGAAGATTTAAATTCATATGCTAATGTTGTAAGGGGTGTAATAAAACCTAAACTCACAAGTTTGTCTATTATAGCTTCGTACTCAGTTGGCGAATTAGAGTCAAATTGTTCTAAAATCGCAGGGTAGAATTTTTCTCCTAATATAGACATCGCTAACAACATTCTATATGCTCTTACGTTCTCGGTTTTTAACAGCCCCAATCTTAGGTTTATAACGTCATCAAATGTATTATATGTTATATTGGTAAGTCCTTTTCGCTTAATTTCATCATCTAGCAATACAATTTGTTCAAGTATAGATGGGTTACCACAAGAAATCTTATAAGATTTTTTAGCAAAATCTTTATTAAATTTCATATCTGTATACTGTTTCAAAAACACACTCACCTGAGATTCAGTAAATGGAGCAATCGTCAAATCTAGATAGTTCGACTCCAAATACTCTGGAGAAGATATCATTCCCATTCCTGGACGAGCTGTTTGAGAAGTAATTATAAACTTACATTTTTCCTGTACAATCTCTTCTTTTAAAAGTTCTTTTAAAAAGTCATAAGACATACCATCAATATATTCAAAATTATCTATAACAAAGATAGCTTTTGTTTTTTCAAGAATAGTCATTAAGACTTTTTTCAAAATATTAAACATTTTTGATTTGTTGAAATATATATTTTCATATTTATCTAAAATATCGGGATAAAAAAAGTTTAATAAATCCAGAATTTCACTGTTTGTAAGTGCTGGAAAATCTTCCTTAAAAAACTTTAAAGAATCTTTTTTTAGTTGTAAAGTATCTGGGCAAAAGTTATTAATATTAAAAAAGGTTAGTAACATGTCTTGAAAATAGCCAAAAGGAGATAGCTGTGTTACTTGTGTACAAGTGCCTGGCAACCAAACAAGCTTAGCATTTTTTAAATCATTAATAACGTATCTTAGAACAAGACTTTTACCTAAACCACTCGTCCCAGAAAGAGTTATTATTTTTGACTCAGCATTTTTTATTCCCTCAAGTAATTTTGCTTTGATTTTTTGCTGAGAGTTCATTGTTGCTGAATATACAAACTGTTCAGATTGAGGTTTGTTCTGTTGTTCAATTACCATTGATTTACCACATTTTCTACAAACAGTAGAATTTGGTAAATTTGCTGCACCACATTCGTCACATATTTTCAAAAGTATTTTGCCACAATTTGAACAATTAAGAGCTGTAATAGGATTTATATTACCGCAGTCCTTACAAACTGAGGCAACTTTTGTTTTACAAAAGTTGCATTTTAAAGAATTATTTTCAATCTCTTTTTTGCATTTGGGACACTGCATATTTTATTCAATCCTTTATTGCCTCTATTATATATCCTAACGCTTCTAGCACAGTTTCATTTGATACCGATAAAATCTCTGAAATTTCAGTAACTGTTTTATTTTGATAATATTTTAACTCACAAATTTTTAAAATATTTTTATCTGGGTATTCCTTGTTCAATTTTAATAAAATCTCACAAATTTCATCAGAATTAAAATTGTTTAATTGTGGTGTGTATTCAAAACAGCTAAATCTATCGTCAAATATATTTGTATTAACATTATCAATTGACAAAGGCTCTTCAATTTCTGCAAAATCGCTTAACAAAGCTTCTGGTTCATCAATTTCTATAAAATCATCATTTTCTGCTGAGTTTTCTTGTAATAAATCAGCTTCAATTTCAACAGCTTCTGAAGCTTCAAGATCCACTACATCTTCAAGCCCTTCAGCAATCATTTCAGCGTCTTCGTCAATTATTTGCTCTTCATTAGAATCAGCTACAAGATTTTCTACTTCGCTTGGTGTTTCGTCCAAAATTTCCAATTCTTCTAATTCATCATAATCTGAATCAGGAATATCTTCTTCAATATCAAAGTCTTCTGCTTCAATTTCTGGTTCGTTAGAAGGAACACCATTAATCATCATTTCGACCAAAGATTGATCTACCGTAAGTTCCTGTTCAACAGCAGCTTCAATATTATTAGTCAAGTCGAGTTCTGCAACATTTTCAGATTCAGTTAATTCTTCTATTACTTCAGCTTTTTCTGTAACAACAACCTCTTCGGTATATGAATCTTCTAGTTCAACCAAATCCTGCTCGTTAGAGTAATTCTCTTCAAAGTTATTTAATGTGTCGACTTCTTCATAAAATTCAGCTAATTCCTCTACTACTTTGTCATCATTTTCAGAATCATTAACAATTTCTGGTTCAATTTTTGTGACAGACTGTTTGTTTTCTATAGCTTGAAGAACTTCTTCTATTTTAGAAGAAGTTCTAGTAGATAAATTAAACCTCTTAGGAACAGTTATCATTGATGTTGATACAATTTTTGCTAAATAAGCACTTAGCACAGCTTCATCATCAATAGTATCAATAACTACATTAGCGTGTTTATACACATCATCAACTATATCATCCAAAATTGATTCAAAATTTTGAAATTTTTTATGTTGTTTTACTAAATCAATAATTAAATCGTAATATTTTCTTTCCATAAATCTTATCTCTTTATAATCGAATAACTAAAGCTGGGGAACCCTGAATATTGTTGAATATATTCGTATTAGTACTAAGACTCATTGATAATACGTTGCGTACTGTTTGTACAATCAAATCATCTACAGTCTTTTCTCCACTTGATACAGATACTGCTTTTACAACAAACCTTTGAGTTGATTTATTATAATCTAAATCTAAAACTATTTTATTAGTTATCGGTGGTTTATTTAGCAATAATAGTTCTGTCTTTAAATTAAGTTGAATAATTTTACCCAACTTTGTAAAATATCTTCTGACAGCAGAGTTGGATGCATAACTAGCTGGGACTTCCCAATTTACTGTTAAATTTGATACCAATATAGATGCGTCTAGATTTTGCTCTATCGCTGGTATAGAAATAGCATTTCCTTGATTTAAATCATCGATTTTATCAATATTATCAACAGTTTCTACTGGCATTGCAACTTTATTCTCTGTTTTTACTGTTTCCTTTTGAACAGCTTTATCAACAGATTTTTGTACATTAGATTTCGCTTTTGGAGTTTCTGCTGTAAACTTTGTAAATCCCCAATAACCTAACAATAAGGCAAAAGCGATTACACCTAATAATGGTGCAGTTGATTTAGCTTTTACAGGAACAATTAACTCTTCCTCTGAGACAGATTCTGTTTCTTGCGAGAACAATGTTTCAAGTTGAGGTACATTATCTTCAACTACACTTATTTCTTCGTTTTCCTCAACAGGGAGTTCTGTATCATCCTGCAAAGACTCGTCATAGACTATAGAATTGTCTGATATAAAATCAGAAGACTCTTCATAGGCTATGTTATTACCCTCATCAATGGTATTTTCTTCTGATGAGCTCACCGTCTCATCGTTTAGCTCGTTATTAATATCCGCGTATTCTTGTTCATCAACAAGATCTTCAACAATCTCTTGCTCTATTGAATCAATACTTGGAGTTGTAATTGTTGTATATTCAAAACTCTCCTCGTTATTACTATCTTCGCTTTCAAGCAGAATGTCTTCGTCAAATCCATATTGTAAATTTTCAGAAGTTTCAGGTTGATTTTCTTGTGAGAAATCTATAGTTTCTTCTATTAATTCTCCAATCAAATCACCCGACTCAGCTTCTAAGCCTTCACCAGTTAAGTCTGAATCTATAGCTAACTCTTCCACATTTTGATATAAATCATCTAGAGTATTATCCAAGTCATCTATAACAAGCTCTTGTTCAATTATTACAGCTTCATCAATAATCGACTCTTCGTTTTCTTCTTCAGCCTTTTCTATTTCAACAAATTCTTCTTGATCATTTTCCACATCTGTCTCAATAGAGCTATTGATTGCAGAGTCGATTGATACAAAATTAAAAATATTTTTAGCATTAGCAGCATCAATTAGTTTTAATCTAGCATCTTTTGAATTTAGTAGTAATTTGCAGAAAATTTTATCATCTTCAAGCTTACCATCTAGATATTCATACATTAGTAACTCAAAATCTTCAGGTAAATCTTCTACTACATAAGTCAATAATGGTTCTACATCA
Organism: Cyanobacteria bacterium SIG31; assembly: GCA_015152465.1. GTDB lineage: Bacteria > Cyanobacteriota > Vampirovibrionia > Gastranaerophilales > Gastranaerophilaceae > CAG-196. The sequence continues at coordinate 41,096 of SUTX01000011.1, read as the reverse complement.
TAAAAAGATTTTAAAATGCTTTCGTCTATTAAGTAATATCCATTTTCATTATCTAAAACTTGAACATCTTCTGGTAAAACAAATCCCTTGACTACAGCCTGAGCTAAATTTTCATCAAGTTCAATAAACATATAAGCAAATGGCAATAAATCATTATCGAAATGGGACTTCGGTATTTTTAAGTCACTATCTCTAAAACAAACTCGTACATCAATATAACAGCCATTAATATAAATATCTGCTAAATCCCAAGATTCAAGGATATTGCAAACATTATGTAATGATGATGCTGTATCCACATCATAATTAGAAAAATATTCTTTAGCTAACATTGATGCTACAACATTAGCAACTGCTCGATTTCTAGTATAGGAATCGGTTATATATTTACAGATATTTTTAGCTGTATCTATAACATCTTCATTAATTAAAAAAGTATTATCCACTTAGCCACTCTCCCTCATGCTGAGGTAATAATATCATACTTATATAAAAAAATCCATTATATTAAATTATTTTACATTGACATGTGGATAATTAATATTAAACCATTTAGTGGATTTTATTTAATAAACCTAAAGTTTTTATAAATTATTTCGTCAAACAATACTGAAAGGACAATACTATGTTTTCACCAATGATACAAAATTTATTATCCTCATCAGGACAAATGAATGCAATGCAAAGAGCTGTTCAGATGAATAATTATGTTAACAGTATAAATTCACAATGGGCTCCAATAGATAAAACAACCCAAATCGAAACACAAACAACAAATAACATAAAACCCTTCGATGAAGTTTTAAAAGCCTCCGCAAAAACAAAATTTGGGGAGTTAATTTCAAATCCTACAACAAGGGTTAGTGCTGAAATCTATTCAAGCACAGCAAATAATATTTCAGGGAAAAAAGACTATAGCTCAAAAGCAAAAATAAAAGAATTAATATCCAAAGTCTCACAGAAACATGGTATAGATGAAAAACTAGTTAATGCACTTGTTAATCAAGAATCAGGCTTTAATCCAAACGCAAGATCAAAAGTTGGAGCTATGGGGCTTATGCAACTAATGCCAGCTACAGCTAAAGGCTTAGGAGTCACAAACCCAATGGACCCTGAGCAAAACGTTGAGGGTGGTGTAAAATATCTAAAATCTATGCTAAATAAATACAATGGCAATATTATTTTAGCCTTAGCAGCGTATAATGCTGGACCGAATGCTGTTGATAAGTACGATGGTGTACCACCTTATAAAGAAACGCAAAATTATGTAAAATCAATTCTCTCAAGTTATCTATAACTTATAATTAAGCATTGATAGCGTTTTGTTTGCGTTTTTCTTCGGCTTCTGCATGTAAACGTCTTGTATTTGCGTATGTAAAACGAGGAATAACCCAACCTAGTACATATGGTGAAATTAAGAATGTTGTTATAATTGCTGGAACTGAGTTCAAACCTTTAGCAAAGCCTGCTATTTTATTAACTTTACCATTTTTAGCACCTTTCATTAATTGAGTAATAACATCATCTATTTTATCTTTTGCAATCTTACCGTCATTACCAAGTTCTTTGAAAAATGCACTTAGTCTACTATTACGTTCTGCTTTTGACAAATTCTTCATTGAAGTTAAATCTAAATCAATCTTTTTATCCTTAACAAGATTTGTAAGTTCCTCAGATTTAGAAAGAATTTTATATAAATCACCATTATTTTTTGTGATAAATTCACAGAAATTAATCATTTTCTCTTTAGAATTTACTCCATTATATAATGCATTTAATTCTGCATTAGACATAACGTGAGAAGAACTATATGGATTTAATAAATCTTTAATTGCTGACCAGCCATTTTTTGTTCTATCTTTATTCATTAATACAAAACCAGATTGGCTTTCATAAGAATTAACAAAAGCTCTAGTAAGCATTGGTACTAAGAATACAACTGACAAGCTTGAAGAAACGTCTCTGATGAGGATTTCCCATAATTCGCTTAAATCTTTTTTACCATTTTCATCAACTTGAGCACGGCTATAAGCCCTATATCCACGAGGAGCTAATAAACCGCCTAAAGAGAGACCTGTCATTAATGTATTCGTAAAGTTATGTCCGTTATATTCTAGTTCTTTAGCCCATCCATCTTTCATAAAAGTAGAAATCCATCTGCCAAACTTAGACATAATAGGTTCACCTTTACCCTTAAAAGAAACTTGTGAAACTGAATTTTGCTTCTTTTCAACTTCTTGTGTTGAAATTTGTTCTTGGCTAGATTTTTCTCTTAGTTGCATAGCTGTAGCTGCACCAGGAGCTATATCACTTTTTGCATATATTTTCGGCAATACGCTCATAACACCTAAAGTTGCAGCCATCGTTGAAATATTAGTTAAAAATCTTTTTGCAACAGCACTGTTCTTAATATTTTCTGCAGTAGCTTCATTCAAATTTTCAAGATTTTTATTTGAAGTAATCGCATCATCGCTGTACTTAATCAAACCCTCAAAAGCTTCTTTTATTGAAAAGTCAGCAAGAGTGCCAGCTTCCTTAGAACCAATCTTGACTTGTCCCAATTTATTTAATTCGGTCGATGTTGAAAATTTAATATTATTAATATATTCAACAATATTATTCATCGCCTCATTACGAACTTTACCTTTTGTTGTTTCGAATTTTGAAAGTTGTTCCATCAAATAAGAAACACCCTCTTGGGAAACATTTTCTTTTCCAAGAGTATCTGTTAGCATTTTTTCTATATTTTGTTTGTAGAATTGTGTTTTAAACTGTTCCTTATTCTTCATTAAATTTTTGTCTAAATTAGGATTAGCAACCATTTCTTTTAAACTATTACCAAATCTTTTTATTAGACGAGAGTTAACACCTGTAGTGCGTCCAATCTTTGAAGCCATAAGGAACATTAGTGGTGCAACCGCCATCATGCAAGGTCCAGTAAGCCCCTCACGACCAAGCACCTCAAAACCTTCTTGAACATTATACTTCCCTGTAACCTCTTTGTCTCGTAAGAATGCTGCGCCAACACGAGGTGCAGTCATGCCTAGAACATCTTGAATCAAGAATGAAGCTAGAAAACCTTGATTTTGAATCCATTGCATCAGACCACCTATAGCATACAAAGCACCATCAACTGGAACTGCTGCTTTAAATGCTGGCGTACTTGAATTTTTATTTATATTACAGCTTTTAAGATTCTTATTAGCAGTAATGTTACTATTCTCAATCAAGTGATTTTGTACTTTCAACTACACAAATCCTTATAAACATTCTACGACACAATTTAATAAAGTATTATTTGTTTTTTTAATTGCTATTATGTTACAAATTTCGGCAAAATTGTTACATAAGTCATTGATTAAGTGTATCTAGTATACTTATTCTGCCTTAAAATTGCAAGTTCTAAAGTAAAATTTTTACAAATTATTACATGCAATAACTGTTTTTTAGGCAAAAAAAAGAGTCTTATCGACTCTAAAAACTTTAATGTGTGAAGTGTAGTATAATGAAATGTAATATGTGTATGCCTTATTAATACCTTATATATATAAAGTATTTTTACTTAAGATAATTGCTTTTTTATAAGCACATCTTAATATTTGTTTACATTAATTGATTTTCTTTGGTTTTCAATTAAATACAAAGTATAACAAGAGGTAAAAATGCAATTATTAAAGCTATTTAATTTTAATAAAAAATGTACTCATGAAAAGATTCCACCTAACTTAGAAAAAGCATATTGCCCTGATTGTGGTAAATTAATAAAGAATGAATGGTATATAACCCGTTGCGCCTGTTGTGGAGTAAAGCTAAGAGCGAAAAGTAGAAATGGTGAAATCACATCACTTGAACATTATTGTACTAATTGTGGTTCACAAGAAGTGATTGTTGAACAACTTGACCAAATAAATTTCATCAATATAAATTACGCTGTATTGGTAAAGAAAGAGGTTGAGAATATTCTAGAAAATAAATATACTACCCAATGTTGGCAAGAAAAAACAAACGAGCAACCCAAATTGCTAACACAATACCGATAATATCAGCTAAAACCCCAGTTAATAAAGCATATCTAAATTTTTTTATACCAATAGCACCAAAATAAACAGATAGCACATAAAATGTCGTTTCAGAACTCCCTACCATGATCGCAGCCATTTGTGTCACGAAAGAATCAGCCCCGTTTTGTGCTGCTAAGTCCGAAAAAATACCTAATGTCGCAGCACCAGATAAAGAACGAGTCAGCATTATAGGTATAATATCAGCTGATACTAAAGATTTTTCTGTAATACCTAATATAAAACCTGAAATCAAATCTATAGCTCCGGAAGCTCTAAACATTGAAATTGCAACAATCAAGGCTACTAAATAAGGTATAATTGATACAGAAACATTAAAACCATCTTTAGCTCCTTCTACAAATTCTTCATACACTGCAACTTTTTTAATAATAGCCACAAGAAATATTACAAGAATTATTATCGGCAAAATATAAAGAGAAATCTGTTCCATTATCCATTCTCCTTATAATTCCAAAGAAATCTCAAAATTGTTGCAATAATAATTGAAATAATAAAGGTTAATGTTGTTACTATAAGAGTTGGTAGTATTATTTTAGTAGGTTCAGAAGCTCCTAAAGCAACTAATATAGCAATTACTGTAGCTGGTATAATTTGGAACCCCGCTGTGTTCATTGCAAGAAACATGCACATACTATCAGTAGCGACATCTTTATTTGAGTTTTCATCCTGTAATTCTTTCATAACTTTCAATCCAATTGGAGTGGCCGCATTTGTAAGACCCAAAGCATTTGCACCTAAACTCATTGATATATCCCCCAATGCTGGAGAATCTTTTTTTACGTCTTTGAACAAATATTTTAAAATAGGGTATAACAACTTTGAAATAAAAGTTATAAAACCTGATTTCTCTGCGATACGCATAATACCAAGCCAAAAAGCCATTAATCCAATTAATGAAAAAGCAACTTTTACAGCAAGATTACAACCATCAAGCATGCCTTTTACTAAATTTTCAACATTCCCATTAACCAATGATATCAATATTGAAACAACAATTAATATAAAAAAAACATAATTCATACGACAATATTAAAAAAAAAAATATTATTTGTCACTATTTTTATATTAGTATATAATATATAAATGTAATAATGTAGGATGTGGGATAGTAGTTTTATGGCAGATTATGAGAACTTTTCAGAAATTAACGAGAATTTTGATACAATAAAAACACTTTTAAATTCAATAAGAGCACAGGGTATATTAAATACTTCTGATGTTGACAAACTTTTAACTGGTATCAATACCAAATTAGAAAAAATTAATACGGAAGAAGATATTGATCTTATTAAGATTTTTCTGTCTGAGTTAAAACAAAATTTGGAAGAAAGACATGGAATATTAATATCAAAATTTGGAGCAATTGAATCTTTATTTTCAAATTTACTAAAAAATAGTTCTGAAATGCCAAAATCAACAGATATCAAAGAATTATTTGATATTGTAGCTACAAATCTATCTGTTTTTTCAAGAGAAGTTGTTTCTCAAAAAGATACTCTCACAGATATTACATTGCGTCTTGATGCAATGCGTTCAGATGATTCTCAGAAAAAAGATATTATAAAAAACATAGCTTTACTTAAATCTGATTTAGAACGTTTAAACAATGGCTTTGATTCAATAGTTATAAACTTAAATGATAACTTTAAAACAATTGCTAAAACCATTGCTGCGCTAGATAAAACGGAAGATTTCGATAAGTTTGGAAATAATTTATCAAGTATTGAAATGTCTGCAAACACGATACTATCAGCTCTACAAATGCTAGATAAAAAAACTGGTCTTGTAGAAGAATCTTTACAAGGTTTAGCGACTAAGGACGACATTGGTACTACAAATAAAAAGATTTTTGAATTGAATGCTCAGAGCCAAGAATTGACCGCAGCGGTAACCGACTTGTCAGACAGATATGTTAGGGTCGATAATCTTGCAGATAAAATTGATGCTTCAGTGAACATCATCGCAACATTAAAATCGACATTAGAAACAAATGAAGACAATCAAACTCAACAATTAATTGAAAAATTAAATTCATTACAAGAGGATTTACAGGGAGTTGTTACTAGCATAGATTTCAACGATTTCAAAGATAAGTTGCAGGAAGTTCTCCTTGAAATTTCACAAGCGACTATCAATACTGCCAATGAAATTTCGCTAACAAAGAATGAAGCTAGAAAGATTTCGGAACAAATTGATTCTCTTGATATAAAAGTGAATTTTGAAAACCTATTCAGTTTGATAAATAAATCCGAAACTGAGATAAAACAATTTATATCAGATTCAGAGCAACGTATCAACACATTAAATGATGCAAATATAACAAGAGTTTTAAATGACATAACTTCAAATGCTGAATCACTCGGTTCTAAATTGAATCAAACCCAGTCATCTTTGGCAGTGATTTGTGAAAAGAATTTTGGTTCAGTTTTTGAAAATATCTCTGATTTAAGAAGATTACTTTCACAGATTGATGAAAACAGTATTTCAGCTAATAATGCTATTTTCTCAAGTATAACCGATAGATTAACTAGCTTTGAAGAAGACTTAAGAAATTCATTAGAAGCTCAAGAAAAATCGGTCACACATTCTTCTTCTCAAGTAATAGAACAAGTTGAAAATATCAAAAACTTATCGAATATTCTTGATTATAAAATAGATTCTTCCGTTGTTGAATTAGGAAACGTTAAAAGAGAATTTGGCTCTCTACAAACAGCAGTTGAAAACGTTTTAGCACTTGATTTTGTAACAGCAGTAAAGGATTTACGAGTCGATTTATATGCATCAAAACAAGAATTTATTAATACCGTAGAAAATGCTGATTCAGAATTAGCAGAAAAATTTACTAACGACCTGTACGGGAAATATGAATTACTTATTAGCAAATTGGATTCAGTTGAAGATGAAATAAAAAAAGCACAGTTATACTCTCTTACAGAGCTTAGAACTATTTTGGAAAAAATTTCATCTTCTATAGTCGATGTTTTGTCATATGTAAGTGAAGCTCAAACTGGTTCTTTAGAGGGTATAGATGCAAAATTCATATCCATTAACGAAAATATAAAAGAAACTAGTATAAGTTATGTTGAAGATGTAAGAAATATAATCGAACAAGCTCGCTTACAAGTTGAAAACAATTTAAAAAGTATCGAAGATGCAACTGAACAAGGTTTAGACATTATCAAAAAATCTATCTCAGAGAATTCTGAAGATATTAAGAAAGATATAAAATACTCTTACTCTAAGTTGTTAGAGATACAAGATTCATACAACGAACTTAAGGAAATACTAAATGTTAGCGAATTATCTTCTGCAGATAAGTTGAATTCGATTGTTGCTTCATCATCAGAAATAAAAGCTGATTTTGAAAATAAATTACTTGCATTAAAAAGTTCATTATTTGATAGAATCTCTGACTTTAAGCAAGAAATAACTTGTGAAAATACGGATAAGACCAGCGAATTTAAATTCACTGTAGAAAATTTATTTAATAAAAACATACAAGATATTACAAATTTAGTTTCTGATATAAAACAACATTTTACAGAACTCTCAGAAGAAAGTTCTAAAACGAAAGCTGAAACTTTAACAGAGCTACTTGAAAACTTTTCTGCAATGAAATCATTAGTAGTAGAATTGAACGATAAGTCTTCTGATAATCTTACAGAAAAAGTAGATTCAATATTAAAAGACTTTGCTACAGTTAAAGAAATTTTGGACAAAGTTGACGAAAATGTTGATGGGGATATGACTAGACAGCTATCAATAATTGAAAGCAATTTTGAATCTCTTGTTTCACAAATAACTATTTTGTTTGAAAAATCAGACAAATCACTTACTGCAAGGTTAAATGATGAATTCACTACAATTTCTAGTATGACACAGTCTCTTGTTGCTGAAAAACTAGATTCTTACAAAGCAACAATTGAAAACTCTTTCAGCAATATTGAAGAAAAAAATAAAATTCATACTGAATATGTACAAGAACGAATTGCAAATTTAAATTCTGTTTTGAAAGAAATTCTAGAAGAACAGTCTGAAAATAATACAAAACAAATTCAAGAACTTGCAGAAAGCTTAAATACAGTTTTAAATAACAATTCTCAAGTAATGACCGTCGACTTTGCGGAATTAAAAGGCAAAATTAACGAATTTGCTAAAAATATACAAAATGACAATACCCTTTTAGTACAAGAATTCAAAGCTAAATTAAATGAAGTTATAGGGGGAGTACGCTCAGATTTTGAAAATACAAGTTCTGAAATTGATACAAAAATAAACACATTAAAATCTGTCATAGCAGAAACTTCTGTTGCAGAAATAACATCTTTTGAAACATTATTTGAAAATGTATTACAACAAATAGATGTAAACAAACAAAATGTTATCACCTGCAAGGAATTGATTGTTGATGTGCTAAAGCAAGAATTAATTTTAACAGGTAAGAATATCGAAAAAGAAACAGATGTTATTATTAATGAACTTATAGAGCAATTTGATATATTAAAAGCTTCTCAGGCTGATGATATAGTTAGTCTAACGTCTAGAATAGAAGAAATTATTAATTCCCAAATTTATAATAATATTGAAGATTTAAAATCTTATTTAGATATCAAGACAGACAATTCTGTTCTGTCATCTAAGCTAGATAATCTAAAAATAGAATTGACTTCTTCAATATCTAATACAATAGAAAATCTAAATAAATTACTTGATACAGGTGTATTCACATCTGCAATGAGCGATTACAAATTAGCAAATGAAGTGCTCATAAATTCAGCTGTTGATAATATAAACGATAAAATAGATATATTTATAAATGAAAATGCTGGAGCTATTAAAGAACTAGAGTCAAAACTAAACATCTTTGATAAGAAGTTAGTTGAAACTCTAGTCGAAAAATTTGAGGAAATCAAAGTATTATCTAATGAACAAAATAAAGCAATTGAGAATATTAACATTTCTGTCAATGATATATTAAACAGTTTCGACAATGTTAAAGCTGGTCTTGAAGATAAAATTGACACATTAAAAAATGCATTGGAGACAGCAACTGAATTTTCTAGTAAAGAACTCCAAAAACTCCAAGATTGTTTTGAAAACCTTCGTTCTCAAATATCAAACAAGTCTTTCGATGAAGCTTTCCAAGCATCAATAAATAAACAGATTGCAAGTTTAGAAACATTAATCACTGAACAATTAGGATATATTGAAGACATAAATGACCTTTGTGCTACAACTCTTCCAGATGTAACAGAGCTAAATACTTTAGTAAAACATTCTATTCTTGAATCAATAAAAAAATTCTCGGATAAACTTGATGAACAGGACATTGAGGGAATTGTTGAGAGAGAATTAAAACAGGTTAAATCTGATATAATCACACAAATTCTTAATGTTTTCAATCAGGTATCATTTGTTGCAGAACAAGAAGAAATACTTGATTTTATACAAGAAAAACATGATGATTTAATAACAGTATTAAGCCACATTGTTACTACATCAGACGAAATTGTTCAAGTTAAAGATTCCGTTTCTCAATTAAACGAAAAAATCAATGCAATAATCTCATCTGATGGCGATATCGATTATATTTATAGTTTACAAGATTTAGAATCAGACATTGCGAATTTACGTTTAGTTCTTAATGAAATGAACGAAAATAGTAAAAATTCAGAGTTTGCAAACTTAGTAAATTCAACAGAGGAGATTTACAAGCTAGTTGAATCAGTTAAGGATGAAATTCCTACAAAAGCTGATTTTGATAACTTATCTGAAGATATTATAAGCATAAGTTCAAGAACAAATAAGTTGTTACTTGCATCTGATGAATCATACAAAACATTACAAGATAATCTGCAAGAATTTAAACTTGTTATTAATGATATAGATGAACGTACTAGAAACTTTGCTCAAGAATCAGGGATGGATAGACTTGATGCGAAATTAAATGCAATTAATACAATGATGCAAAATGGGGCAAAATCTAACCAAATATTCAATCAAGTTTTTGAATATTTGGCCGAATGGGTCGATAATGCTAGCGTTCAGATTAATAGCATTTCTGATAAGGTTGACACTTTAGATGAAATAGGTGAAATCAAAACATTAATCTCTGATATGAAAGCTCAAGATGATGTAGAAAATGAAGAGCTTGCAGAAGTCTTAGGTTCTGTATTCACAAAACAAACAAAACGAATTTCATCATTAGAGAAAAAATTAGATAAAATTATAGTAGAAACAACTATTAATAAACAACCGGACTTGACTCCAATGGAAAACACATTGAATAAATTCTTGGTTGCCATGGATGAAAAAATATCAGGTCAGCAAGAAAAAATTAACATTCTTGAATCGAAATTAGAAAGCGTTATGAGTATTCTTGCAGAGAAAGACTCCCAATTAATATCTAAAAAAGTGGGTAGTATGGATAAGCAGATAGCTAAATTAAGCAAAAATATAGAAAAGCTAACTTCACATGTTATTGAAACATAAACTAGAAAAAGTTAAATCTTTTATCGATTCAGATAACGTTCTTACAAAATTGGAAGAACGTTATTGCTATGCAACAGATGCTTCAAACAATATAAACAAAACCCGTATTCCTGATTTAGTTGTTTTTGTTGAATCAATTGAAGATGTACAAAAAATTGTTAAATATGCCAATACCCATGAAATACCAATAATTCCAAGAGGAGCTGGAACTAATATGGTAGGTGCGTGCCTTTGCCCTCAAGGGGGAATTGTTCTAAATTTCTCAAAAATGAATAAAATTCTTGAAATTTCAACTAAAAACATGTTAGCAAGAGTACAACCAGGAGCCGTTTTGGGTGATGTCAAAATTACAGCTGAAAAACTCGGCTTGTTTTTTCCTCCAGACCCTTCAAATTATAAAGTTTCAACCATTGGAGGGGCAATTGCACAATCTTCTGGCGGTGCACAATCATTTAAATATGGAACTATCAAAGATTATATACTTTCGCTAAAAGTAATAACTGCTAACGGTGATTTAATGACCCTTGGTGCAGAAACAATGAAAGATGCTTCTGGTTACCATTTAAACCAATTAATTATTGGGAGTGAAGGAACATTGGCTGTTGTTGTTGAAGCTGTATTAAAACTTATACCTAAACCTGAAGCAAAACAGCTAGTTTTGGCTTACTTCGATAATATAGAAAATGCTACTGAGGCTGTAGATAAAATACTCATAAATAATATCTCGCCAGCCGCAATAGATTTCATGGATAGAAATTCTATTAAAACTGTAGAAGATTATGCACAATGCGGTCTTGACTCATCAAAAACTTGTTTGATTATTGTTGAATTAGACGGAACTTTTGAGAGCGTTAGAACTCAAGCCGAAAAAATTAAAAATATTTTCCAAGAATTTAACTCATCAAATATACAAATACCAGACGAAATTCAAGCTGAAAAAATTTGGCAAGCAAGACGTTCTTCTTTTGCTGCGGCATCAAGACTAGCCCCAGATGTTATTTCTGACGATATTATTGTACCTAGAAAAAATATTGCTAAAATTATTCGTGGATGTAGTAATATTTGTAAAAAATATAATTTACAACTATGTTTAGTTGGTCATATTGGCGATGGTAATATACATCCTCAAATTGTATTAAATTTAGAAAATGAAATTGAATTTAAAAATTATCAATCTGCTAAATCAGAAATATATAGATTAACACAGGATTTGAATGGTACAATTTCTGCAGAACATGGTGTTGGTATTGAAAAAATGATATACTTGGAAAATACTATTGATAAAAATGCCTTAGAATATATGAAACTTATAAAAAAGGCCTTTGATCCTAAAAACATATTAAATCCAGGAAAAATTTTTAAATTATAAAGGAGTTAAGATGGATATTATTGTTATTTATTGTACTGTACCAAATAAAAAAATTGCGAGACAAATTACTAAAGTTATAATGAAGCATAAGCTTGCAGCTTGCGTTTCCATGGTAGAAAACGTTAAGTCCGTATTTTCATGGGATGGTGAAGTTTGCGAAGAAAAAGAAATTTTAATGATGATAAAAACAAGACGGACACATTATGGCAAAGTTAAACTTGTTGTAGAAGATTTGCATTCATACTCTGTTCCTGAAATCATTGCATTACCTATAGTAGACTGTTCGGAAGATTATTTAAAATGGCTAGTAAAAGAGACCGAATCATAGGTTTAAAAGAATATATAGAATCTTTGGGGATAAAAGTTAATATTAATAAAAATAAAGCTCAAGGTAATAAGGGCTATTTTAAGGTTTATGACAAATGTTATAGAATTGATATAGCTAAAGGATTATCTGAAGAGCAGATAATAAGTGCCTTAGTTCATGAATTTACCCATTTTGTCCATTACAAATATGACAACAAATTAGAGACCTTAAATTTTATATTAGGGGAATATGATGATTGTATAACAGAAGAAATGATTAAAATAACTGTTGATTCAATTTCCAAGAAAAGTATTGAACCTTTATTTTTAGCTAGAGAACAGCTTAATAAAGAAATAAAAGAGCTTCAAAAGCAAATTACAAACTTTGATAGTAAATACAAGATTAATAAATGCAGTAAATCTCTAGAAAACAGCATTAAAAAAAGTCGCTATAAGCATTTGCTAAAGCACGACCGAGTTAAGGTTTATGGCTTATTAAGCTGTAATTTCTATTCAATTGAATCTTTAGAAAAATGTAAAGAACTTTCTGAAATTGAAATCAATTACATCAAGTTGAAATCAAAAGAAAGAGCTAAAAGAAGAATCAGCTCTAAAATCAGTAAAATTAATAAATATTACAATTCTACAACAGAGCTTTTTGCAAGAAGCATAGAATTATATGCGCAAGACAAAGACAAATTTAGAAACAATTACCCAAAATTATACAAGAAGCTTGATTTTGCAGTACAGAATAATCTTGTTCCTGAGCTAACAAAAATATTGAATTTGATTCAAATATAAATCTTAATAATTAATTAATACAATCTTATTATTGTTTGTTTTAAAATATAAATATACCAGATGTGAGGGAAATAATGAAACATTCTGAATACTCAGCAGTCATAGTTGGTAGTGGTGCAGCAGGTTTATACGCAGCACTAAAAATTGCTCGTCAAAGTGCACTACCAGATGGAGTACTTTTACTTACTAAATCCAAACTAGGTGAAAGTAATTCTAAATATGCACAAGGTGGGATTGTCGGAGTTGTTAATCAAAATAATATTGATAGCACTGATTTACATGTGGCAGACACCATCAAAGCTGGAGCAGAATTAAATGATGTTTCAGTGGTAAAATATATTTCCGAGATTTCAGACAGCGTAATTAATGATTTAATTGATATTGGAGTACCTTTTGATAAAGATTCAAATGGTAATATAAAATTTACACTTGAAGCAGCACATAGCGTAAAAAGAATACTCCATATTGGTGGTGATGCAACAGGGAAAGGCATTGTAGATGCACTTTCTAAAAAAGTAAGAGAAGATTCCAACATAACTGTTGTTGAACATTCAATAGCTGTTGAACTTTTAACAAATGCAGATAGCGAATGTAAAGGGCTTATTATATTCAACGAATTAACTGGTGAGCACGAAATTATATACACCCCTGCAACTATACTTGCAACAGGAGGAGCTGGACAAGTATATAAATTCACTACAAACCCTGATGGAGCTACTGGCGATGGTATTGATTTGGCTTATAATGCTGGTGCTATTATCCAAGATATGGAATTTATTCAATTTCACCCAACAGCACTCGCAATTAGCCCGACTAATAAAAATAGATTTTTGATATCTGAAGCAGTCAGGGGAGAAGGGGCAAAATTAATAGATAAAGATGGCAAAGAATTTATGTCTAATTATCATGATAAAAAAGAGCTTGCTCCAAGAGATATTGTAACAAGAGCAATATATAATGAAATGCAAAAAAAACATACCTCAAACATGTTTTTGAATGCATCAATAATTGATAAAACCCGATTGTTAGAAAGATTCCCTACGATATCAAAAAAATGTATTGACAACGGAATTGATATTACATCAAGCCCAATACCAGTTGCACCTGCAGCACACTACTTAATGGGTGGGGTAAAAGCCGCAGTGAGCGGTAAAACCTCTATAAGAGGATTATATGCAATCGGCGAAGTTGCTTGTACAGGTTTTCACGGTGCTAATAGACTGGCAAGTAATTCTTTGCTAGAATGCGTGGCTTGTGCATACGAACTTGCAGATTACTTATCATTTGCTAATTTACAAACACCTAAAAAAATTGATACACAGATTTTAAAAACAATTGAGACATACTCTTCACCTATTAGTGACGCAGATTATGATATTACGAGCTTAAAACAAGAGCTAAAAGACATAATGTGGAACAATGTAGGTATAATCAGATCAGAAGAAAAGCTTCTAGATGCTCAGGCTCAAATTGACATTTTGCATAAAAACTTTAATAGGACAAGAAAGTGTCTAAATACAGAAGAGTATGAATATAGAAATATGCTAACAGTTGCAAAATTAATTACAATCGCAGCTTTAAACAGAAAAGACTCCATAGGTGCCCACACTCGTTTTGATAATATAAAAAATATAAATACTAATAAGGAGTTAGAATATGCTAAATAACTTTTTTATAGAAGAACATGTAAAGAAAGCTTTAGAAGAGGATATTGGCTTTGGTGATATCACAACCGATTACTTGACAAATGAAGATGATAATATGAAATGTGAGCTCAATTCAAGGGTTGAAGGTATACTATGTGGAAGAACTGTTTTTGAAACTGTTTTTAAGATTCTTTCCTCTGATGTTAAAGTTAAATTTTATTTTAAAGATGGTGATTCTATAAAAAAAGGAGATAAATTAGCTGAAATTAAAGGCCCTGCTCGATATATACTTATGGGTGAAAGAGTTGCTCTAAATTATATACAAAGAATGAGTGGTATTGCAACAGAAACAAGCAAATATCAAAAGGCAATTGGAGAGCATAAAGCAAAAATTGTTGATACAAGAAAAACAACTCCTCTATTCAGAGCTTTTGAAAAATATTCGGTAAAAATTGGTGGTGGAAGTTTACACAGATTTAATCTTTCTGACTGTGCAATGATTAAGGATAATCATATTAAATATGCGGGTTCACTAACAAAAGCTGTTGAGAAATTAAAACAACATATTTCACATGCACACAAAATCGAAGTCGAATGTGACACCTTTGAACAAGTTAAAGAAGCAGTATCTTGTGGAGCTGACATAATTATGCTTGATAATATGACATGCGAACAAATGAAAAGTTGCGTTGATTATATTAATGGAAGAGCAATCGTAGAAGCTAGTGGAAATGTTAATTTAGCTTCAATTTATAACATAGCAGCGACAGGGGTTGATATAATTTCATCAAGCGCAATTGTTGCTAAAGCACCAACACTAGACTTAGGTCTTGATTGTAAATAATCAGTAATAAAGTCCGAAATAAAATCTTCTTGTAGCTCAGTAGGATTAGAGCGTAGGTCTCCGAAGCCTGAGGTCGCGGGTTCGACTCCCGCCAAGAAGGTTTTTTGAATATTTATATACTTAAATAATTGGGGTCGAACCCCAATAAAACGGAGTTTTATTTTAGTGACTTTTACAGAAATTAGTGTATAAATTTTTAATACTTACTTGAAGAATCAAAACAGAAATGTTATACTGTGTAGGTTAGATATGGAATAGGAATGCATCATTGGGATTTTTTGATAAAATAAAGAACTTTAAGAATCAGCTAGATCATATTGAATCTTCTGTCTACTCAGGTAAACAATCGTTATTGGAAGTTTACGAACTAAATGCTCGATTAGAGAAAGAAATTGATGCAAAAACTCAAGAACTAGAAACCGCAAACAAGCAAATGGTAACTTTGCAATTAGTTTGGGATATGATGAATTCTTCAAAACCCTTATCTAGTGTACTGAGTGCTATTGCAAGTAGTTTACAAGGAGAGTTAGGCTATCTCAATACTTGTATTACTAAACGCTTAACCGATGAGAAAGGTCCGTTCTTGCAACTTTGTGCTTTTTCTGGTGATTTATTTGGTCTCAGCTTCCTAAAAGCATTTAATTGCGAACCTACAGAATTAAGATTAGAATATCCCCAAGATGAAGAAATTCTCAACGCAATGTCCTCTAACACAGTTCATCAATCAACAGATTTAAATAAACTTTTAAAAACAGTTTTACCAAAAGCACCGGATATAATTCTTAGAGGAGTCGCAATTCAGTCTAAAGCTAAATCATATATTATGGTACCTTTAGCACATAAAAATGAACACTTTGGTTGTTTAGTATTATTTTCACCTCGTAAAGAAGCTACAGAATCTGAATTAAAATTTCTAAACTTGTTTGCCAGACAGATTGAATTAGCGATAACAATTGCTGATTTATTCCAAGTAGTTAAAGAACAAGCCGTGACAGACGGTATGACTGGTTTATATAATAGAAGATATTTTGAAGAATTTATAAAAAAAGAAGCTATTCGTGCCACTCGACAAAACCAAAAATTTACTGTTGTTGGAATTGATTTAGATCATTTAAAAAAGATTAATGATATCTACGGACACAGCTATGGTGATTTAGCTATTAAAACAATTGCAGAGGTTCTCAAGAAAAATAATCGTTCAATCGACGTTGCAGCTAGAATGGGAGGAGAAGAATTTAATTTAATTTTACCTGGAGTTGATTCTCAAGGAGGCCTAGTTGTTGCAGAACGTATTAGAAAATCAATAGAATCAATGGAATTAGAAAAGATTGGTAAAATTACTGCTAGTTTAGGGGTTGGTACTTTTGGTGAACATGCAGAGGATGTTGACGAATTACTCGAAATCGTTGACATAGCCATGTATGAGTCCAAAAGGAATGGTAGGAATCAGGTTAGCATTGCCAAACCTGTTAGCGAAGCTTCTTGGCAAGAAATTGCTATTGGAACTTTTATTGATATTCTTTCAAAACACAGAATACCATTAGATACTAAAACTTCAAAAATGCTTAATCAAAAGCTGCAAGAAATGAATGTTAATAACGATATGTTGTACCAAGTATCTGATATTTTAATCTCAACATACAACCCTCAGCATACGATTGGAGGAACAAAAACAAAAATACAGCTTGCCTCACTACTTGCTAAAAGGTTTGAACTTCCCAAAGAAAGTGTTGATAGATTAAAAATTGCAATATTACTATATGACATTGGTAATACAATGTTACCTAAAGAGGTTTTGGGGAAAAGAGCTCCTCTTAGCAAAAAAGAAAAAGATTCTATTAAGCGACACCCAGTTATTGCAGCAAGAGAAATACTTGAACCAATAAGCTCTGTGACTGATATTATACCTATTATTGAAAAACACCATGAAAATTGGAATGGTACAGGCTACCCAAATAATTTATCAGGAGAAAATATCCCTATTGAATCTCAAATAATCTTAATTGTTGATTCTTACTGTGCTCTTTTAGAGAGTAGACCATATCGATCTGCAAAGTCAAGAGAAGAGGCTATTAAAATAATTATGGAAGACTCTAATAGCAAATGGAGTGCACGATTAGCCAGCGAATTTGAACAAGTTATGAAAGAAGATTTAGTCTAACTGATAAATTATGGTATAATAAGACTATGATTGAACTTCTTATTTTATATAAATTGAGCGGAAAAGTTTTAACAATGTACGGAATATCAAAAGATATTCACGAGGAGTTTTCAGTTCTTACAACGCCTAGTTTTGGTACAATCAAACCAGCTCTTACGAGATTAGAAAAAAATGGCTATGTCAAAGGGCAGAAAACAATGAGTTCTGGAGGACGTCCATCAATATATTATTCAATAACAAAAGATGGGGTTGAAGAATTAAGAAGATTAATGACATCCCCCCTCCAAGAAAACCCTATTCAATTCCTAACAACCGCCCGTATAAGATTATCTTGTGCTGAAGTATTAGACAAGAATATGCAATTAGAAATGTTTAAGTTATTAAAAAACAAGGCTGAAAGTATAGTTATAGACACTAAAAATAAAGTCGCTAATAATAAGCTAGGCTTTTACTCCGAAATGGTTTTTGACAACCTAATCTGTGAATGTAAAAATTTAATATCACTAGTGGAGGGCTTTGAACGTGCCTGCAAAAATTAGCGAGGTTACTCCAGGTTCAATTGCTGAAGAGTTAGAAATTCAATGTGGTGATGAAATCTTATCAATTGATGGAACTATCCCTCAAGACATGATAGATTATAATTTTTTGTGTAAAAGCGAACTTATTACTATTGAGATAAAAAAATCAAACGGTGATATAGAAGAAATTGAATTAGAAAAAGATTATGATGAGGATCTCGGTATTGTATTTGAATCTGCCGTGTTTGATAAAGTTAAGCCTTGTTTAAATAATTGCATCTTTTGTTTTGTCGCACAACAGCCAAAAGGGCTTAGAGACACTCTTTATGTTAAAGATGATGACTATAGACTTTCTTATTTACAAGGAACATACATTACAACAACAAATCTTACGAATGCAGATAAAGAGCGTATTGCAAAGTTACATCTAGGGCCTTTTTATATTTCGGTACATACAACAAATCCAGAACTAAGGGTTCAAATGCTACGAAATCCAAAAGCTGGGAACATAATGGAAAATCTTCTCTGGTTTAAAGAGAATGAAATACCTTTTCACGCACAAATCGTGCTATGTCCAGGATACAATGACGGCAAAGAATTAGAGCGTACTCTAAAAGATTTAACATCATTAGGAGATGAGTTGCTATCAATAGCTATTGTTCCAGTTGGAATAACTCAATTTAGGACACAATCACTAAGTACTGTTAACAAAGAAATTGCAGAAGAAACATTAAATATCACAAAAAAATACACTAAAGCTTGTTGTTCTGATGAATTTTTCTTACTTGCAGAACAAGAAATTCCGAACTCTGAATATTACGGTAACTTTTCACAACTCGATGACGGAGTTGGCTCTTTAAGGTGTATAATGGATGATTTTGATACACTTGATTTACCAAATAGAATATCAAAGCCCTTAAAAATAACATTTGCTTGTTCTGTTGCTGCCAAATCAGCTTTTTACTATATAGCAAAGAAATTAAATAAAATTGAGGGGCTCTCCGTAAATGTTAAACCCGTTATATCAACCTATTGGGGTAAAAATATTACTGTTGCGGGTTTAATAACATCTGAAGATTTTATAAATACCGTTAAGGATGTTATCGCAGATTACATTATTGCACCATCAATTATGCTAAAGCCTTACTCAGACTTATTTTTAGACGGAGCTTCTATGAGAGATGTAATAGAAAAAACAGGTAAGAAATTTTTAATTACAGAGAATAATTATTCAATCTGCGAAGTTATAGACTTAATTTGGCAATATGTTTAATAAATATAAGAAGAGTGGCTAATATACTGAATATCTTTACCATTATTTAATAGAACTTGTAGATAATAGTAAGGAGACGTTTAAATGGGAACAGCAGTTGAAATTGAGAAGAAAACAATTAGTGTTATTATAATTGAGGATTTTAAGTTAACTAGAGTCGGATTACGTTGCGCATTAAACTCAAATGAAGATATTCAAGTTGTAGCAGAAAGCGATAACGCCATTGACGGTTTATCCCTAATTGAAAAGTATCAACCTAACATAGTACTTATGGACTTAGGGCTAGCCGGAATGAATGGGATTGAAGCTACGTTAAAAGTTAAAGAAATGAACCGTGATATAAAAGTTATTGCACTAACTTCACACGATAGAGAAGAAGAAGTTATAGCAGCTCTCTCTTCAGGAGCAATGGCTTATTGTTTAAAAGATATCGATCCAGGAAAGCTCGCAGATGTTATCAGAGATGTTGTTGATGGTGTCTGTTGGCTCGATCCTGTTATAGCTCGCGAAGTATTAGATGCTTTCCCTAAACAGGAAACTCTAGGGATTTTAAAAGATAAAACTTCGGAGGAAGGTCGAGTTCCTCTTACTGAAAGAGAATTTGAAGTACTTAAGCATTTAGTAGAAGGTAAAAGTAACACAGAGATTGCAAAAGAACTAATCGTAAGTGTTCACACAGCTAAAGCCCATGTTTGTTCTATTTTACAAAAAATGTGTGTTAATGATAGAGTTCAGGCAGCAGTTAAAGCTGTTAAAGAGGGTTTGGTTTAACAACTGCATTCAATATAATTAAAAGGGGTTGAATAAACTTCAACGCCTTTTTTTATTGCATTTTTAGCCTGTTTATTGTAGCGTATAGGTATAAATTGTTTAAAAAACAAAGAAAGAGGATAAAAATGGAAACAAAAATTGAAAAACTTGAAGGTAATGTTGTAAAAGTCGACATAGAACTTCCAGCCAAAGAAGCTATTGAATATTACAACAATGCAGCTAGAAGATTAGCTCAATATGTTAATATTCCTGGTTTTAGAAAAGGAAAGGCTCCAAGAAATATTGTTGAACAACATATTGGAGAAGAAAGAATTAAGCACGAAGCTTTAGAAAGTGCATTGCCTAAAATATTTTCTGATGTAATTAGAGAAAATGAATTTGATGTAGTAGCCCAGCCATATGTTGAATCATACGATTTCAAAGTTGGCGAAAATTTAAAAATTGTAGCTAAAATTGAATTAAGACCAGAGGTTACACTTGGTGAATACAAAGGTGTCACAGTTAAAGTTGATGAATATAAAACACCTGAAGACGCTTTTCAAAAGTCTCTAGATAATCTTCTAGAACAGTCCGCTACGACTGTTGTTGTTACTGATAGAAAATCAGAAGCAAACGATATAGTAGTTTTTGATTTTGAAGGATTTGCAAATGGAGAAAAAATTGAGCATGGTGATGCTAAAAACTACACTCTAGACTTAGCAAATTCAAGCTTTATTCCAGGTTTTGCTGAACAATTAGTTGGAAAACCTTTAGGTGAAGATTTTGAAATCAATGTTACATTCCCTGAAGATTACCACGAGAAAAAACTTGCTGGCGCTCCTGCAGTTTTCAAATGCAAAATTAATGAAATCAAAACAAAAGTTTTACCTGAATTAAACGATGAGTTTGCTCAAAAAGTTGGTCCTTTTAAAACAGTTGATGATTTAAAAGCAGATATTCAACAATACTTAGACACCCAAAAAGCTGATATTGATAGAACTAATTCAGAAAAAGCTATTTTTGAAAAAATTGTTAGCGATGCTAAAGTTGAAATACAACAATCCATGATTGATAGAGAAGCTGATCAATTAGTTGCTGAATATAAACAAAAACTAGAAATGCAAGGCTTCACTTGGGAACAAGCTGTAGAAGCTCAAGGCTATAATGAAATAATGAATAGCTTAAAAGAAGATGCTGCAGTTAGGGTTAAGAATTCTCTTGTAATTGATAAAATTGCTAAAGAAGAAAATATCACAGTATCTCAAGAAGACTTCAGTGCTAAATTGACTGAGCTTAGCCGTATGTATCAAATTGACGCTCAAACTATGGTTAAACAGTTATCTCAAACTCCAGGAGTTTTCAATGCTTTATCTCAACAGGCATTAAACGAGAAAGTAACACAATTCTTAGTTGAAAATAACACAGCTAAACTAAAATAACGAAATAATATAAATAAAAAAACGAGGTTAAATTGATAATTTAACCTCGTTTTTTTTTATTTTTAATTTTTATTAGTAAATCTTTCTTGGATCTAAGGATTTTATACCTGCGTTAGTAGTTCCAATACCAGAAATACCAGTACAAGCAGGAATTGGTGATTCACCAGTTACAGAAGAAACTCTGTTGGAATCATATACACCAATTGTTTTACAAAAAGCTTCTTTATATGAATAAATTTGTCGTTTAGATTTTAAAATATGTAAATATGATGGAGAGGAGGTTGAAATATTTCCAGAATTGTCCTCTGAAATTCGTTGTACAAATTTTGCCGTTTCCCCGTCTTCAATTGTAAAAGGAAGCAAATCGGCTCTATTTAACAAATCTATAGGAATAATTCCATATTCTGGATAATCTTTATCAAGTACAAAATAGTAACTTTTGGAGTTTTGTACGTTACCATTTTGATCAATCCACCTTTCACTAGGAACGATAATTAAAATATCATAAAAATATTGAGATGAGTCGTCAATAAAATATGAAACATTATTTTTTGCCTTTATATCATATATATTACCACCAGAGCTTGAGGGTGTTTTTGTATAAGTAGCATTTAATATCTTTGCAATTTGAGAAAAATCTTTACCAGCATCAGCAAAAGCAATAGATAAGGATTTATAAGCATTGTACACATAATAGCTATAAGCCTTTTCCACTCCTTTTTTACTAATTGTAATACCCATTACAGAGATAATTGCAATAATACCCATTGCAATTAGTAATTCTGCTAGAGAAAAGCCCTTATTTAAATTCTTAATCATATATGCTCCAATAAATCTTCATATGTCTTAATTATATCACATTTTATACCTAATTTTTTACTAGTTACGTTTAAAACAGTATGATTTTCCGCAATAGCAAAAATTCTTTTATTGCGTCTTGCTGCCTCTAGTACAGGGATTCCACCGAGTGCATTGTAAGGTACTATAACAAAATCTATATCTTCAACAGAATATCCCTTAGTATTTGATATTTGAGGTGCATTATTCAAACCTAAAAGTATACAAGGTAAATATGTTGGCGTTATGTATTCCGCAGAGCATCTTGAATCAACTAGTTTAGTTGATATCTCTACATTACTAAACGCTGGGGCATGAGCACAAGGTATTTTAAATTCTTTTGAAATATAATGAGAAATTATTGCTTCTACGCCACCTACCGGATCAACTCCAACACCATTTGAATATTCGTCCCCTTGTTCTTCATGAAAATGGCAAACAATAGCAATCGCATTACATCCTTTGTTTATTAATTTTTGAGCGGTATTTTTAAGCGTTTCTAAATTTTTAATATTACCAGTAGAAATACCTGAATTATCTATATAAAAATTTACACCTACTTCATCTTCAGTAATCTCATAATCTAAAATATCAATATCATAAACAGTTTTTACTGCATTAATTGTATTAATATGAATATTCAAGATGTCAGTAGGTATTGCCTTATCAAAAACAACTCCTATTTTATTATTAAAAGCTTCTTGTAAATTAGCATTTCCCTTAAAAAACTCATCTAAAGTATAACCTTCAACATAAAGCATGTTGTCAGATATACCAGAAAAGCAAGCCGCATTTACAACATTTGGATTTACTATTAGTTTAGTTTTTTTTGCAATTTTGCGTGCCCATTTACTAGCATCACCAGCGAAACCGCCAATCGAAGCTCCAATACCTGTTGGAATTATAAATGCACCTAATTTCATAGTTAAATTATATTACAAGTTATAAAAAAGAGTCTACAATATTGCAAAATATTATACTCTGATGTAAAATTATAGGTATAGATTTAAGGTATTTGAGAGTATATGAGTCTGTCGGACATATTTATTAATATTTTTGTAATAGCTTTTTTACTTTTTATCAATGGATTTTTTGTAGCTGCAGAATTTGCTCTAGTAAAGGTTAGAAAAACACGATTAGAACAACTCTGTAACGAAGGAAATTTTAACGCTAAAAGAGCTTTGAAATTGGTTAATAATACAAATAAAATGCTTGCAGCTGCACAATTAGGTGTGACAATTGCTAGTATTGCTCTAGGTTGGGTTGCAGAAGCAACTATTGTTCAACTAATCTTGCCAGTAATAAAATATTTACCATTCCTAAGCACAACGCTAACGGCTCATGTAATTGCAGTACCAATATCATTTATCGTGGTTACATACTTCCATGTGTTATTAGGGGAACAACTTCCAAAATGCTTAGCTTTAACACATCCAGATAAATTAGCGTTATGGGTGGCTGCCCCAATGGACTTGTTTATAACATTATTTAAACCTTTCGTGTGGTTATTAATGATTAGTAGCGACAAGATTCTATGTGCATTTAATGTTTCAAATGACGATGCATCATTAGTTCACTCTACAGAAGAATTAGACATGTTAGTAGATGCAAGCTACAACGAAGGTGTTTTAAATGAAACAGAAGCTGAAATGCTCCATAACATGTTTAAATTCTCAGACTTAATGGCTAAACAAGTCATGATACCAAGAACAGACATGATATGTATTCCTAACGATATAACATATGAAGAATTGACAAAATTCGCTTTAGATAATCAATATACGAGATATCCCGTGTATGAAGAAAACATTGATAAAATTCTCGGTTTTGTTCATGTGAAAGATTTATATTCTTTATCTTTTTCTAACGAAAACTATTCAATAGAAAAACTTATTCGCCCAATATTACTAGTACCGGAAACAATGACATTAGATAATTTAATTATTGAATTCAAAAAATCTCATAGTCAAGTAGCAGTTGTTATTGATGAATTTGGAGGTACCTCTGGGCTTATTTCACTAGAAGATGTTCTTGAAGAGATTATAGGAGAGGTTCAAGACGAGTTTGACGAAGAAGAAGAAACTGCTATAAAAGAAATTGATGAAAATACATATATTGCTAACGCAATGATGAGAATTGATGAATTGGTTGAATTTTTTGACCTAGATGGAACTCAATTCGAAGAAGATGATGTCGAAACAATAGCAGGCTTAGTAGTTAAATTGCTAGGCAGAATCGCTGATATTGGAGATACTGTTTCTTTTAATGGATTTACTTTTACTGTTAATGAAATTGATGGCGCTAGAATAACAAAGCTCAAACTATACAAAGAACCTTCGCAAGAGCCTGTTAATAGTAGCGAAGAGCTCTAGTTAATTTTTGTAACATTTTGTTAAAATTTAAATGTTTTACGCAATTTTTATTAACAAAAATACTTTATATAATTGTAGTATAACTATAGTGTGTAAAGGTTAAAAGATGTCAACAGGACTAGCAGCATTAGCATTATTTACTCCAGCAATCGCTTCAAATGCAATCTTCTCAGTTAGAAGAGCATCAAGAGGTGTTGATGCTATTGATGAAAATCCAATTTATGGCCTTGCAAACTTAAATATTGCAGCAGGACAAATTTTAAAAGGCGGAAGAGCAGTTAAAGCTGCTGCTATAATAAGCAACCCTGAGTTTGAACAAACTACAAAAGGAGCAGCGGAAGTTATAAAAAACCTCTCAAAAACTAGTAAAGTTGCAAATGGCTTCAGCAAAGTATTAAACTTTACGGCAAATAATATAAACCCAGTTATTTGTGTGACAAGTGGTATTAAAGTTCTTGGTTCAGAAGATAAAGTTGATACTTTAGCTAGAGAATCTTTGGCATTAACTACAATGTTTGGAGCTGAAGCGGCAGCTAAAAGTATTTTAGGACTACCATATACTAAAAATGGTAAAACTATAGCAAGAAGTCCTCTATTTGAAAAACAATTAAATGCAATGTGTGATTATCAAAATCTTAAACAAGCATTTAACCACAGAGCCCAAACTTGCAAATGGTTGAAATACGCTCCTGGTGCAGCGAAAGGTCTTCTTTTTGCACTAGCATCAATTGCTGGATACAAAGTAGGTGCAGGCATTGCAAATAGAGTGTTAGGTGAGCCTAAAGAAACTAAAAAAACAGAAGAAAAAACTAATTAATTGACTGCTTAGATTTAATTTTCCCTTTTTCTCTATATAGAGTTTTAAATATTTTTTGAGAACGTCTATGGTTGTTAATAGTTGCCTCTAAAGAAGCATTAATCGTCCAATATACAACTGGTATTGATATTGAAATTGTGATAATAGCAACAATAGCATGCTTCACTACAGTTTGGAAAAAGCTAAGACGTTTTTTTGTTATTGCAATATCATCTTGTTCTCTTAAAATTTTATTTATTAAATTTTTGCGTTCTTTTACAGTTAAACCTTCAATAAAATCTGTATTTTCTGGATCAATATAAATAACATATTTTGAATATTTTACATTTTCATCAAGAAAATCGAGACTGTCATTATATGAGATTTGCTCCTTTACAATCGGTTTCTCAATAATATTCCCAGCTGTAAGGCTTTCAATTTCATTATTGATTTTAGGGCTCTTTGCTTCAGTATTTTTTTCTTGTTTTGGTTCTGAAATATTATTTTTCGCAGAGTCAACAGAATCATCCTTTTGTTTATCAGTATCATTAGTAGACTCAGCAACTTGTTGTTTATTTAACTTTGCCTTGTATTTTTTTATAAAATTATCGTCAATATTATCATCAATACTTATTCTAGGAACTGGAGTAGTTGAAATGTTTTCTGAATTTCCAGTTGGAACTTCTTCAAACAAATCTGCATCAGAAGTTGCAGCAGAAAAACCTTTAGTATTTGCAACAAGCTGATTCTGAAGCTGTTCAATAAATTCTGGTGAAATATCATCATTAAGAGATGCTAATTCATTGATATCTAGAGCATCGTTTGCGCTATATACATTATCAGTTTGTGGTATATTATTGCCTTCACTCATTCTAATTCCTACAAGCCCTCTTTTTATTTTTATGATATTATTATATATGATATTTTGATTATTAGCAATCATAAGAGAGATTGATATGAAAGCAGATTTAAACAAATTAAAAGATTTAATTAAAAAGTTAAATAATGCCAAGATATTAGTTGTCGGAGACTTGGCGCTAGATGAAATGGTTTATGGAGATACTGAGCGGATTTCAAGAGAGGCGCCAGTTCTTATCTTACAACACACACATACTAAACATATACTTGGCGGTGCATCTAACGCAGCACATAACGTGTCTACAATTAATAACGGTAAAGTTAGCGTAGTTGGCGTTATAGGGAATGATTATCAAGCTGATGATCTAAAGAAGGCTTTTGAGGAGGCAAATATAGATTGTTCTTCTTTAATTAAAGATAATGAGCGTAAAACAATCACTAAAACTAGAATTTCTGGTTCTTGTTCTCATTCAATTACACAGCAAATTGTAAGAATTGATAGACAAACAAATGCTCCTATCCCAAAGGAAACTGAAGACAAACTTATCAAAGAGGTTGAGAGGTTAATTCCCAATTATGATGCAATAATTCTATCGGATTATCATATTGGAACATTATCTGACAATGTTATAAAAACAGTTATTAATACTGCAAAAAAATATTCCAAAAAAGTCATCGTGGACGCACAAAAAGATTTAAACCGTTACAATGGTACATATTCAATGACACCCAACCTACCAGATACACAAAAGCATGTTGGCTTCTATTTAAAAACTAAAGAAGACTTTTTAAAAGCCGGCAATAGAATTATTGAAGAAACAAATGCGAACAGCATACTAATTACCTGTGGTTCAGAAGGTATGGTTGTTATTGAAAAAAACAACAAGTATACGCACATACCTGTTTTTAATAAGTCCAAAGTTTTTGACGTAACTGGGGCTGGTGATACAGTTACTGCAACTTATACACTAGCATTAGCTATTGGTGCAGAACCAGTATATGCAGCTATAATAGGTAACATTGCGGCGGGCATTGTTATTAAACAATTTGGTTGCGCAACTACAAATATAGAAGAGATTCTTTCTGCAATACCAAATGAAATAAATTTAGAAGTATAATTGGAGCTAAAAATGAAAAAATTTAATTTTGTTGATTTAATAATTATTACAGGTGTTATTGTAGCGCTATTTGTAGGACTTTTTACAGCAAAACACTTTAGACAAACTGCTGATAAACAAATAGAAGCTACTTCACAAATAACTTTTCAAGTTTTCTTGAGGGGAGTAACAGTCACAGCAACAGAATTTCCAATAAAGGTAAAAGACAAAACTTTTATTACCATAAGGAACGTTCCTTATACTGAACTAGAAGTTATAGAAGTAACTTCTCAACCAAGAAAAATTTACGCCCCAAATTCTAAACTCACATTGGTTAATGACCCAACACAGCCAGCAGTTTTTGACGCAATTATTACAATATCTGATACTGCAAAAATAACAAAGGATGGTGCTGTAGTAGGTGGTAATAAAATTAAAATGGGCTTGCCAATCACATTAGAGGGACATTCGTATAAACTAAATGGTATAATTTCTGATGTTAGAGTTTCAAGCGAAATTAATATTAATAATGCTGGAGATAACGAAAATATAAGTTAGTTTTTAACAGGATTAGAGGCTTGGGGATGTTACTAAATTCTATATTATTTTCAACACAGAAATTCTTTGCATCTATTTATACCAAAAGTTTTGTCTTAAAGAACATTGATTGGTTAATATTTGCTAATATAATCTTAACTATTTTAGTTTCTGGATTCGCCCCATCAGATAGCATAGGATATTTTGCAACTTTTGCAATTATACTAACAACTATTAAGTTTATAACAAAACCTGGTGAAAAATTTACACTATCAATATGTGATAAATTTCTGTTAATCTATTTCTTATTTATCCTCATTAGTGTTGCTGGATCTAGCTTATTTATATTAAGCCTTAAAGGTTTTTTAAAGACAATAGTTTATTTTGGTTTTTACGTTTCACTCATACATTACTTAAAAGATAATTGTAATAAATTAAAATATATTTTACTGTCAATAGCGATAGTCGCCTTAGGAGAATCTTTTATTGCTTTTATACAGAATTTTCAATCTGTGTCTGAAATCTCCGGCTGGCAAGACATGTCTAGGCTAAATCCAGAAGAAGTAATGACTAGAGTGTATGGTGCACTTAAACCATACAATCCAAATCTATTTGGAGGATACATGCTGGCTGTACTTCCATCAACATTAATACTTATTTTTGTACCTTTAATAAATCATCATAAAAAAACAGCTTTCTATGGATTATTATGTTTTTTAGCAGTTTTAACATCGATTTTACTAACGGGTTGTAGAGGGGCTTATATTGGCTTAGTTATTGATATTTTGTTGATTCTAATACTTACATATAAATTTTTAAAACCTGTTTATAAAAAAATGTTTATAATTCTATCAACATTTTTTAGTTCACTTGCATTTGCAATAATTTTAATGATAACCTCTCTTAGGGCTAGAATTTTTTCTATTTTCGCTATGCGTAATGATAGCTCTAATTCATTTAGATTTAATGTTTATAATTCTTGTATAGATATGTTTAAAGACAACTGGTTATTAGGTATTGGGGTCGGTAACCAAAATTTCAGAGAAATATATGGTCTGTATATGAAAACAGGATTTGATGCCCTTAGTGCATATAATATTTATCTTGAAATCGCTGTCGAAAGTGGTATTTTTGCACTAATAGCCTTTATGGCATTTGTTATTGGAAATTTTATTAAAGCATATCATTACATAAAAAAACGAAAAAATATAGATGTAATATATTTAGCAATAGCTGTAATCTCAATATCTGGTATACTCGTACATGGCATTGTTGATACTGTATTTTTTAGACCACAAATACAATTTATATTTTGGATAATGATTGGGATAATTAGGGTAATAACATCTAGGAGTTGTCATGGAACTAAAAAATAAAATAAACAAGATAAAAGAAGAAATTAATAAACATAATTATAATTACTACGTTTTAGATAACCCTACAATTAGTGACTTTGAGTATGATTCTCTATTCACCGAATTAAAGGAGCTTGAAGCTAGTCATCCAGAATTAATTACTCCTGACAGTCCTACCCAAAGGGTTGGAGGTATAAGTACAAAATTTGAGGAATATAAACACAAATATCGTTTATATAGCTTGGATAATACTTATAACGAAGATGAACTTAGAAAATGGTATGAAAGAGTAAAAAAAGAATGCACTGGTGATGTAGATTTGGTATGCGAATTAAAAATAGATGGACTTGCTATTGCTTTAACGTATAAAAACGGAGTGTTTACAACAGGTGTAACCAGAGGGGACGGAATTGTTGGAGAAAATATAACGCAAAACCTTAAGACAATCAAAGCTATCCCCTTAAGACTTTTTAAAGAAGCAGATATAGAGGTTCGTGGTGAAATCTATATGCCAAAGTCTTCATTTGAAAAACTTAATGAAGAAAATAAAGAAAAAGGAGAGAAGCTTTTTGCTAATCCAAGAAATGCTGCAGCAGGTTCATTAAGACAACTAGATAGTAGCATCACAGCACAAAGAGATTTATCAATGTTTTCATACACAGCTATAGTTGAAAATGGAGATTTTTCCCCAAAAACACATTGGGATAGTATACAATACATAAAAGATTTAGGATTCAAAACAAATCCTAATATCAGGCTTGTCAAAGATATTGAAGGTGCAATTGAATTTTGTAAAGAATGGGAAACAAAGCGTTTTGATTTAGATTACGCAACGGATGGGGTTGTTATTAAGGTTAATCGTCTAGATTATCAGAATGAACTAGGTTTTACTTCAAGGGCTCCTAAATGGGCAACAGCTTTTAAATTTCCTCCAGAAGAAATGACTACAAAGTTACTTGATATAGAGCTTGGAGTAGGAAAAACTGGAGCTGTAACACCTGTCGCAGTGCTTGAGCCTGTTAATTTAGCGGGAAGTGTTGTTTCTAGAGCAAGCCTACATAATTTTGATGAAATCGAAAGACTTGATATTAGAATTGGAGATTATGTATTAATAAAAAAAGCCGCTGAGATTATACCTAAAGTTATAAAAGTTGTTGATTCTGATGTGCATGAGGATTTGACTAAGTATATTGTTCCTGAGCTTTGCCCAGAATGTGAATCTAAATTAGTTACTAGAGAAGGTGAAGTTAACCTATATTGTTCAAATCCAGAATGTCCTTCAATTATCAAAGCAAAATTAGAATATTGGGTTTCTAAAGAAGCTATGGATATAGATAATATTGGACCATCTGTAATTGGTCAACTATATTCATTAAATATGGTCAAGACACCAGTAGATTTATATAAACTTACATACGAAGACTTTTTAAAACTAGATTTAGTTAAGGAAAAGTCTGCAACTAACATGTTTAATTCTATTCAAAATAGCAAAACAAAGCCACTCTCAAGGTTCATAACAGCCTTGTCAATAAGACATGTTGGTAAAGAAACCGCAGAAATACTAGTTAACGAATTTTCTAGTATCGAAAGACTTAAAAACGCTACCATAGAAGAATTAGCAAAAGTTGAAGGGATTGGCGAAAAAATTGCTTTAAGTATATTTGAATTTTTCCATACACAAGAAAATATTAATATGATAGAGGAATTTCTCTCACTCGGGTTTAATTTCACTGAATCTAACTTATTAAAGACATATGAACTAAGCGGCAAAACTTTTGTCTTAACCGGCACGCTTGAATCAATGACTCGAGATGAAGCAGGTGAGAAAATAAAAATGAAAGGTGGAAAAACATCATCTTCCGTTTCTAAAAATACTTCTTTTGTCGTTGCAGGTGCAAGTCCTGGTTCAAAACTTGACAAAGCAGAAAAGTTAGGTGTTATAATATTAAATGAAGATGAATTTATTAAATTACTAGGCGAGAGGTAAAAGAGGTTAGTCTTAGATGAAAAAAATGAATGTAATACAAATAAAAGGTATAAAAGGTTTAATTATAGCAGGATTTGTAGTTTGTTGCTTAGCAGCAGGATTCATCGTATTCCCAGGATGGCTTAGTATGCTTACTTGGAATTATATTGTAAGCTATACTCCTTCAATTCCAACGATTGGATTATTTCAAGGTTTATTGCTTTGGGGAATCATTCTTGCTGCATATTTTGTCTTCAGAAAAGAACGTGTTGTTGTATGCATGAAATCTCCACAGGGCCTATCAGAAGAAGAATTAAAAGCTGTTTTTGCTGACATAAAAAAACAATCATTAGAAGACCCTATACTTCAGGCTATGTTAAAAGCTAGAGAAGCTGAATTAAAATATAAAGCACAAGAGAAACAACAAACAGAGCAAGATACAGTAGCAAATTCTGATTCTAAAGTGTAAAAAAGGACTTAAATAAGTCCTTTTTTATTAACCTCTTGTTTTAGTATTTTCAAATATGGCCCGACTTTGACTTAATGCCAATATTCTTAACGAACAACCACCATTTTCTTTATCAACAACACCTATAGAACAAAGCCTTGCTCTTACAAATTCATTCAAATCCTCAGGAGAAATAAATAACGGGCAAGCTGCGTTACATTCTCTATTCGATGAAAAAGGACATGTTTTCATTATTTTAACTCCTCTAAAGCTTGTGCAAGTTGCTCATCATTTGGAGCTTTCCCATGCCAACCAGCTTGGTTCTCCATAAAAGAAACCCCTTTACCTTTTATAGTATTTGCAATAATAGCATATGGTTTTTGAGATTTTTTTGCCTTTTCAATAGTTTCATAAATCTCATTTATATCATGTCCATTGATTTCTGCTGTTTCCCAACCAAATTCTTTTATTTTCATCGCTACATCACCTAAAGACATTACATCTTCAGTACAGCCATCAATTTGTAATTTATTTCTATCTATGATTGCTATTAAATTATCAAGACTTCTATGCCCAGCTTGCATAAAAGCTTCCCAGCAAGAGCCTTCTTGTAATTCACCATCACCTAAATAAACTACAACTTTAGCATTATTATTATCGAGTTTTAATCCCATAGCAATACCGCAACCTAGAGACAATCCCTGCCCTAAAGACCCAGTCGAAGCTTCAACACCAGCTACATAACCTCTAGCTGGGTGCCCTTGCAATTTAGACCCGTACTTTCTAAATGTAATAAGTTCATCTTCACTAATTAAACCTTTTTCTGCAAGAACAGAATATAATAAAGGAGAGGCATGTCCTTTCGACAATATAAATCTATCACGATTTTCATATTCATTTGATAAATCCCAGTCTTTTGGAATATTTAAGCATTTCAGATACAAAACAGTCAAAATATCAGCACCAGATAACGAACCACCTGGGTGTCCAGACTTTGCGGAATGAATCATTTTTAAAATATTTCTTCTTACATTAAGTGCAGATTTTTTTAAAGATTCTAACTCAATATTAGTTAACATTCATATACTCCTACTTATTAAACTTATAATTAATAGCTTTAAGAACAAATAGCGGTAACGTTGGGAAAATACGCTTAAAGCGTTCCGGTTGTTTTATTGTTCTATACAACCATTCTAAACCAAGCTTTTGAATTACCTTTGGCGCACGTTTGAGCGTGCCAGACCAGACATCAAGACTTCCTCCTATTCCAACCATTAATGATGCTTTTAAATATTTTTTTGCATTATAAATAAACTTTTCTTGTCTTGGGGAACCGAGTGCTACTAAAATCAATTTTGGTGATTTTGCTTGTATTTCATTATAGATTGCTAAATCGTCATCAAAATAACCATTATGATAATAAACAATATTCAAACCAGAGATCTCTTTTTTTAGATTTTCAACAGCTTTTATAATAACATCTTCTTTAGCACCAATAATTGCAACTGGAATATCATTAAAAGCCGATTCTTCAAGTAATTTTCTTGCGAAATCAATACCAGGTATTCTGTCTGCTCTATGACCATTAATTGCTAAAGCTATTTTTACTCCAATTCCTTCTGGGATAACCATTTCTGCTTCTTTTACAATGTTAGTAAAATCTAAGTCTTTGTTTGAGTATTCAAACATCTCAGGGTTAATAGTTATAACCTGCGAAACTTTTTTCCCATCAATAAGCTCTCTAGCTTTTATAATAGCCTCGTCAAAACTATATGTATCTACATTTAAACCTAATAACTCAACACTCATATAAATATTATACTTGAAAAAACAAAAAAAGTAGTCTAAAATATTTTGTAATTAGGATTTAAGAAAGGAGTTTTTAAATGAAAAAACTATTATCATTATTAGCAATTGTTGCATTATCATCTTCACTAATTGCTACAGCTGCAGAATCTAGACTAGAGTCTTTTGTAAATCAAAAATTATCTCCATTAACTCAAAAAGAAAAGGAAGTTAACGCCAAAATAGAAGCTCAAAGAAAAGCAGATGCTCAAAAAAGAGCTGAATTTGAGAAAAAACAAGCTCAACAAAAAGCTGAAGCTCAAAAAAGACAAGCTGAACAAAGAGCGGCTTTAGAAAAAGCTAAAAAAGATGCAGAAGCTAGAAGCGTGGCAAGACAAAAAGCTATAGAAGCTGAAAAATCTTATTGGAAAGGTTTGCTAAATAAATAAACTAAAAG
Organism: Cyanobacteria bacterium SIG31; assembly: GCA_015152465.1. Lineage (GTDB taxonomy): Bacteria > Cyanobacteriota > Vampirovibrionia > Gastranaerophilales > Gastranaerophilaceae > CAG-196. Next base: position 6,907 of record SUTX01000011.1, on the reverse strand, counting down.
GGACCAATATAATTGGCCCCTTTTTTATAGCAAATTTATTTTTTACACCTTTTAGTATAAGAAGAAAATATTGTATCCAATTGTAAAAAAAATCTTTTATTTTTAACTGCATTGTGTATAATAGAACAAGGAAAAGATTTAAATATGTTACAGAACGTATTAAACACAACTAAAAATAAGAATTTAGAATCACAATATATAACAAAACCAACTACCGTTTGTGATGAGCTTGAGGTTTATTTAACAAGAGTTTTTGAAAAAGAGTTAGCAACTCCTAATTCTGTTTTGTTAGCATATAATCCATTTGTAATAAAAAAAATAGCAGGATACTTGTCAGGTAAAATAAAAATGCCAGCTTCAATAGGAATTGCTGGAGAAACTGCAAGTGGCAAATCAACTATTACTAAAGATCTCATTGATACGATTGAATCTTTTGCTACAGAATTTGGTATTGAAGACGCTATTACCAGAGTAAATACAGACGATTACTACTACGATCGTTCAGATATGGTTAAAGCTGCTGGAAGTTTTTCAGAGTTTGCAAAAAACTATGATTTAGATATCCCTGAAGCTCTAGAACTAGAACTAATGAGCAAACATATCAAAGAATTATTAGCTGGAAAATCAACTTATCTTCCTAAATACGACATGAGTGGTACTGCTATTAGACACGATAATTATACGCTTGCAAAGCCTTCCAAAGTTATTATTTCGGAAGGTCTTTTTACGCTTACTGATAAAGTAAAAGATGCTTTTAACTTTAAAATATACGTTGATATTCCGGAAGAATTAAAAAGAGAACGCTTCTTTATTCGGGCGAATGAAAGAGGTCTTGGCGATTCTGCAGAGCATATTTATGCGAATGCTAATTCTAAAGCAGAAGTACATATTAGACCTTGCAAAGAACATGCTGATATTATTTTGTCAGGGGCAGCTGATAGAATTTTATACAAAAACTTTTTAAATAAAATTATTGGTATCGTGCAAGAACTATACTTTTAAATTATTGCTGTTTTAACCATTTTTTATATAAATCAGGACGTTTGGCTTTTGTACGAGCTATTTTTTGTTCTTGTCTAAACTCTTCAATAAGCTTATGATTACCATTTAAAAGCACTTCGGGAACTTCTAATCCTCTATATTCACGAGGTTTAGTATATTGTGGATACTCAAGTAATCCATCAGAAAAGCTATCGTCATGAGCCGATTCGATCTTACCTAAAGTCCCTTCTATATTTCTTGAAATACTATCTATAACAGACAATGCAGGTAATTCTCCACCAGTCAAAACAAAATCTCCGATAGAAATTTCTCTAGGCTTTATAATTTCTCGAATTCTTTCATCAAAGCCCTCATAATGTCCACAAAGAATGATTATTTGATCATACTGTGCTAATTCTTTAGAAATTTCGTGTGTAAAAGGCTCACCTTGTGGAGTCATCATAATTGTAATTGAGTTTCCTTCCTTATTAACCCCCTCATATGCATCCACATAAGGCTGAGGAGCTAATACCATACCAGCACCACCACCATAAGGTGTATCGTCAACTTTTTTGTGCTTATCCAATGTGTAATCACGGGGGTTAATTGTATTAACTTCTATAATACCTTCTTCAGTCGCACGCTTCATAATACTAAAATTCAAGTGTGATTGAATAAGTTCAGGAAATAGAGTTAGCACATCAAATCTCATGATAAAAGACCTTCAATATTATTTATTTGAATACGTTTTTTCTTAATATCAACAGAAAGAACAATTGCTTTAACAAAAGGAACTAAACACACATTTTTAGAATTTGTTTTAACAGATAGTAAATCACTTGCCCCATTATTAGACACACCAACGACTGAACCGACTCGTTCTCCTCCATCATATACATTCAAGCCAACAAGTTCATCAATTAGGAACTCATCGTCTTCAAGGTTTTCTCTAACGGAAGCTTCCTCTGCAAATACAATTGCCCCCTTATATTTTATAATCTCATTTAAAGAATCAATCCCTTTAAACTTTATTATTGCAGATTTAGGGGTAAATTTTATATTTGCAATCTCAAATTGTTTATATTCATCATCTACACAAATATAAACAAACTTAAGCTTGGATAAAAATTCCTCTCTATTTTTAGAGTAACCAAACTTTGCTTCACCTCTAACGCCATGGAAATTTAAAATTTTACCAACAGAAATAAAGTTTTTATTCTTCATCTTCTTTCTTCTTAGGTTTTCTTCCACGTTTTGGTTTTTCTTCAACAGCTTCCTCAGAAACGACAGCTTCAACCTTTGCTTCTCTTACACAGTTAGCAGGTTTATCTGTTCTGTCTTCATTCCATCTGTCTAATCCCATTTGAGCACGCACTAATTTTATACCAACGTGAACTCTCCATTCATCCATTTTTAATTGTGCCGCAATAATTTTATGACATCCAATAGGAGGTAATGGTAATAATGGTTCATACAAGCTCTTAATTGCTAACAATTGATCTGGTGAAATTGCTAATTTACGTTTTGGGAATGGCAACTTAGGTAACATTAATTTTTGTCTTACTAAGTTGATTCCGAAAAATACTTTTTGTGGTTCAATTTCCAATTTTGCACCAATTACTTCATGAGCATCTGGGTTTGGAAGTGGTAACATCGCTTTATATAGCAATTCAATTTGTTCTAATTGCTCCTTGCTTATTAATAAAGGTTTATTTTGCTTTTGTGGTCTAGGTCTCTTATTTGGGTTAGGACGTCTTTGGAATCCACCATTATTTCTGCCACCGCTAGCGTAGTTATTGCGGAAACCGCCACCTCTATTATCTCTTTGACCTTCTGGACGACGTTGCTGATAACCACCACGATTATAACCACCGCCATTGTTATCACGTCTTTGTTGATATCCACCGCGGTTATCTCTTTGTCCGTCACGGCTATAATTTCTATATCCACCTTGTTGAGGCCTATCATAAGTGCGAGTTTTTTGCTCTGTTGAATATGAGCTATAACTTTGCATAGGTTTCTCTTCTTGGGTTTCTCCCTTGTCTGCGTATAAACAATTAGGACATATCACACGCTTGGGGTTCTTAGTTTCAAATTCCGCACCACATTTAATGCATTTGTTTACATACATAATAAAAGCCTCTTAACCACAGTAAATAAAAAATTTCACTAATCTAAATAATCCTGTCAATAATAAATAATGAGATTCAATAAAAAATCTTCGGCAAGAACCGAACATGTTTATTATAATACATTTTTAAAATAATGCAAGTATTTCAGCATGCTCCATTAGACTAAAGAATTCTCTTGCATAAATAAAAAAAATATGTAATAATAAGCTTAAGGTTGGAATTAGTTGATATTTATTTAACAACCTTTGGTCGAGGAAGGAGCTTTTATAAAGCTTAAAGTCTTGCCATTTTTATATTGTAAAACCCAAAAAGGACGTTTTTTACGCTAATGAGCGAATTTAAATTTAATTATGATTTTTTAAAGAAAAATGCGACAGCTGGTAGTTGGCGTCGTGGTTATGAAGTATACCAAAAAGATTTGATTCTTGAAGCATATCCTGAGAAGAATTTTTTCAAAGGTAAGGTTAAAGGTAACTATCAGGATCACTACGTTACAGACCTCATATTCAAGAAAAATAAAATAGAAGCTCGTTGTAATTGTCCGCTTAAAGAAGAGTGGTGTAAACATTCAGTTGCGATAGCGTTAAAAGCTATTGAATCTGGTGCGTACGAAAAATGGCTTTTGGAAAAGCATGAAGTAGAACCTGACATTTCGGATATAATTGCAGCACCTATTGAATCACCAAAGGGAAATTATATTTTTCATTTTAACCCAAAAAGAAGACAAAACTTTTTCTCTATTTTAGTAAGAGACCGTTCTACAAACAAAATTGTTCGTTCAATTGAATCTATATTACGAGTTCTTATTGAAGTGCAAAAAGCTGATCCAAATTTTAAGCTTAACGATATTCAAAAGTCTGAGATTGGTTTGTTCCAAACCCTTTTAAAAATTTCAAAACAGGACAAAAAGGCTGGTTGGTATGATATACCTATTACAAAATTCGCACCAGTATTCCCACTTTTAGCAGAACAAGAAGAAGTTTTGGATGAAAAAACAAAAGAGCGAATCATGTTTACAGAAAACATGTGGTCGCTCAATATGGATGTTTCCACAACTAACGTTAACGGAGCGACAAACATTGTTCTAGAATTATTCTGGACCAGACCAGACAAAGATGAAACATATCCTTTTGAAGAAATTAAATATTTCTCTCGACAAATCAAGTGGGGACGTTATAAAAACGTGATTTTCCCTATAAATATTGCAATGAATGAATTGCCACAAAACATAATTAAATCAACATTTACAGATTTAAAAGATGCTGATGGTGGTAAATTCGTATATGAAGAATTACCTCATTTAAGAGAGATAATGAATGTTAAAATTGCTGACAATATAAGCAAATTGTTAATGGAGCATAAGCCACCTATTAATGTGGTTACTCTTGGTATAGACTATGACCAATCCCTCAAGGCATCTTTAGAGTTTGATTATTCTGGAGTCAAAGTACCTTACTCAAAAAGCAATGACAAATCTCCATATTTATCAGTAAAGAGCGATGTTGAAGATCTTGTGTATTGGATTAAGCGTGATTATCAACACGAACAAATGGCATATAATATGCTTCTAGCTTGTAAATTTGTTCCAATGCAAACAAACAACCTAGCTTTAGAAAAAGAAAACGCTATTGATTTTTATAATTACTATATTCAACAAGCTGGTGAGGGCTGGAAATTTGAAGAACGTGATGACATGAATTTCTTCAAGCTAGTTCCAGAACCATTCAAAATGTGTGCTAAAATTGATTTTTCTGAAGAATCTATCGATAGCATGGAAATTAAAATTTATGGTCAAGTTGGTGAAGAAATTATCGACTTTGACGATATTTATGAAACTATTCAGAGTGGCGAAAAATACGCAAGGGTAAGAAGTTTGGGATTTGTTGAATATCCTGCTCAAAATATTTATCAAATAATGCGTTCGTTCAACTCTTTTGATGCTTATAGAAATAATGATAACACTTTCTTAGTAAAAACTTATCGTGTTGGTTTGATTACAGAGCTTCAAAACCAAGGTTTTGAACTTGTAATGAGTGAAAAATTCCAGAAATTCTGGGAACAAATTTCTACGTTCTCAACAACTTCTGAGGGAATTGATTTGCCAAAAGGTGTTAAAGCAGAGTTTCGTGAATATCAGGTTAAAGGCTTTAATTGGCTATGGTTTTTGTATCAATATGGTTTAAACGGTATTCTTGCCGATGACATGGGTCTTGGTAAAACTTTGCAAGCCTTAGCTTTGTTACAAAAAGCAAAAGAAGTTGACGGGCCACAACCTACGTTGGTTATAGCACCAACAACCGTTGTGTTTAACTGGGAAGCTGAAATACAAAAATTTACACCTGGTCTGTCTTGCTTAAAAATAGCTGGTGCTGATAGAAAAACTTTATTTAAAGAGATACCTAATCACGATATTATTATTACAAGTTATGCACTTGTTCGTCGTGATATTGCTAAACTCAAAAAATATAATTTTAGATATGTTATCTTAGATGAATCTCAAAATATTAAAAACGCTATTTCACAAACAGCACAGGCAGTTAAAGAACTAAATTCAGACCATAAACTAGCGCTTTCAGGTACACCTATTGAAAACAAACTAGAAGAGTTGTGGTCAGTATTTGACTTCTTAATGCCAGGTTTCTTATTCAATGTTGCGGAATTTAATTATAGGTACGTTACACCTATTATGGAAAGACAGGATAAGACTGTTGAAAAACGCTTAAAACTTCAAATCTTCCCGTTCATCTTGAGACGTATGAAGCGTGACGTTGCAAAAGACTTGCCAGATAAAGTTGAAAATATGGCATATTGTGAACTTACAGATGAGCAAAGAGATTTCTACCTTGAAGTTCTTGATAGTACTAAAGAAGAACTATTCAAGAGTATTGAACTTAACGGGCTTGAAAAGAGCAGGATGTCTATTTTCTCTGCTTTACTTAGACTTCGTCAAATTTGTTGTCACCCTAAACTTTACGATAAAGACCATGTAAAAGGTGTGATTCAGTCAGGTAAATTTGAATATTTAAAAGGCATGCTTGAACAAATTATTCAAGAAAAACATAGAGTGCTTCTATTTAGCCAATTTGTTGACATGCTTGATATTATTAAAGCTTGGTTAGAACGTTCTGGTATTCCTTATGAATACTTGACTGGTAAGACTAAAGACCGACAAAAAGCGGTTGAAAACTTCAATAATAATCCTAATATACCAATTTTCTTAATAAGCTTAAAAGCTGGTGGTACTGGTTTGAACTTAACAGGTGCGGATTATGTAATTCATTATGACCCTTGGTGGAACCCTGCCGTCGAAGACCAAGCAACTGACCGTGCTTACCGTATTGGTCAAACTAAAAAAGTGTTTGTATATAGACTTATTACAAAAAATACAGTTGAAGAAAAAATCCAAAAAATCAAAGGTAGAAAAAGAGACCTTGTTGATAGCGTAGTTTCAATTGATAGAAATATAGCTAAATCGCTCACTATGGAAGATATTAAAGATATATTCTCTGTTGATTAGTAATAAATCTTAATAAAATTTAAACTGACAAACTATTATAAATAGTGGGTTTGTCAGTTTTTTATTAACTTATGTAACGATTTGTATGGTTTGGCGTTACAAAGTATTAAACATGTGGAATTAAGGAATTAAGGACAGTATAATAAATGTAGGGTATATGGATATCGTACAAATAAGAAGAGCAAAATTAGATAAAGATAAACTAGCTACAACCCGCTTGTGGTCATGCTTTGGGCTGACTAGGGCGCAGTCTTGGCGTACCTTTTGGGAGGTATGC